>JBGGNE010000381.1:0-22911 GCA_041287705.1 Methylacidiphilales bacterium | reverse complement strand
AACACGCCTTTGTACGCCCGCTCGCGGAAGTCCGTGAAGAAATTGAGCAGGCGTTAATTCTCGACGAAAAGCAGCGTTTGCAGCAGGAGTGGCTGGACGGCCTGCGTGCCAAGGCGTACGTAAAGATGTTCTAATTCTAATGAGCGATCAAGCTGAGCCTCGTTCGTATGTCTTTTTTGTCAATCGTTGCGTTGCTCGTCGGTCACATATTATTCTAATATGCTCCCTCCTCGCGCCTTGCCCTTGACAAAAAATCCTGTGCGTACGAGGCTCATCTTGATCGCTCATTAGAATAAGACCACTCGCAGGCGAATCGTCTAAAGCGTTGTTGCACGTTTCCTCAACTGTGAGCTTGAGGCATCGTGCGACAAGATTAACGGAAAACGGTCAAAAGCCACGGCAATTGGCAATGGCACTGGCTTATTCCAGATCCGGCTTGTTAAATGAACTAAGCTGGTCCTGAAGTCTTCAGCTGTCGGATGCTGTCGCGCAATGCTGCGGCAGCTTCGTAATCTTCGCGCTCGATTGCTTCGGCCAGTGCCTTTTCAAAGCGCAGCCTTTCGGTCAGCGGTTCAGGCATCGGGATATCAAGCTTGGTGGTGGGAATAGCGCGCAGCAACTCCTCGCGCCATTGCTCCAGAAAGCGGATTTCCTGGCATTGCGGGATCAGATCTTCACGGCGGTGCTGCTTGAAAAAGGCACGAATCTCGTCCAGCCCGTCATTCAACATGGCAACTGCTGCGGTGGCGTGTCCCTGATCCAGATGAGACTGGGCCTGGGCGCGGGTGCGGAGCATGATGACATAGGCGCGAAACTGCTGGAAGCTCCATGAAAGCATGGGATGCTCGGCGTGTTCGTCTACGAAATCGAACAGATTGATGTTGCGCTGGGTATCACGGATGACGCGCGGCCAGTCACCCAGATGAAAAAGAGCCAGATAGCGGTGATAGTATTGCACCGCCTCGGCGTGGAGCTTGCTGCAGTCTTCACTGTCCAGTTTGAAGGCAATTTCCTCGGTCTGCTTGTTTTCAAAGGCTTCGGCCTGCGCAATATAATATTCCAGAATCGACTCCCGGCCTTCGGGATGCTGCCCATCCGGCCGACCGTCCAGTTCCATCTGTAGTACGCCCAAATCAAGGCGCAGCTGTACTTTTTCACGTCCATCCTGACCGGTGATTTTGCGTGCGACAACCTGACCGGTCGTGTAATCCCAGCCTTCTAATAGTGGTGCCAAATCGTAATTCATCATTGTCTGATGCGGAGCGAAGTGAAGTGCGCTTACCTATGAAAGATATCGTCGGAGAATTGAGCGGGAAGTCAAGGGGGCTGCGCCGCGATTTCTGCATTTCTTCTGAAAGCGTTCAACCGAGGAAGACAGCATTCGGCAGCGCAATCATTCAACATCCGCTTTCTGCGGGAAGATGCAACTGCCGCAGGGCGCAAAAGTAGCGGCCCCGCGACGTTGCTAAACAGATCAGATCAGGAAATCGTGACCAGACTGTGCCCGGTCATGTCCGACGGCTTTTCCACGCCCAGCAGATAGAGCAGGGTAGGCGCAACGTCGGCCAGAATTCCATCTTCCAGTTTGGCGCGGGAAGCGTCGGCAGCCACGTAGATAAACTGCACGAGGTTGGTCGTGTGAGCCGTGTGAGGAGACCCGTCGGCTGCAATCATGCGTTCGCAATTACCGTGGTCCGCTGTAATCAGAGCTTTGCCGCCCATGGAAAGGATCTTTTCAACCACTCGTTTCAGACAGGCATCGATTGTTTCCACCGCCTCGATTGCCGCAGCCAGGACTCCTGTGTGGCCCACCATATCCGGGTTCGCGAAGTTCAGAATGAGGAGATCATATTCACCGGTTTCCAGGCGCTTGATGACGGCATCTGTTAACTGAGGAGCATTCATGGAAGGCTGCAGGTCGTAGGTTGCAACCTTGGGGCTGGGAATGACTTCGCGATCCTCTTCAGGATTTGGCGTCTCATTGCCGCCATTAAAGAAGTAGGTGACGTGCGGGTATTTTTTTTTTTTTTTCATACGCAGCTGGTGTTTGCCAGAGCGTGCGACAACCTCGCCCAGCAGATCATGCATACTCTGGGGAGAGTACAGAATCGGTACGCCGTAGGTCGCGTCATATTCGGTCATCGTCACGTACTTCACGGAAGGATGATAGGAGCGGTCGAAGTGAGGCCACTCTTTAGATAACAAGGCACGGCTCAACTGACGGGCGCGGTCGGAGCGGAAGTTGAAGAACAGGATTCCGTCTCCATCCACAACGAGCGGGCGGGGCTCCTTAATAAATACAGTTGCGGGCAGAAACTCATCGGTCTTGCCGTTGGCGTAGCAGGATTTTACATGAGCAACAGGGTCTTCGGCGTAGGTGCCTGTGCCATTGAAAAGAAGGTTCCAGGCCAGTGAGGTGCGATCCCAGCGCTGGTCGCGGTCCATGGCATAATAGCGGCCAACCAGTGTGGCCAGCGTGCCTACGCCCAGCTCTTTGATTTTGGCAATGAGTTCAGTCAGGTAACCTGCTCCGCCCTGAGGCGCCGTATCACGGCCATCGGTGAAGGCGTGAACCAGTACTTTGGTAAGGCCCTGCTCCCTGGCCGCTGCCAGAAGTGCAAACAGGTGGTTGATGTGGGAATGAACTCCGCCGTCGGATAGAAGGCCCCACAGGTGCAGGGTTTTGCCGGTATCGCGCAGATGGGTCAGCAACTTAACGAGTTCCGGATTGGAAGAGAACTTGCCTTCCTTGATATCGAGATTAATGCGGGTAAGATCCTGGTAGACAACGCGTCCCGCGCCCAGATTGAGGTGGCCTACCTCGCTGTTGCCCATCTGACCTTCCGGCAGGCCGACGTCGAGACCGCTGGCGCTGAGACGGCTTTGCGGGTAGGTGGCGTACAGATGCTCGTGAAAGGGGAGTTTTGCCAGCAGGGGTGCGTTGCCTTCCTTTTCTGCCGCAGCCTGCCCCTGGGGACTGATGCCCCACCCATCTCGGATAATTAATGCCACCGGTTGTTTCATGGGCTATGTTTTTGCCTTTGGACGAGGCAGTTGGCAAGCCGATCCTCCTCCTGAATTTGCATTGGTGTGGGAACTCTGCGGATACATGAACGATCGTGGCTGCAAATCATTTTATTGTATTCTTGACATCCGGACCCGAATCAGCGAAGAAAGACCCCTTATGGGACAACAAAGCAACAAAATTCAGAAGCGCCGCCGCCGCGTTAATTATATTAAGCGCAAGCAGGCAGCCGCCAAAGAAGCCGCGATTCGTAAATAAGGCGGGGATTTCCCTGTTCCTTCCACTTTCGCAGATTCTCAATCGCGTGACGCTGGACCTTGAATGGAAGACGTGCCGGCCAAACGGGGCGGTCGTTGACGATTCCGGGTGCGGCGTCACGCGTTTTGTGCTATATTGACCATAAATTAACGATAGACAGCGTAAGGCTGAAAAGCGTGGAAAATGTAAAGTGACAATTGTCGATAGACTTGCTAGGCATAGCCTCATTATGCAAGCGCGCTACATGCTCATCGACGGTCACAGCGTCATATTCGCGCGAGAAGATTTGCGCAGGCTGCATCAGAAGAAGCCGGCGGAAGCCCGGCGAATACTTGCTGAGTCAACGCAAAGGCTGCACGACTCCGGGCAGTGGCTTGTCACCCTGGTATTCGACGGAACCTATGGCACGGCAACCATGCGAGCGAAGAATACGATCGTGATCGCATACTCCACTGCCGATGAAACGGCGGACAGCATGATTGAGCGAACGGTACACGGAAGTGGCAAGGCGGCGCAGATTCTGGTAATAACGGCAGACGAGGAAGAGAGGCGAACGGTGGAATCGCTGGGGGCGGCGACGGCGTCACCCGAATGGTTGATGTCGGAGATGGAAATGTCAGAGCGGGAATTGCAGCAATCGCTGCGCACTATCCATAAAAAATCGCGATGGTAACAGCAGCCCGGCATTAATTGCCTGGAAAAGTCCGCCAATACTCACAACGAAAACACTTTATTCATTACTACGGGGTTGACATACCCCCTTCTTTTAATCAATCTCGCTTACATCACAAGTCGTTGATTTTCCTACATCCTCACGGCGATTTTTCCCTATGTCGAATCTAGCAAAAGTCTTTGGAGTAATAGCTGTACTGGGCAGCGGTGCCGCCCTCGGCGCAGCTTATATGCTCGTGGAGAAACACAATAAAACCGTGGCGGATTATCTGGCCGCTGAGGCGGATCATAACGCCAAGCAGAAGGTTTACGCCGATCGCCGCAAGGAGGACGAGAAGAATCAGGAAGGCCTGAAAGACGCGACCGCCGAAGTGGGAAAAGCCTCCTCGCTGCTGGATGACACCAAGCGCGATGTGACGATGGCCGACAAGCGCGTTGAAGATTTAGCTACTGCGCTGAAGAGCACGCAGGAACGCCTGACTGGCTATGAGTCGAAATCATCTGAACTGGATAAACTTTGGGAAGGTGCTGACCCCAAGGAGTTTAATCAGAAGAAAAACGTGCTGATCGATACGCTGAATTCCTCGAAGACGAAGAATACGGATCTCCAGGCGAAGGTGATCGAAGCCAACAAAGTCGCCACTGCCGTTCGGGATTCGGTGATTGTAGCACGCACTCCCGCCAAGGCTCCAGGCGTGCGTGGGCGTGTCCTTACGCTGAATCGCACGTGGAATTTTGCCGTTCTCAATATTGGTTCGGATGACGGAATTGCAACGAACTCGACCCTGTTCGTGTACCGCAATCGTCAACTGATCGGAAAGCTTCGTGTCAGCAGCGTGGAGAAGAAAATCGCCATTGGCGATGTGATTCCGGAATCCACTAATGCCAGTATTCAACCAGGTGATGAGGTTTTTCAATAACACCTGATACTGGATTACTGTTCCGCAACAAGTGACACTATTATACTATGCTTGCTAAAATCTTTTTCGGATTGGCCTTACTAGGTCTCGCTGTATCCGGCTACTGTGGATATACACTTGTCGGCAAAATAACGGCTAAGCAGGGTGAGCTTACATCAAAGCTAAAAGCTGTAACTGATACTGAAAATGCTATTGCCAGCCTTGATACCAAGATCAAGGAGCAGAAAGAGGAGTTGACCACCCTCGATACCAAGAAAAAAGATTTGGTTGCTCAGATTGCTGCCATTAACGACAAGCTTGCTGAAGTAAAGCGCAAAGCCGAAGGTCTGGATGCCCAGGTGAAGGAAGCCAATGATAAAGCGCTGGCTGCCGAAAAGGATCTGAAGGACAAGACCGACAAGTATGGCGATGTGAAACCAGATGTGCTCCGTGCGGAAATTGCCAAGCTGGAGCAGGAAGTTGCCGCGCTGGAAGGCGAACGCAAGGTTCTTGAGGTTCAGGAAAAGGAGCTTGTTAATGAAGCGGCCAAACTTCGCAAGGCTGTGGCCGTAGCCGCTCAGGGCGGACCCATTCCTGGCGTAAGCGGCAAAGTTACCGCAGTAAACCGCACATGGAACTACGCTACCGTGAATGTTGGTACGCATGAGGGCGTCGCTCCCAATGGTGTCCTGCACGTGTATCGCGGCCGCACTTTTGTGGGCAAGCTTCGCGTCATCAGCGTAGAGGCTCATTCCTCCACCGCCAATGTGCTGCGTGAGGAGTCTGCCAAGGAAATCCAGGTTGGTGACGAAATCATGAATTGACCTGCGCTCACTTCTGCGGAAATATATCGCACCCTTTATGCGCAAGGCACTTCATTTCCTTATTCTCCTGGTGTCGTTCTCTTTTGTAGTGGGATGTGCCTCTACAGATCAGACTGCATCTTCCTCATCACCCGATCTGGACCCCAACGGTCAGCGCGTATCCACAACTCCCTGGGGTCGCCCGGAAAAGTGGGAATCAGGTGGCCAGTTGGGAACGGCAATGGGCAATTAGTCAGCAGACTGCTCACTACCTGTTTCGGCGATTATCCAGCAAGACGTGCTGGATACATCAGCTTTTTTCTAATGAGCGAATCAGGCTGAGCTGTATGCGCATGTCTTTTTTTGGCAATAGCTGCATTGTTCGTCGGTTACCTGTTATTCTGAACCGAGCGTCATAATTAATTGCGCGTCATTTGGACGCGCACAGAGCGAAGAATGCGCCCTCCTCACGTCTTGCTATTGACAAAAAAACCTGAGCGACTTCAGCTCATCTTGATCGCTCATTAGAATTAAAAAAGCGCGCACCACACAGGGCGCGCTTTTTTGTTTTCCGCCTCAAACTGCTGTCAGATTGCTTTGACGCCTTCTTCTAGTGTGCGGATGCGGCGCGCCTGCTCCACGTCGATAACGAATATTTTGCCATCACCGATCTTACCAGTGCGGGCGCTGTCGATAATGACGGAGATTACTTCGTCTACTTTGTCATCGGCTATCACGATCTCGACCTTTATTTTGGGCAGGAAGTGGGCGGTATATTCAGAGCCCTGGTAAAATTCCTTGTGGCCGCGTTGTCGCCCTAAACCCTTAACTTCAGAGACGGTCATACCATCCAGGCCTATCTCGTTCAGACCCAATTTTACTTCCTCCAGTTTGAATGGTTTAATGATCGCCTCAATTTTCTTCATCAGCAGCGTGGCTCCTAAGGGTTTGGCCGGCATCAGTTAGTCGAATGCTCTTGCGGTGGACGGACAAAATCCGGATGTATTATTTGTTGTAAACAGTGCAGCAGCAAATGTACCAACATTTTATGGGTACTCAAGTATTGTCGCCGAGGAATTCTGCGTTATACGCTGGTGCCGGATCTTGCATCAGCTGCCTTACTCTGCCATACTGTATCGCACTATGATACGGGGAGCTTGAGGGCTGAGAGGTTGCCGCAGAAAAGGCGGTAACGACCCGATGAACCTGATCCGGATAATGCCGGCGAAGGGATACGCACATGAAGATTCGCTTTGCGCAGACCACAGCCATGGTGCGCATGAATGCCGGGACGCACCGCCCGGCAGGTGAGCTGTTTTCGCTCGCCGTGATATCTTTGAGGCAATTTCCCTGTCGGCAACTGGTCAGGTTGAGCGCGGCATTTCCAGCCCGGTCTGTATCCTTGTATAATTATCCGTTTAACCCATAGCCTGACGCCATTCGCATGATATCCCCGCTTACGCCGGTACCCGCCCGCCGCCGCTCCGCCAGCAGCTCCGCTTCCACGAAGCGCAGCAAAAAATTCCTGGCTGCGGCCACGAAGCCCTTTCCTGCGTCGCATAAAGTATATGTGCAGGGCAGCCAACCTGGTGTGCAGGTCGCGATGCGCGAAATTGACCAGTCTCCGACGAAGGACACCCAAGGCAACGTAACGCCCAATCCTTCCATTCGCGTGTACGATACCTCTGGGCCTTACACAGATCCTTCGGTCAAGATCGATATTCGCAAAGGACTGTCCCCTCTGCGGCTGGACTGGATTGCCGCACGTGGAGATACAGAGACTTATGAGGGCCGGCCCGTCCAGCCTCGTGACAACGGCTACCTGTCCGAAGCGCATGCGGAATATGCCAGCCGTCAGGAAAGCAATCGCGGACGCCTTGAGATCTATCCCGGTCTTCGTCGCAGTGCCCGTCGCGCATCGGCAGGCGGAAATGTCTCGCAGATGCACTACGCCAAGCGTGGAATTATTACTCCTGAAATGGAGTACATCGCGATACGCGAGAATATGGCGCTGGATACCGCCAGCAGCCGCGGGCCAGCCCCTGACACCAGCGCATTGCGTTTTCAGCACGCCGGTCACACCTGGGGCGCCAGGTTTCCTCAGGAAATTACCGCTGAATTTGTGCGTCAGGAAGTAGCGGCCGGCCGTGCCATTATCCCGGCGAACATTAATCATCCTGAGACTGAGCCGATGATTATAGGCCGCAATTTCAAGGTGAAAATTAACGCCAATATCGGCAATTCGGCAGTCGCTTCCAGCATTGAGGAAGAAGTGGAAAAGATGACGTGGGCCACCCGCTGGGGCGGCGACACGGTGATGGACCTTTCCACGGGCAAAAACATCCATGAAACGCGGGAATGGATCATCCGCAATTCCCCTGTGCCGATCGGAACGGTTCCGATTTACCAGGCGCTGGAAAAGGTGGGTGGCCGCGCCGAAGAGCTGACCTGGGAGATTTATCGCGATACTCTCATTGAGCAGGCAGAGCAGGGCGTGGATTACTTCACGATCCATGCCGGCGTGCTTTTGCGCTATATTCCGCTCACGGCGCGCCGTGTGACGGGAATTGTCAGCCGAGGCGGAAGCATTCTGGCGAAATGGTGTCTGGCGCATCATAAGGAGAACTTCCTGTACACGCATTTTGAGGAGATCTGCGAAATCATGAAGGCCTACGACGTGAGCTTCTCACTGGGCGACGGCCTGCGTCCTGGATCGCTGGCTGATGCGAACGACGCAGCACAATTCGGCGAGCTTCGCACTCTCGGCGAACTGACGAAGGTCGCTTGGAAGCATGATTGCCAGGTGATGATCGAAGGGCCTGGTCATGTGCCCATGCATCTGATCAAGGAGAATATGGATCTGGAGCTTAAAGAGTGCTTTGAGGCTCCGTTCTACACACTTGGGCCGCTGACCACCGACATCGCTCCCGGTTACGACCACATTACCAGCGGCATCGGCGCTGCCAATATCGGCTGGTACGGTTGCGCGATGCTTTGTTACGTAACGCCCAAGGAGCACCTGGGGCTGCCAAACAAGCAGGATGTGAAGGAAGGCGTGATTACGTACCGTATTGCGGCCCATGCGGCTGATCTGGCCAAGGGCTTTCCAGGCACTCAGGTCCGTGACAACGCTCTCAGCAAAGCTCGCTTCGAATTCCGTTGGCTGGATCAGTTCAACCTGGGACTGGATCCCGATCGCGCTCGCGAATTCCACGATGAAACTCTGCCTCAGGACGGTGCCAAGACGGCGCATTTCTGCTCCATGTGCGGCCCGCATTTCTGCTCGATGAAGATTACCGATGACGTTCGGAAATACGCGGCGGAACAGGGATTGAAAGAAGCGTCTGTGCTGGAGGAAGGAATGCGCGCCAAAGCTGCGGAATTCCAGACAGGCGGCAGCGAGGTTTATAAGCACATTTGAGAGTAGAAGCTCATCAGTAGGTCTATGGTCACTGGCCCTTCCCCCGTGGTTTTAGGGGGGAGGGCACTTGAGCCAAAATCGTATTTGTGTCTCTGTATTAAAAGCGTCAGAGCGATTATTCCGCACCGTTTCAGAGGAGAAAAAGTACAAAATAGCAATTTCTGCGTTTTGAGCTGTTCATATGTGCATGTAGCGTGCTACATGATGTGATCTCTCTAACAATTTATGCCGACCACATTTAAAGGTACCGGGACGACCTATTCAGGCCAGGAAAACGTGCAGGTGCGTATTGGCAAATGCGAACGCTGCAAAAAGGTAGGTGAACTGGCTTCATTTGATACCAAACTGTACTTTTGCCTCTTTGGAATTTCTCTCATTCCTCTCGGTGAAAAGCACGTTGTGGACTTCTGTGTCAACTGTCAGCATGACAAATCCTATGATGCCAAGGTGTGGTCGGAGATGGCTTCGGGTGCTATCGGCGGCGTCATGCATACTTACAAGGCGGCTCCCACGGAGGCTCATGCTCTGCGAGCGCATCAGGTGATGCTGGAGTTTGGGAGAGTGCAGGAGGCGGCTCAGTTTCGCCAATCGGAGCAGCAGTTCAATAACAGTGCCAGCGTGCAGGCAGGTTTCGGAGAGGCATTGCACGGACTTCACCTGGATCAGGAAGCGGAGCGATACTTCTCGCGGGCTTATGACCTGGACTCGTCTTTACCGGCGGCACGCGCGGGTGTTTCGCGTGAGTATATCCGGTCTGGTGATCTTCAAAGCGCGCGCATGTTGCTTGATTATCTGGAGCAGCCTGGTTCAGAAGCGGCTCATTCCCTGGCTCCGCTGGAGGATTTGGCTGATGCGGCCCAGGCCAAGGGCAACCATGAAATGGCGCTGGAACTTTATGCACGGATCCTCCAGGGCGTGCCCCAGAGTGGAAAGGACTCGAGATTCCGTCAAAAGGTGTTGATTAGCGAGAAGGCGCTGAACCGCCGCACATCGCTCTTGCCGGGGCGTAACTTTACCGCCGCGACGCTGTTTAGCAATGAGCCTGTCTGGGATGGGGGCATGCTTCCCTGGAAGACTGTAAGCATCGTCGTCCTGTTTCTGGTTTGTGCGATAACTGCAGCCGCGGTCTACAACGAGTATATTCGTACAAATCGCTCTGTTTATGTGTTTTCCGGCAATGACGAGAAAACCAAAGTGGAGATTGTCGGCGTGGGTCAGGTTGAAACCAATGCCAAGACGGCCCAGAAGCTGACCCTTAAAGAGGGCAACTACAAGGTGAACATTGGCGGTGACCAGCCTCGAACAGTAGATTTGAATGTTGAGGCCGATTATTTCAGCCGCTTCTTTGACCATGCCGTCTGGATGATCAATGTGGACGGCGGCGCCTTGGTTGTTGAGGAGCACGCCACCTATTCGGTTGGCAACAATGTACCTTCGGATTATAAGTTCCACTTTGGTGATGAGATCAAGAAAGTCACGGGTGTGCACCATGCTTTTGAGCCATTGCCAGAGAAGGTTTCCCTGAAGCGCGGCCGGACAAAGAAGCTGGTGGGCCTGTATCTCTTTGAGGGAGATGTCGATAATTTGCTGGATACGTATCTTTCGAGCCATACCTCGCAGTATTTTGATGTGTTGCAATGGCAATTAAGTCTGGATCCGACGAATGAAGCATCTCTTGACCGTTATCTGAAAGCCGCGTACACCAGCCAGAACGTGCTCGACAGACTCGATGCATTCCTGGCAAAGGGCATAAAGACTACGCCGTTACTAGTGGAGTGGCATACGATTTATCGCAAGCTGAAGTACAGCAAGGAGCGTGATGCGTTGCTCACCGGAATCTATGACGAAGCCATAAAGGCTGACGCCAAGGATGCGGATGCCCTCTATCTGCGTGGCACCGTCGATCCCACCGATTCGGGGCCGTGGTTCAAGAAGGCAATTGCTGCCAATGCTGAGTGTGCCTGGCCCTATGTGGCCATGGGACGTCAAAAAATGGCACAGGCAGACTGGGCCGGTGCTCGTGAGAATCTGAGTCTGGCACTGGAGAAGGAAGGCGGCAGGTCTGAAGCGCTTCGCGCTTTGTTGGAAACCTGTATTGCCCAGGGTGAAGCAAAAACTCTGGAGGATACGTTCCGAAAAGGCCTGGCAAAAGAACCCACGGAAATCGCTGGCAACGTGTATCTTATTCTGACGCTTGCCGCTCAGAACATGGCGGAAAAGGGCAAGGAAGCGGTCTCGAAATACGCGGTGGCGGTTAAGTCGTATGGCGACGAAGGAAAGCGGGCCCTTCTCACAGTCAGCCAAGCCTACTATTATGCGGCCGGCGACTTTAAGAGTCTTTACGACAGTACCCATAATTCCGGAGACAAAAGTTCAGACATCAGTGGTGATGTAAGATGGACCGAAACTATCGCTCTGATGGAACAGGGCCGCGCGGAAGAAGCTGGTAAAGTCTATCCGTACATTGCCTGCCCGTTTACCACGTATCAGCATCTTGCGCTTGACCTGGCGTTGCGCGCGGAGGGCAAGATGGACAAGGCTGAGCTATGGGAGAAGACGGCTCTGGGGCAACTGGATAAGAGTGTTCCTGCCGATGTGAAGGTTGCAGAGCTGGTACGCAGCACGACTCCGCCTGATGTGAGTGCGGTGAAGGCTCTGGACATTCGTTCGGCGGATAAAGCAGTGCTTTGCACTCTGCTGGGCGCGAAGCATCCCGCAAAACAAAGCGAGTATTTCACGCTGGCTCGACAGCTTAACGTTGTCGCCAGGTTCCCCTGGCATCTGGTGAATCGCCTCTCCAGCGGGAAGATTACTTACTCGCAGAAATAGCAGCATGAGCTGGAACCCCTGTAGTCCGTTTGCGGGCAGGGGTGAAAGAGCGGACATTCTTGCCCTGCACCCAGGTGCCTTCAACCATCACAATCTTGGCCACGGGTGGAATCCCGCGCTGGTTGTGATGGATCTGCTCCACTACGAGATCCAGCGCGATTTCCCCAACGAGTTCGGTCCGTTGGTCCACTCCCGAGAGATCTGGGAACTGCGAGCGGAAGGAGAGATCCGGCATGGCCACGCCGACGTCTCTGGGGATTTTGAATCCGGCTGATTTTAGCCAGTCGATAACTTCAGTATGCACTGTGATGACTGCTTCCGGGCGGTGCGGCAGGTACCAGCGCATAAAATTGGCTTCGCACCAGTCTGGCTCCAGCAGAATGGGAACTCGCTCGGCAGCCGGGCGGAAAAACTGTTCCGTACAGAAGCCGGAAATCCATTTATTGTCCACTTCGGTATCGTCCACGGGCCGGATTGCCAGGCCGATACGGCGATAGCCCAGATTGTAAAGGGAGCGGTAAACCAGACGCATGACCGCCACGTGATCCACCATAGCGTGGTGCAGGTTGGCTTCCTCCAGCGAATAGCCCACGGTTGCGCAGGCAAACCAGTCCCAGTTCAGATCCAGCACAGTTGGCGGAGGGATGGGAAGTGGCGCCATAAGAAGGCCCACTACACCGCGGGCGCGCAGTACTCGGCAGGCGCGTTTGAATGTCATGCCCGGTTCGGTAAAACAAAAATGCTCCAGCCGATATCCCAGTGCCTCCGCGCGTCGGGCGGCGCCATTATAGGCATCCACGTTGTAGGGTAAATCACGCCAGTGATCGGGGTTGGGATACGCCGTGGCATAGCAGATGATTGGTGATTCAGCATTGGTCCGGCTGCCGTGCAGTTGCGCCATCAGCGTAGAGACCATCGGGTTGGGTCGATAGCCGATCTCCTTTGCAATGGCCTGAATGCGGGTACGTGTGGTCTGAGAAAGGACCGGCTGATTTCGAAGCGCTCGTGAAACAGTCATGACAGAGACGCCGGCCGCCTCTGCTATTGTCTTCATGGTGGGGCGCCGTGGAGTCATAAAAATGGGGGGACGTCCGGTTCGTATCAGTGATAGCTGGGCGACGTTACGATTAACTATCTGGTAACGGGTTACGTTTACAAGCTTCAATGCACTGGTTGACGTGATCACAACATTTGACAGTCAAATGTGGCTAATGGAGTGGGAAAACGGGATTATTTAAAGTGATAATGAAGATCGACTCTTATTCTCAAGCCGCGTACGACAAAACTGATACTTTTATTTAGTCAGTGGTCTTTCAGGCAGGGAATCTGTCAGTATGAAATTGCACTCGCAATGCCGCGCGCTTCGGGTATCACAGAAGATGAATGGATAACCAAGAGGGCGCGAACCGAAACGCGGATGATCCGAATCTGAAATCCCCCGCAGTGGAGCCCGGCGAGGATGATGCTGCAGCTGAAGATGAAGGCATGGGTCCGCTTCTGACTTCCGAAAGGATGATCCGCTGGGGGCGCGCTGGATTTATTGCCGTGCTGGCCGTTTGGTTTGTAACGCAAGTTCTGGCTCCGGGACCTCTGGACATATTCGGAAGGCCGATGGCGCCCGATCTGGCGGGCTTTTATGTGGCCGGGCGCATGGTGAGCCAGGGAAGAGCCGCCAGTCTGTACGATGGTCCGGTATTTTTTGAAGAATCACGGCATGTGCTTGGCTTTAAGGATCCTGCAGGATTTGAATTTTTATATCCGCCCTTTGTGGCCGTGCTGTGTGTACCACTCAGTTGGCTGCCGTTTCAGGTACTGGCGTGGCTCTATCTGATGGCGTCTGTAGGGCTTGGCCTCGGCTTAGGCTGGCGTATTGGATCGCATTACCTGGGCGAAACGCAGGAAGCTCGGGCGGCATGCTGGCTGTTTGCGGCTTCGCCTCCATTTTTACAGTGTATCCTTTACGGCCAGAACGGGTTACTGACTCTGGCCATTCTGTGGGAAGTGTGGCGGATGTTTGCCGATGGCCGGCCGGAACGCGCCTCAGTATGGATGGGTTTGGGCTGCTGGAAACCCCAGTTATGGCTGCCCCTGTGGGGTGCTGCGGTTCTGTTGTGGGGCTGGCGACTGTGGCCGGGAGTGTTGGTTATCGTGGCAATGATATCTCTTTCACTGCCATTCGGAATGGAAAGCTGGGTCGCGTGGCTGGACACGGTTCGACATCATATACCCGATCCCGCAACACTCTTCCGCCAGCACAGTCTGATGAACGGATGCGAACTGCTCGGTTTGAACACGACCTTTGCGCGGGGAGCTTCCGCCGCTCTGCTTCTCTTCTGGATCTGCGTCATGGGCCGTTGCGTTTGGAATAAACTGCGCGATACACCCAGCGACTTCTTTAACTCCAACCGCGGTGCCATTGCATGTTTTGCGCTGCTTTCCGGCGTTTTGATCATACCCCGGGTGTTCCAGTATGACCTCGTCATATTCTATCCTGTGATGATCGCCGCATGGGTGACTTGCACTGGCACAGTACGGGGATATCGTGCGGTAATGGCAACACTGGTCGTCATCTGGCTTGGCGATACGTCATCGTTGCTGCATATTCCTTTCCTGACCATCGCCATGCTGGCGTGGGCAGTATGGCTCGGCAGAAAGCTTGTGCTTTCCAGGCATGCAAGCCTCCTGCCTGGCAGCGAGGAGTGCGTGTCAGGCGCTTCTACAATTAAGGCTTAGACACAGCTGAGAGTTCGGAACTCGGCGCAACCTGAACTGTGGCACCATCAGTCCATGTGCTGCCAATGAGCGTAGCTCGAGGATAGACAGGGACGCCGCACTCGCCTTTATGAATCATACCGATGACCATCTCGACAGCCGCCTCGCCCACGATGTCGTTATGCTGATTCATACCGGCCCAGTCGGGGTTATCATTGCGACGTTCCAGTTGAATCAGGCCGACATTCGATGGGCTGGAAAGATTCATCTCACGAAGCCAATCGCGAACAACGTGGTAAAGTGACAGGATCACATCGGGCTTCTCACGACGAAACCACGTGGCAATCAGTGTGGAATCCTTTCGCGCATCCTCCACCTGATAGAAAGGATTCAGACGGCGAGACGCAGGCAGGGTATTCTGTGCAATTGCCATGCCGGCAGTGAACCGCCGCTCTACCAGTTCATCTATGACGCCATCCAGTACCAGCGCCGGTCGACGATAACCCAGGCGCAACGCGTGCTCGCATGCGCGCAGAGTGAGCATGTGGTGATCCGCACAGGCGAAAGAGAGTGCTGGCTCCCGTGTGCGCACGCCAGTGACCACGCAGGGGAACTCGCTCCATATGGCAGCCATGCGTTCCGGCAGCCGATTCGTCTTCATTAAACCGACCAGGATAGCGCCACGAACATTGCGGGTGCGAAAGATTTTGCTGAGACGCTCGCCAGACACCGCAGGATCGTGCAGCCAGAAGTCGTTCAGCGTATACCCATGGGCGGCGGCCTGCCGACGGCAACCCGCCACGTAAGTTGGCACCGTAGGATGCCGGGTAAATGCCTCAGGATCGGCATTGGCGTTGATCAGCGCCAGAGTGCTGCGCGGTTTTATGCCGTTGTCGGTTCGAAGCTGCGCCATCAGGTGCCCGACAACGGCGTTCTTACTGTAGCCCAGCCGCTGGGCAGTCTGCCAAATCTCCTCGCGCCTTGCCGGCGGAATCTGTGGGTCATTGCGCAACGCCAGTGAGACGGTGTTTTTCGAAACCCCCACGGCGCGCGCCACATCCAGCATGGAGACTTTCTTCATAGTCACTTGACTGTAAAGTAAGTCCGATTTGGCTGCTCAGCCAGCTAAAAGCGGGAAGACCCGCAATTGACTGAAGGATAGCTACTTTCCTGCAGTAAACTCCGCCCAGTTCATCATATGACCGGCGCAACGGATTTGAAGCGTCTGCGGGCCTGCAGGCAGATGCACCGTTGTCTGTACGTTTTCCCAGGCACCGCCGCTTTTGGCCATGGCACTGGCGATAACCTTGCCGTCCTTCACAATCTCAATCGCATTCGTCGAAATGGCTCCACGAAATGCGCGGAAGGTTACGGCAAAGTCGGCTTCACGATCGACCATCACGTTATAGCTCAGTTCAGTTTCCGCACCGCCTGGGACCATGTCGAAAACGCCACCTTCTGAATCCTTGGTCAGCTTAAGTGTTGCCAAGTTTGCCTTCACATAGTTTTCGGACTGCAGCTTGCCGGGAAGACGGTAGTAGACATCGGTCTCGTGGGAAGGAATTGCAATATACATTTCGCCAAGAGTCGAGAGCTTGCCCGATTCCTTTTCCAACAAGGAGATCGCCTTGTTAGTGGAGCGCTCCTTAAACCACGCATATCCAGCAACGTTAGGAGATGCTTCCAGGAAATCGGTTGCGGCAATCAGATAATCCCGAGCTTCGTCCTGATTCTTCACTTTCCACTGAGCATACTCGGTCATCCAGACGGGCTGGCCGAACTGTTTGTGCATCTCCTCCGCCGCCCACTTCAGTTCGTGAATGTTGCCATAGGAGTGAAGACCAAGACCCGCAGGTTTCACGTTGCCCATATAGTGAAACGTGGCCTTAAGAAACGGCACAAAGAACGTGTACATCACTTCCTTGTTATCTATGGGATCAAACGCCTTGATGCTAGCGTCATTGCCTGATCCCAGCGCCATGTGCGGCCCGATCACCGGCAGATTATACTTGTCTGCCACCGCCTTGATTCTCTTCATCAGATCGGCGGTCTGCTGTGGGGTAATGAACGCCTGATCCTTTAGATTGGGCTCATTGATAGCCAGAACCACGCGCGGCTTTACTTTGGCGTCGCGAAGGTAAGCATCCAGGCCTTCCACATCCGCTGGGCGGTTTCCCCACGCCTGGGGGATAAACTCCATCTTAACATCCGACGGCGGCGTGAACTCCGTCTTGTAGTGCCAGTTGTAATACCAGGAAACACCGGGTGCCAGTGCACGGAAATCTTCAGCACTGAGTTTATTGGCACAGATGCCGCGCTTCTTGCTGGCCACCTTTGCGTCACATGCCACCACTCGAATCCCTGGCGGGTCAACCGGCTGGGCCATAGCGCCCGCCGCTGCGAACGGAATCAGAGAGGCGACCGCAAAAAATCTACGCAACTGAACCAAGGCAGGAGAGAAGAAAAATTCCATATTTGAATGCTGCGATATTATGCACATTTATGCAATCTATAAACAGCGATTATCGCAAATAAAACGCACATCAATGCACTAAAAAATCTGATTGAAACTCTGCAATATCTTTATTCTGAGGATCTTGAATTTCCTAGTAGGGCCGGGGAGCTCGTGCATTCATTAATGCACGCACACGCTTTCCCTGGTTGATCTGTGCCGTGAGATCATCAGGAAGTTCCAGGGTCCGGGGTGCAGGACCAAACTCAAACACTTCTTTAATTCCACCCGAATGAATCTCAATGGGAAGCCGGGTCTTCGCGTCCATAATGGCGAAAAACGGTGCCTTTTCCAAAGCGGCTTTCAGCTTTTTCGCGTCACCCATTTCGAGCGTTGGGTGAGGTTTGGGCATGAACAATACGCATTCGGTATCGTGCCAGACAACCTTCCCCACCTGTTGGTCTGCCGCCATCCAGTCCGTACCGGGAAAGCCTCTCAACGCTTCGATTGAACTTAAGCTGGCCTTTCCCCAGTCGCTGGTATGGTTACATTTACCATAGTGTTCGTCGCCGGTGCTCCAAATATCCTGGTTCGCGCTGTCGATATTTACCATGAGAATATGGGTAACATCGCCAAGACGTGAGGTCTTTAAGGACCTGATACGTCCTTTGAGTGACGGCTTCTGTCCGGGTGTGCTGTCTGTTCCCATTTCTTCAGGGTAGGTGTACGTTACCGTCCAGACGACCGCTCCTGGCACAGAAGCAAACACAGACTCTGGCCGGGGCAGGGGAGGGAGAGGTGTTTCCACCGGCTGCGACCATATACAGGGTGCAGAAAGGAACAAACTGGCAATCATGCAGCAAAAGGTCTTGTTCATCATAAAACCATTCCAATTAGCTATGTTTACTGAGCAACCACCTCTATTTGCTTATCAATGATCTCCCCGGTAAGGCGATCGATAGCCACGTGAATCCAGAGACGCTTTTCTCCTTCGACCACAAACTGATCCAGTGTAGTGGCAGATTTAGGATACTTACCCGTCTGTGCAATAACATCGATCATCAGATTCCATACACGGGTCTGTCCACAATCCGCGAGAGGCCGCAATGCGGATTCCCGGAAGCGCTGTACAATGGGCGATACCATATTATTGCTGTTAGTAGTATCTGTATATACTGTTGTATCAAGCAAACCGGTGAAGCCTGAATAGGTAGCGGTAACATTCTGGCCGGTTACCGGCGTAGGAGGTATATAGGTAAACCAGTCAGGTGCGGCACCTGGAGCAATGGGGGTTGGTCCGGCTGACATCTCCGGCACATAACGTCCTACCAGGTGGCTTACATTGCTTAGCGGGCCTCTCCATATGTCAGTTGTATTTGAGGTGAAGGCGACAAGCCTTTGAGCGGCCACGGCTGCTTCTATAGGTGTAATGGGAGAAAACACATAAGCAGGCGGAGTCGGAAGCATATACCACTCATCGCGTCCCGCACCGGCAATAAGACACTGCAGTACAAGGTTTTGGCGCGTGTTAAGATCGACCTTGCCACCAACCACAGAATTGACAGGAGGCAGACCAACGCAGAATGTATCTAACAGAGCAGTAAAGCCACTTTCAGGGGTGAAAAAGTCGATGTTCTTCCAGGGTGTTCCTGTAAAAGCATAGCTCATTTCACTCACGCTCCTGAAGCCGCGATTAAGAATAACAGGCCTGCTCTGGCACTGTTGCGTAGGCGTACCCACGGCGGAAGTATTAAACGTACATGCCGTAGCCATTGGCAGGCCAATACGTGTAGGAGACGATGTAATAGGCTGCGCCAGGCTGCTTGTAGAAGCATCCGTCATAGTAACATTCGCATATGCTCCCATCGCGCGCCTGCAAATTCCGTCGGCATCTTCAAAATACAGAGTAGTAGAGGACTTGTTACTACGTGTATTAAAGATGACATTGGGATCATTTTGAGTCAAAAGACCGGGGAAATACAAAGGCGATATATCACCTGTGGAACTCGGCAGAGAGGCGCTGAAGCCGGAACCTGCGATGATACGCATTTGAAGATTCTTAGCGATGCCAGGTACAGAGTAATTAACGTGATTGGCTTTATCCGCACGGGGGCGGGAAGTCTCCATTACGGTAAACTCATTGGCTTTGAAAATATCGTTGGAAGCCTGTGTATTAAGCAGCACATTTTTATTGCCCAGAGGCTCCAGTAAGTAGCCTACCGTTGAAGTGGTCGTGCCTTTATTGCCAGGTGCTACGGCACCCAGGCCTTCACTGGTTGCCATTCCCCAGCGGGGGGTGCGAGGATCAGCAGCCGTTATGCAATCTGTAAACTGGTTGGTCGAAAACGGATTGTAATGCTGATCCTTCGTATATTCCGCCGCATTGGCTACCACGGGAGTAATGGCCAGACCGTGATAATCTGGATAGCAGGTATGGTAGGTCACCCATTTACCTGAGGCATCCAGATACTGTAGAACAAAAGTAACCTGAGGATAACCGCCACTCTTTGCTAAAATGTATTCAGCAAAACTCACCTGACCGCCCTGAACAACATAAGAGCCATCGACTGTGGGTTGAGCGGGCGTGCTCTTGATGGACATTTCAAAAGAGACAGGGGCTTTGCCCAGCAGCATACCATTGTACTTACGCTTGGTATTGGCATCAACAACGCTGGTTTTGGACTTAAATGCAGTTGGATCGGATTTCCACGGCGCGTTACTCCATAAGAGCGTAGGTTCGCGAAACAGAGTTCCGTTGATGTCATTAAACTGCATCTCGGTATTATCCACAGTCAGTTCATTGGCGGATGATACCGGCCAGTAATACGTCAAGTTGGGTGTAGCATTGTTATCCTGAGGTATGATCTTGTCAGGATAATAGCCGGTAAGTTCCGCACATATTCCTACACGCCATTTTGCGAGATTGGAAGGATTGGAAGTCTGCGCATAGATGCGAAACTGCGCAGGCCGTAGGGAAGGATTATTGGTAGCGGTGGAAGGATCGTAAGGATTCCATAAATTGGGAATCATCATGAAAGCTACTTTGCCTGCGTTAACCAGATTGCCCTTCTTTGTACGCTTAATTGACCAGGGTATAAGGGCACCCTTGGAATCTTTAAGAGTAGTATTAGGTGGAATGGTGCTGATATACGTAGAAGTCTGTATATTACCGGAGGGAAAATCCCATTGGCTTACCATTTGGGATTGCTGTGTTATCCCAATAGGATTGAGACTGAGTACGTCGCTGGAATTCAGCAGGGGATCGGGCAGATCTTCCACCACGGACATTACATGATAGCGATAGAAGTAGGGCAGATCTTCAGCACCATAGAGTGTGGTAACTCCACCTGGACCGCTGTTAATCTGTATGCATGTAGGATAGCTGTCGGAATCCTGTTGATCGATCAGATTAGCCATGATCTGCAAAACCTGATAGTCAACAGAAGTATCCAGTGTGTACTGATAATTACTGAGCGTTGTATCGAGGTTGGGAGCTCCCTTTCCGAGGGCGCCAACAATGATGGCGGCTTTGAGAAGTTCCGCAAAATCGGGTTCACGGCCTGCTGCTGCAACTTTGTCCAGTGTAAGTATGACATTGCTGCCATGGTTGTACACCCACGGAGAGCTGGGATCTGTACTCTTTAAACCAAAATAGTTATAGATGGGGTCTGAATCCGAAGCGCTGGCTGTAAAACCTGCAGGCAGGCTGGAGTTGGTCGCGCTATAGGTAACCATGCTGAGATAGTTCAGCGGAAAACGATTGAGTACGAGCGGTTCACCCGGCACTGCCTGCTGACCGTTCAGGCGCGTAAAGGCGCTTTTAACGCGTATACTGAGAAAGGCCGGATTGATGATATCATCACCGCCGGCGGCGTCATTGTTACCGGCGTATTTAGACTCATTAGGAGAGCCACCCGCTGTCGGGGGAGGCGTTGAAACATTGACGATGCGGGGGCGGGCAGGGTGAGGCGTGTACGATGGCTGCTCCAGGCTGCGGCTGAATGTGCCCATATACTGGAGAATATCCGAGCTGAGCCCCTGCGACTGTACCAGGCGGATAAGTTGTTGACGGCTTACCAGCATCTGATCCGAACGTGGTGCACCGGTGGCCGCAGGCAGAGCGGAAGTGTTTACGCTGAGAAATCCCTTCTTCTTACCGAAGTTGGGAGAAGTTGTATCGGTCTGGCAGTAGTTGTAGTTGGCAAAGTTATTTAACCAGCTGGAAGCGGAGGCTGGATTAAATGCTACGGAGCCAAACTGCGAGCTGTTTGTGCCAAGCTGGGATGTATAGGGGTTTCTCCAGCCGACAATCTGGTCGACCTGACTTTGGGTAAGCCCCAGTTGCTTTAAATCGGCGTAAGCAATAGAAGTCTTCTGACTAACCTGCTGAGGCGTAAGGCTGCTGGGATATCCTGCTGCATTCATATCCAGTGTGCCGCCTTCATTGTAAACAGCATAGGCAAACCGTCCCACAGAGAATTCTGAATTTGCCGTATCCTGCAGCTTGGGCAGATCCGCAGATGAATAGCTTTTGGACGCACCGGAGCGAGTGACAATAACCCAGTCTGGAGATGGGAAAGTACTTACTGGAGTTGGGTTTAAGTCAAGGCCCTGATTCGCTGCCGCCCTGCCAATGAGGTAATGGCTGTTCCAGCGGGCAGGAGTCACCAGGCGGCCGTCCAGGGATGGAGCACGGGAGCTGGCGGCAGAAGCCCGGATGACACCGTCACCGGCAAAGTTTGCATTCAGCGAGGAGTTATAGAAGGGTGTTGCGTTCTGGCTTATCTTAATAAGATTTGCCAGACCATCTGTCTCAACACCATTAACAATAGTGGGAGTAAAACCGGTGATAGCGGGTACAGCAGTTGATATTCCGCCGCTGCCTGTATCTTTAGGCTGATACACAACATAAGTATTAGCGCCGGAACCGTACGTTGTACTTGTCGAGCCGTCTATAATCTCCTGGCGAAAATCCCCAATAATAATATCTCCGCCGCTTAGCGCCAAATCCAGAGCTTTTGCTGAAGAAATGCTGTTGGATGAGAGCTGTGCAGCAGAATTCGACCTTAACAGCAAAAGCAGCGCAAGGCCGATAAACAGGGTGACAAAGCAAAGCACGATAATGAGGGACTGCCCGGACCTGGATCGCGGATGAACGTGTTTCATGTTGAGCTCGGATGACAATTGAGGACGCAAGATCGGAGACTAATTCCAGGTCGTGGCGCGATTGTCCTTGTGGTGATGAGTTTTATTGCAGTTTTGGCGGGAAGAGTCAATGTGGTGTTGCATAGAAGTGCAGCGTTTACGAGGGCTAAACAATGCCCAAGGTGCCGGGAGGCTTGAGAATGGGGAGTCGAATTCCAGATGCAAAATACATGATCGGCACGAAGGCGTCAATATAAAGTGCACATATATGCACTTTAATCAGGGTGCTAAGGCTTGCATCACCTGTAGATCCAATAAGTGCACGTTAATGCACATATGGATTGCTCGATTCACTGCCGAAGCGGTATGAGTTGATTGAGGACTCCCATTACCGTCCAGTCACGCCTGTTGGGCCACTGCTGTGGAACCAGCATGTTATGGCGAGGGAGAACGCGATCTTCAAGAAGATGACTCCGCAGAAAGCTTTGTCCGCCGCGTGCAGAACTGTGCAATCCCAGCTGGATAAGGTGTTGCATCCGGTTCCGGGGCCGGTGATTGACCTACGGCACCTTGTTGGCCGCGATTGCCGCAACGGTGTACCAGTGGGATTTCAGGAAGGGAGGAGCGGCATGGTAGCGTATAGCTTTGCCCGACTAACCTGGCCGGGCGCATTCTCTTGCCCGGCGGAGAACCTA
>JBGGNE010000380.1:0-6960 GCA_041287705.1 Methylacidiphilales bacterium | reverse complement strand
GAAGACGGACAGCGGGTATTCCCGCGATAGTTCAGTCACCGGCTCCGGCGGTAAAACCGCCAGCAAAACTGTTGACGTAACGCGGGATGGAGATACCGCAACCAGGACGACAACGACCACTGGACCTAACGGCGGAAGCAGCACCCACTCGGGAACAGTCACGGTAACGAACGGTTCCACGATACCTTAGACCATTTCGAAGAGATCGTTTCACGTACGTATCCCGGAATGCGTCTGTGTTAGCCTCACTATCCGCCACCGTGGCGCTGTCAATCACCCTGAGTGGCGGATATGTTCGCTTTTAAGACAGCTGTTTCGAAGCTTCAGGCAACCGCCTTAAGGGCTATCGCTACATTAGCACCGCCGAATCCGCTGCTGTTGCTCAGAATTACCTTGGGTGTCTCGTTCAGAATCGATGCTTTGAGCGGGAAGCGCAAACCTTCGCATGCAGGATCCGGGTTTTCCAGATTAGCCGCACCAGGGATGAAACCTTCTTTCATCGCCAGTGAGCAGAATGATGCCTCCATCACACCAGCCATGGAAAGCGGATGCCCGGTGAGAGCCTTCGTGCTGCTAACCCACGGATGTGCGCCCTTTTTAGTAAAGACAGCGTTAAGTGCATGCGCTTCGGAGCGGTCGCCGGGCGGCGTGCTGGTCGCGTGGGCATTAACATAAGTGACATCGCTCGGCTCAAGATTCGCACTCTTCAGCGCTTTCTCCATAGCTACCCGAAGTCCCTCACCCTGAGGATGCGAGATGGCAACATTATAACCATCCGAAGCCTGCCCCCAGCCACACATTTCACCGTAAATCTTGGCGCCCCTGCGTATTGCCTCTTCCTCGTCTTCCATAATCAGCACAGCGGAGCCGCCGCTGCTGACAAAACCGTCCCGTGTAATATCAAAGGGACGCGAAGCGGTAAGTGGATCATCTTTATGAGTAAGAGCACGCATGCTGTCGAAAGGGAGAACGCTCTCGGCGTTGCAATCTTCCGCACCCACGATAATCATCCTTTTCTGTCGACCCAGCACAATTTCGTCGTACGCGTAGCCCATGGCGTGGCTGCTCGACGCGCATGCGGTGACAAATCCGCAACTCGAACCGGCAATCTTGAAGGACGTTGTCAGATTGAAATTAAGTGTGCCGGCGATGGAGCGAACAATTCCCATTGGATCCCCGCGTCCACCTTTCTTCGCGTGCAAAATGTTGACGTGATGGGTCATCAGCCAGGCCGAGCCTGCTGATGCACAGAACATTCCGGTGTCACCGTCCGTAATCTGGTCCAGCTCCAGCCCCGAATCCTTCAGTGCCTGCTGCACGGCGCAATGCGCGTATACAACGTGCGGCGACATCCCTCTGAGGGTCTCCGGACGGATACTGTACTCTGAAGGATATCGCCAGTCGACCACAGCCGTTGAGCTGGTGGCAAAATTCTTCACCGACCCCACCACCTTAACACCAAGGTTTGGGTTATCCAGAAAGACAACACGTTCCAGGCCGGAGCGAAGAGTACGCAGGCTCTCACTGACCTCCTGCGAAGAGTTACCAATACTGCAGATAAAACCGAGACCAGTGATAAAGACGCGACGGCGGTGGGACATGGGTGTAAATGCAAAACGCCTCACCCTCAATGCAGTGCAGCCACAGAGTGCAACGCATCAAGGGAAGCAGGAAACGATTTGGGGGAAGAAAAGCGAGACAGAGATCAGGATGCGGCAGAGGCCTTGATCTTGGGACCAAGCCGCTCGTTAGCAAAGTTTTGTAGATCGGTGATCGTCTGAAGGCCCTGCATTTCGGTCGACTCAATCGCGACATCGAAAACATCTTCCATAAAGAAGACGAGCTCCATCAGAGAAATGGAATCCATGGCAAGATCCGTCATCAGTTTCTTATCCCCGGTGATCTGCAACGTGGGGTCCGTCTTGTAGGCGGAGTTGCTTGGCAGGTAATGTTTTACGGCCAGTACCACCAGGCGGTCGAGTGATTCCCGTTTGCCGGTTTCCAAATAATCCTGAAGCGCCTCGCGGCTCCCCTCGGGGAAACCGTGAACTTTGTCCAGTTGGGCTTCGATGCTCATAATGTATCGTGAAAAGAAAAGTAGCTGCAGCCGCCTTGCACGACGCACCTTGCGTCGCATACGCGCGTACCAATTTGACGGACTACGCACAATGCGGCAGGATGCGTCCGCTGTAAATCGAAAACACGTTGCTTTCGAGTAGAGATGCTACTTTTTTTGGACATGCGCTCCAATCACCCGCCCCCGCGGCGCAAAACTGTCCTTTCAGGATAATCCACTGTCCCCATCTGATCTGCGATCTGGCCAACTATGCTCGGACACGCTTCATGTGCCGCGTGCAGACTCGTAGCTTGGCTGTAATATCTTCAGTCGGGCCATCAAGAATCCGCTTCAGACACCATCCCACAGGAAAGATCGTAACTCCCTGGAGCATAAAGCCGTAGGAGCTTTCTGCGTGCTTGGGATCTTCATCGTGCCAGGTGCCCTTGCCGTAGTTCTTTTCCAGAACCGTCACAATATGCGCCGCATATTTCAGCGCCGTGTCGCATACCCCCGTTTCGTCATTGTTTTCTCTGTATCTCTGATGAAGCTGGGCCAGGACATATTCAAGATCCGTCAGACTTTCCAGCGTTGTATCAAGCTTCACGCCGTGCTCGGAGGCAGAGGCCGCCGCTTTGCTGGCATAACGTTGCTGCAGCCACCACATTTTCCAGGATGTCGACATAATTGCAGGTTGTTTCAGGATGGAGTTCTCTCGTTAATCAGCCGGGATCCCAGTACAATCCGGTGCACCCACTACAGAGCATCTAGGCTTAAGCGGATATTATCGCAACCCCTTTCTGCATACAAGTTCATAGTAAGTCCTCCTTCCACATATTTCACCACCCCTTACACGAAGCTCCAAACTTTGTGGTTGTCTCTCGGCAAGCTACCTTACTACATTAAACACCGCACATATCCAATCGGCCTGAACAAAAAGCCTTTTTCGCCTTTTATGAAGATCTTGATTATCAGTACGAGCCTTAAGGCCGCCAGTA
The DNA here is from genome assembly GCA_041287705.1 of Methylacidiphilales bacterium. GTDB lineage: Bacteria > Verrucomicrobiota > Verrucomicrobiia > Methylacidiphilales > UBA1321 > LW23. The sequence continues at coordinate 3,906 of JBGGNE010000380.1, read as the reverse complement.
ACAGCCGCATCATGTCGAAGTACGCCTATGACCTTGTTGCTCAAAGGGGTGTAGAGGTAGCCTTCATGGATCTTCGCGATCATCCCCTGCCCCTGTGCGATGGTGGCCCCTGCTATTCCCTGCCAGAGGTGGAAGCAGCGACTAAAATTGTATCAGAAGCAGACGCCATCATCATGGGTGCACCGGTCTACACCTACGATCTTAGCGCCGCCGCAAAGAATCTTATCGAACTTACCGGAAGCGCCTGGGAGGACAAAGTGGTCGCCTTTTTGTGCGCAGCAGGCGGGCTCTCCAGCTACATGTCGGTAATGTCGTTTGCCAACAGCTTAATGCTGGATTTCCGCTGCCTGATCGTACCGCGCTTTGTCTATGCCACTCGCAAGGCCTTTGAACACGATGCAGTAGTGGATGTGGAGATGCAGGAACGTATTCAACAGCTGGTTGCCACAACTCTTCGCCTGGCAGCAGTGCCTAAATAGAGCATCCAGTAAAATTTTCACCTCTTGCACATAATATTGATATCACTTATCGATAATGCTTTCTCATGAATAGATAAGGAATCTAAGCTCTGAGGAAGCGGACGTATGACCGCATTCTGCCACGACTTCGCTCACAAACCGATGACGAACGTCGAAGAAAAAATAAGGCCGCACGTACTTTTTTATCATGTAATGGCTAAAGTATTTCCATTCATTGCCGAAAGTACAAATATGCTGCCGTCCGGTACATCCCATCAAAGTGATAGCCCTTACGACGCTGCCCCGCTTGCTCATCCGGACGCGGGTTTAGCCAGTTCAGCTTCTTCTTCGGCAACCCCCGCAAAATCCCAGGTTCCAAAATCTAAGGCAAAGTCAAAGGCCTTCCAAACTGTGGGTATCATGAATATGAAGAAGAAAGCCAAAGCGAAAATTGTGGTAACGGATGATCAACTGGACAAACTCGCCGATGTCCTGTGCGAGATGTTTCATAATGAAGCAACTGGCGCTCCCTTCCTGCCCGCGCTGAAGGAACCCAAAGAATCTCTCACCGCATTGCTTGCCTGAGCTAATCGCGGGCTGTCTCGCAGGTTTCCGGTTGTCACTGTATTGGATTTGATGTTAAGAATGAGCGAAGGAACTTTCCCCGTCGCCCCGCTTTCATCATGACTTTTGCCGAACTCCATCGCCTTTATCACCTGCCCTTTTTCGAACTGCTGGACAAGGCACGTGCCGTCCATCGCGAATATTGGCCCAAGACGGAAGTTCAACTCTGCACCTTACTGAGTATTAAGACAGGTGGCTGTAGCGAGGACTGTTCCTACTGTGCGCAAAGCGCCCGCTACAACACGGGTGTTAAGGCCGAAAAGTTAATGTCCACGGCGGAAGTAATGCCCATTGCCCGCCGTGCCGCGGAGACAGGCAGCACCCGCTTCTGCATGGGTGCAGCATGGAAAGGCGTGCGCGATAACGATCCCCGCTTTGAATCAGTGCTGGAGACGATTCGTGAAGTCAGCAAACTTGGCATGGAAGTCTGTGTCACGCTTGGCCAGCTTAGCCCCGACGCGGCCAGACGCCTCAAAGAAGCCGGTGTCACGGCGTATAATCATAACATCGACACCAGCCCTGAGTTTTACCCGGAAATTGTTTCGACGCATACCTTTAAGGATCGACTGGAGACAATTGGCAACGTACAAAATGCCGGCATGGCACTCTGCTGCGGCGGTATTCTGGGACTTGGCGAAGGAGAAGACGACCGTCTCCGGATGTTGCAGGTACTTTCCTGTTTCGATCCTCAGCCAGAAAGCGTGCCGATCAATGCCCTGATGGCCATGCCCGGCACGCCTCTCGAAGAGAACACGTCGGTCGATTCATTTGAACTGGCCCGGATGATTGCGACGGCGCGCATTGCCCTGCCCAAAAGCAAAATCCGCCTGTCAGCAGGTCGCACTAATCTGTCTCAGGAAGCCCAGACTCTCTGCTTCTATGCTGGTGCTAATTCCATTTTCTATGGTTCCAAGCTTCTGACTGCACAGAATCCTGGCCGCGATGCAGACATGGCTCTGCTGGAAAAGCTTGGTTTACAGGCGCAACAGCCTTACGCCGATCAGGAAATGCCCTCTTCTCTATGCGGTCAGGGCGCAGAATGCGATGTCGATGTCGTGGCAAGACAGGGACTGGCCCCCATGGAAAGCTGTCACGGCGGCGGATGTGGCTGCGAAGTCAGTGCCGAGCACGCGCATGTTCATGCAACCGCCGGCTTGTAGAATTCCGGCTGTTCGTCTTTGAAGTAAACCTATGCCGAAGCAAGCTGGGTGGAAGCACCACCCAGTAAATGACAGCGTCCTTCCGCCCAGATACAGAGAGGCCGGATGGAACTTCCATCCCATTCTGCTGCAACGGGGCAAAACTCACCGCCGGCTAAAGCCAGCAAACGCCAGGAATCTGAGAAAGACGACGCAATCGGCAGTATATCCCCGGAGCGATCAATGACTCGCCACCCTTCATTATCAGATGGTGGTCCGATTAGAACGTCCAGAACAAACGGACCGGTCCTCAACCAGGGGTCTGTCGCCAGCCACCCTGCATATGCCGTAAGTGACTGCGCAACAGACTGTACGGGTGGATTCATCGCAACATTACTCACAATATTGCCCTTTTGCGATACGATAGCCCGCAACGGCAACTCACCAGGGTAAAAACAAAGTGCGGCATTCTGCTCCATCCCAGGGGAAAACTCTATCTCGAACGGCTGCGCATTCACGGCAAACGAAAGAAGCAGTGCGAAACGCCCTGATTGCCGCCCGACAAGCCATGTACTCAGCACACGCAGGCGATCTTCCTCGTTAATGCGGCTGCCCAGGCAAATCCATGAATCCTGAAGTGGGGCAGTTGCCAGCACATCTTCCTTCCGTATCGTCCAGCCAATCTGAAGTCGAACGTTCTCTTTGGCCATACCTGTCGCAATCTGATCAGCGCCTGCCTGAATTGAATCTGATAGTGTTGCGACTGATGTAGACTCATATCCCCGGCGTAACATATAGAGAGAAGAAAACTCCGCAAGAAGTCGCTCCTGCCAGCCTTTGCCACTGACCGGAATTCCGGAAAGATCCCCTACCCGGCGCGATATTCCCGCAGCCTGGGCATCCACCAGTCGAGCGGCCTTGCTCGACCAAAAGCTCGAAGGTTGTGATTGCAAGGACGCAAAACCGGTTCGAATGCCGTCCAGCAACCAAAGCTCCATTTCGCTCAATCCATCCTGCACTTTTTCCTCACGCTGCCGAGCACGCTTCTCCGCAGCAGCGACCGCAGCTTCAGCAGCTTTGGGATCATTGGTTATGGCTTCTTCCTTAGCCTTCTTCTTTTCTTCCTTCTCCACCGCTTTTGCCGCGCGCTCTTCTCTTGAGGCAAGCCATTCCGAAACCCATAGAGGAGGTTCTGAAGCGGTAAACGCAGCCGGTTGAGCCGCGTGCATCAGCCATATTCCCAAAGTATGTTTACAAGGAATTTTGCGGCTGGGACATGAACATTTGTATGCACCAGCTTCAAGGTGTACGCGGGCCTCATAGGGATCCTTACCACTCCCCTGGCAGAGGCCCCATATCACAGTGCCGTCACTATTGATTCCGATCGACGTCCATTTTCGGGGTCCGGATAATCCCTGGCCAGCTTTAACAGAAGCAGCGTCAGGTGCGAGAGCAATGATAGCTTGAGTGGTCCATTGCGGCATGAGACACACATGCTAGCCATAACACCTTGCAGATTCCCAGCTCAAAATAACTGATGCTCTGGTGAAACAGAAACATACTGCTCCCAAAAAAGGGCCAGCCCCTCTTCCCTGGTGAAGGGGAAGAGGGGCTGGTGGGGACTGGCGACGACCTACTCTCGCACAACCTAGAGATGCACTACCATCGGCGAGGGAGTGTTTCAC
>JBGGNE010000379.1:0-54548 GCA_041287705.1 Methylacidiphilales bacterium | reverse complement strand
TTATATGTTAGGATAACGGGCATGAAATCCCTTCCGTCCCATCGTCGGCATGATATCTCCGATGAAACCTGGTCATTGCTGGAGGCCCGTTTGCCCGGTCGCAAAGGTTCATGGGGAGGGTGGGCGAAGGACAACCGATTGTTTATCAACGCGGTATTTTGGATCTTGCGCACGGGAAGTCCGTGGCGGGATTTGCCGCCAGACTTGGGCGGTTGGAAAAATACACACCGCCGCTTTTGCCGCTGGCGCGACAATGGGATCTGGGAAACGTTGCTCGAGGAACTGATCGGGGGAGCGGATTTCGAGTGGCTGATGATCGACGCCAGCCACGTCAAGGTTCACCCCCATGCGGCGGGTGCGGAAGGCGGCAACCAGGCCATGGAACACACAAAAGGGGGCTCAACACCAAAATACATCTGGCCGTGGATGCGCATGGTATGCCAGTCCGAGTTATTATTACAGCAGGTACCACGGCAGATTGCAGCGAGGCTGGAAACCTCATCGAAGGAATAAAAGCAAATGATCTCATCGCCGATCGCGGCTACGACACCAACGCCATCCTTGCCCAGGCCGAATCAAACGGCATGACGGCTGTTATTCCTCCCAAGAAAAACCGAACCGTTCAGCGTTCCTATGACAAAGACCTCTATAAGTTACGGCATCTGGTCGAAAATGCTTTCCTCAATCTTAAACAATGGAGAGGCATCGCCACCAGGTACGCCAAAAATGCTTCCTCATTTCTCGCCGCTGTCCAAATCAGATGCATCTCCTTATGGATCCCTATCTCATGACGACACTGTCTAAGCCAATAAAGCGAAACATAAGGGAAAGAATAAATGACGAAAGTGCCGGCCTCGACGGGGGCTCAGGGATAGCGTAACAGCTATATGCATGCGTCCATAGCAATAGAGCGCTTACCATATTAAAGATTTGCTTAATCCACATCAAAAATCAAGACGCAACATTTATCCCTGTTCAGTTACTAATTGCCTCTTATTAACATGAAGCAGTTGAATCCAAAACCTGCAATATTACCTCTTTTCAACTAATCATTCCCTTTCTGCGATGTAAGAGGCTGATACTGAAGGCTGGATCCGGAGAATCTATTGTATCGTCTTATATCCGCGAATAAACGTGGCAACTGCAGGAAATTTTGAAAAAGACGTTCTTAATGTGAAACGAGATGCATCTGTCACGTAGCACAATTATCGCGATCACAACGAATTGCTATACCAAATCACCTTCAGATGCTGGTGCCGCTATTGACGTGCAGGCGTCGTCGTGTCCATAGTGGTCCATTCCCTGAACACCGACAATGAACGCCACCGCCACGTCCGCTGCCGCAACTTCCTCCCTCAGCTTTCCCTGCCAACGCCCAGCACCTGCCGAGCGCCGCTTCAGTTCACCCGCTGTAGAGGCCACGCTTGCGGAAGTCAGCGCCGCCATTGCAGATCCCGAGCTGGCCTGGATGTTCAATAACTGCTTCCCCAGCACGCTGGATACCACGGTCTTCTTTGAAGACAGCGACGCTGAAGGCAACCCCGATACCTACGTCATCACGGGCGATATCCCCGCCATGTGGCTTCGGGATTCCGCCGCACAGGTCTGGCCGTTCCTTCCGCTGGTGAAGGACGACGCAACTCTGAAGAACATGATCGCAGGCGTCATCCGGCGGCAGGCACGCGGGATTGTGCTGGATCCTTACGCCAACGCATTCTATCGCGAAGCCACCCTTGGCGAATGGCAGACCGACCTCACTCAGATGCTCCCGGGAGTTCATGAACGTAAGTGGGAGTTGGACAGTCTGGGCTGGTTTCTGCGGCTCTCCCACGGCTACTGGAAGACGACCGGCGACCTCTCGCCATTGGATGACACCTGGCTCAAAGCAGTTGCCGCCGCGCTCGCTGTGATGGAAGTCGAACAGGATGGACCCGCGCGGTCCCCCTATACGTTCATGCGTCAGGGCGTTCACAACAACTCGCTGAACGACTATGGTCATGGCGATCCTGTAAAGCCCTGCGGCCTCGTGCGCTCTGCTTTCCGTCCGTCCGACGACGCATGTAAACTCCCCTTTCTTGTTCCATCCAACGCTCTGGCGGCCGTGGCTCTGACTGATATTGGTCCGATTCTGGCGGCGCTTGGCCAACCGGAACTCTCAGCAAAAGCGCTGCGCTTTTCTCAGGAAATCCGTGACGGTCTGGAAAAAGTCGCCGTCGCACGTCATGCTGAGCTGGGTGAACTCTGGAGTTACGAAGTAGACGGTTTTGGCAGCTCATACCTCATGGATGACGCCAATGTTCCTTCTCTCATCTCCCTGCCCTACCTCGGTTTCTGCGCCTACGACGATGCGCGTTATCTCCGCACCCGTGCCTTCTGCCTCAGCACGCACAATCCCTACTACAGTGTAGGAACCGTGGCATCCGGCATCGGCGGACCGCATACTGGTTCAGGATCCATCTGGCCCATGTCGCTCATCCTGCAGGCTCTTACCTCGCTTGATGACGAGGAGATCCTGACCTGTCTGCGCGCTCTTAAAGCCACCCATGCGGGCACCGGCTTCATGCACGAATCCTTCCGTGCGGAAGATCCCAGCCGTTTCACCCGTAAATGGTTCGCCTGGGCCAACACCCTGTTCGGCGAGCTCATCGTCACCCTGCACGCCACCCGCCCTCATTTGCTAAAAACATCGCTATAATTGCAATAACGCCACAACGGCGAAATATTGCGGTTTCCGGATGCGATTAGCCGGTATGGAACCGCAAACAGCAGCGACGGACGACAAGAATTCCCCCACACCAGCCAGGCGAAGCCTTGCTGTGTACGTCGCGTCGTCCCTGCTGCTTGCGGCGATGGTTTATGTAGGCTCCTATCTCGCTCTGAGGGTCAGCTACATTATTATGCACTACTCATCTGCTAAATACGTGCATCGGGTGGAATTCATCTATCCCATCCCTGTTTTCCAGATTGATAAGCCCCAATCTGCCAACTCGGATACATCTTCTGCAGTTGCGCCTCCATCTGCATCTGAGCAGAAGGCCAACGCACCTGGCCCCAAGCATGAGATCCTCTATAAAATGGCGACATGCTTCTATTATCCGTTAATACAATCCGAGTTGCTATACTGGAATCTCCGTGAATATCTTGCAGAACGATTGACGAGTCTTGTCCAAAAATATTTGCACTAAAAGAGTAATTTAGCATTGGGAAATGGTCTTAAAGCTATTCAGGCAAACGTCTTCTGAAATGCGCCCAGATTCTTCTTTTCGACAGTATCGTCCACGATTGCAAAGACGACCTGCTCGAAAGCTCTTACACAGGCACCACTGCCGGTAAGATGATGACGAAATGCTTTCGCAACCACACCAGGATCATTAAGAAAAACCCCACAACCCCACGCACCCAGTACAAGATGGGTAACGCCATGCGCCGCTGCTATACGTAGTACAAGGCCCGCGCGTTTAATAAACGTGTTCTGCACCTTCTCGTCAGAAAAATTCTCCGGGGGCTGCCCCTGGCGCAGATCCGGCGCCGCGGCGGTGATGATGGATGCCAGACTGGGAGATTGCCTCAGCCGGCTGTCGTCCAGACGAAAGAAGGGCACCAGCGGGGACCACACAAACAGATCCAGATTAAGCCGGGTAGCTGCGGCGCGGTTAAGATCATAGAATTTCTCCTGTGCAACCAGGCATGCATAGAGCGCAGAAGCCCGTGCCAGGCACTCCTCTTGAGCCTGCGCGCCCTTCAGGAAGCCGCCGCCCGGGCTCCGCGAACTCGCAAAGTTCAGACAGGCGACATGCTCCGCGCCGGCGTCTGACAGCCGATACACCGCGTCGCAGGTGGACTCATTCGTGACAACGATTTCCCCTGCACGCGTGCTTAATGGGGCGGGGAGTGCGTCGACATCAGAGTCATTAAGAATCACGCTGCCCTTTACGGCTGCAACTACCTGACGATCGATACTCACTCGCTTTCCAGAAGGCGCAATGTACCAGCCACCATCCACTATTCGCACAGTTTCCTCAGCGATTATACGGCGTCTGTCCCGGGGCGAATTGCTCATGGCAGCACTATTCTACCCCATGACACCGAATCCTGCGCCTCATAATTTGCGATTCTACTCTATTCTATAGTTGGAATAACACTGTCCTTGTCCCGGCTGACTCATTGCGTAACCTTAGGCATAGAAAGTAGACACCCCGCTAAGCAAGCAACGTCAAGCCGAACCAGTAACCTGCGCTCCCCACGATGAAATTCCCCGTATTCGCCGATCCTGGTCTTTCAAGAATGCCGATGCTCCTGCGAGTTCGCAGAAACAGCGCCGGCTTCACGCTGGTGGAAACCGTGCTCGCGCTCGGTGTCGTCGCGTTCTCGATGATGGGAATTCTTGGCATGCTGATCGTAGGTCTGACCAGTTTCCGCGAAGCAGTAAACGCTACTGCGGAATCTCAGATCGTGCAAAGTGTTTCGAACGACATCCTCCTTACCGACTACTCCTTTCTGATGTCCAAGGAATACCCGTACACCCGCTATTTTGATGAGCAGGGCAATGAAGTGCCCTCGGGGGATACGGGCCGCTACTTTGAAGCCGAAGTAGAGAAAGACGCAGTTTCTGCTCCCGGCGTGGATACAACCACGGCCGCCACTTTCATCATTCGAATGAAGAACCCCAAGCTGCGCGTCCCCAATCTCTATCCTATTATCATACCTAAGGGATAGGGGCATCCATTGGATCTATTTATGCCTATTGCTTCATGCTTAGCGCCTCCCTTTTGCAGAAAGCGGCGTACCTCCAGAGCGTTCAGTCTTATTGAGCTGATGGCGGCGGTCACTGTACTAAGTGGTATCCTTATTGTTGTATTCGGAATCACCCAGCAGGTTTCGACGGTATGGCGTAATTCCGCCGCCAAGATCGAGTCCTTCCGCGGTGCGCGAAATGCGTTTTCCGCCCTCAGCCGCCAGTTGGAGCAGGCGACGCTTAACACCTATTACGACTATTATCAGAATGGCACGCCGCGCACGGCCGCCAATGCCAGTACGTTTGTCCCTACCAGCTACGGCAGAGCTTCCGAGCTGCACTTCATCGCCGGCAAGTCGCTGGTGCCAGGCCAGGTTTCGCACTCCATTTTCTTTGCTGCCCCGTTGGGACGAACCGACGTGTCAGCCTATCAGGGCATGGAAGCCCTGTTAAACGCGACTGGCTTTTATCTGACCTACGGCCCCGATCTTTCTCGTCCCGCCTTTCTGGATGCTCTGCCAAATGCTGCCGCGACCAGGCGCAATCGCTTCCGGCTTATGCAATTTCTGCAGCCTTCCCAAAATCTTGGCATCTACGCGTACACCTCCAATGCGGATAAAAACCGCTGGTTCGCAGACTCCATAGCAGCCGGTCGCGGTACGCAACAGGTGGCGGAGAACATCATTGCTCTGGTGATTCTGCCTCGGCTCTCCACGGGTGAAAGCGCGGCTCCAGGCTCTCTGGCTCCGGACTATGAGTACGACACTCGCAACGCGTCCAATCTGGAAACATTTCACCAGATGCCACCCGTGCTGGAAGTCGTGATGGTTGCGATCGACGAACCCTCCGCAGCGCGTCTCGGCAACTCCGTTACCGCCCCGGAACTTGGCTTATCCTCGTTGTTCCGAGAAGCCTCCGATCTCGAAAGCGATCTCAAAAAACTCACTACCACGCTGGATTCCAAACGAATAACCTACCGGGTATTCCGCACCGGCATCGCGATCAAGGGAGCCAAATGGAGCTCCTGATCCTCAACAGATTGAATTCTACGACAGAAAACTCAGCGTCCTTCTTTTGTCTTTGGCGTCGCCGTCACCACTATTACCCTATGAGCTCTCTTCTTCGGAGTCGGAAACGCACCCATAAGCGCGGCGTCGCTCTCGTCGTCGTACTGGCCAGCCTGGTGTTTCTTACCGTGCTGACGGTCGCGTTTGTCGCCAGCATCGGTACGGAACTGAAGTCATCGCGAAGATTCGCCGACGGAGTCAGCACCCAGTTCCTGTCGCAATCCGCCTACAATCTTGCCAGCTCCCAGATAACCGAGGCGACAAAAGGCTACGAGGGCACCGATGTCAACACGCCCCTCGCCTGGGCATCCCAGCCAGGAATGATCCGCACCTACACAACCACGGGCGATAAGGCGCGTTTCTATCGCCTGTATTCCTGGGACAAACTCTCGGACAACGGCACGTATGCTCCTGACGATCTGACCGGATGGTTTGACCAGAAAGCTGTGTTCGTGGATCTGAATGAGCCCATCTCAGCCGACGGTGTGGCACGCTACCCCATTGTAGATGGTAACCTGCAGGATATGACGGTGGCAGCCTACGGTGGTCCGGTAAAGACTTACAACACCGACAGCCTCCCCACTGCTCCCGATATCGAGGGCTTCTACGTCAAGGGAGCCCCCACCGCACCCTCCGCAAGCGCTACTTCCACGCCGAATACCGTTCCTATGCCGGTGAAATGGCTTTACGTGCTGGCCAATGGTAAAGTTGTCGCGCCCACCTCGATCAGCTCCACTGAAGCGCGCGTACCCGATGCCACCGGGGACAATCCCATCGTAGGACGCATGGCTTACTGGACGGATGATGAAACCTGCAAGATTAACATCAACACGGCTTCCGAAGGTACCTACTGGGACGCCCCCCGGACATTTTCTGTCGAAGACTACGCGCTCTCCCAAAAGCAGCCTGCCCAGCGCGAATTTCAGCGTTACCCCGGCCACCCCGCCATGACTTCCCTGCGCACCGTGTTCCCAACACTGAGCGCGGAGGAAATCTACGCCATATCCCCACGCGTGGTTGGCGGCGGCAGCATGAGCGGCACTGTAGCCCTCCCGCTCACTCCTACGGTCGACCAGTCCCTGCCCTATGGCTCTGACCGCCTCTATGCCAGTGTCGACGAACTCATCTTCAAGCCCACGCTGGACGGCGCTACGATCCCCTCCCGCCAGGAAAACAAGAGCGACGTGCTGACCCGTGACACCCTGGAAAAATCGCGTTTCTTTCTCACTGCAACCAGCCGCGCGCCGGATCTCAATCTCTTCAACAAGCCGCGCATCTCCCTGTGGCCCATAACTTTGGATCCCGTCACGGGCACCCCCACCCGCACACCGTTTGATCAGGTCCTCTCTTTCTGCGCCACTATCAACCGCCTGCCATATTACATCCAGCGCCAGTACCCCGCAAGTTCCACGCAGGATTTGCCCGCGATGCCATCCACCACGGGGCTGGGTCGTAACCGGATGCTCTTGGAGTACTTACGCAGCCTCACCTCTCTTGCCATACCTGGATTCGGCGGAACTTTTGCCGCCAAATATAATGCCGCCGCTACCTATCCCGGCTCCGGCCCCGCTACCGACCGCGACCAGATTCTGACGCAAATCTTCGACTACATCCGCTGTACCAACCTCCGTGACAGCACCCTGGGGGCCTCATGGGCTGGTCAGTACACCAAGAATCTTGCGACCGGCTATGCCACCAACACCAGCATGTACAAGGCTGAGCCTGGCATTGGCCAGGTCACTCCCATCGAAGACACTACGACCGGCACGCGCGGTTTCGGCCGCTTCCACACGGTGCAAAGCGCCTTCCTGCAATTCATTGGAAATGCAGATAGCACCACCAACCCAGCCGATACCGGCACAGCGCCCAATGTTGTCCCGAAGGTGGAAGCAGGGAAGATTCGTGTACTGACTGGCTTTTTCGTCCAGATGTTTGACCCCTCGCAGGGCCAGGTGCTGAACAAGCACTGGTATACGGTGGAAGTCGAAGGTCTCGATAAATTCGAGTGGGGCCCGGGTGAATTCGAACCCACCAGGTCCATGGGTTTCCCCGCCAAGATGGATATCAGCCGTCCCAGTCCGGGCGCCATGACCTTCAACAACTTTTTCGGCGGCATGGCCGATTACCGCGCCTTCTTTTATAACCCCGACAAGCCCTACCCGCTGCTGAGCGCCCGTACAGGTTACCCCGATCAGTCGCCCGACTTCGGCCCCACATTCTACTTCAAAGGCGGCGATGTCACTATCCGCATCTACCAGTCCGACAATAAGGGTAAAGCCACTACTACAGTACTGCAGACGCTGACTCTTAACTTCCCTTCCCAGACGTTCCCCTCACCTGCGCTGGCTCCCAACGACGTCGGTTACAAGGACGCATACGGCACCAACGTCGGCCCCTATAACTATCGCGAATTCGAGGCAGCCAAGAATGGTCGTCTTGGTGCAGATCAGACACTCACTAAAATCCACAGCCAGGACCTTATTCGCGCCGTCGTCGCGACTCCGGGAGACATGCGCCTGATCGCGCCGCTGAAAGTGGTGCCCAACTCGCTTTATGCGAAGCATCGGCTATATGGAGCGATAAACGACTCAGCGATTGACCCTGCACTGAAAAACAGAGGTCTGTTCCGTTTCGCGTATAATTCGCGCTGCGGCATGGGTTTCCCTTACTATGGCGCGTCCGGCGGAAAGCTGGTAAACCTGGCTTATCCAGGTTATGCCTCCCAGTACAATCAACCCACTGTCAACGACCGCGGCATCTATATCTCCTACGGGGGCACTAATCCCCGCGATGTAGAAATCAACCCCGCCAGTTTCCCCGACACAGGTGTAACCCAGAGCAACGGTGCCCCGGCTGACTGGGACAACGGCATTGGCAACCTGCGTGATGGCAGTTACATCAACAAAGCCGACGAAGGTGATAACGGAATCTACGGCAGCAGTGTTAAAATCCCCTATTTCAGCCTCAACTATACGATCCAGACCAGCCTTCCAGGCCCCACATTCTTCTCTCCCAACCGCCTGATCCCCTCTGCTGTCATGCTGGGCTCTCTGCCCACGGGCGTCTTTGCGAACAAGGCCTGGCAGACGCTCCTGTTCCGCCCCGGTCCTGAGAGGCATCTCGGCCTCGGAAGCCCCGTAAACACTCCGGTCGGCCCTCCCTACGTTACGCCTCCCGACCATCTGTTGCTCGATCTCTTTAACATGCCCGTAGTGGAGCCCTATGCCATCAGCGAACCTCTCTCTACTGCCGGACGTATCAACATGAATTATCAGATCGTGCCGTTCACCTATATCAATAGAGAAACGGGTCTGCGCGCCGTTCTTAAGGCGGAAAAGCTTCTGAGTATTCCCGATGCTAATGCGAGTCTCTACAAAACAACAGCAAGTCCCGAATACGCCCCTGCCGCGTCCTTTGCCACAACCGTCAATCGGCAGCCGCTAGATGCAGACGCCACGCTCCTGCAGTTCAGGCAGCGCTTCGCCGCAAACGATATATTCCGCTCTGCTTCAGAGATATGCAGCATAGATCTGGTGCCTGCCGACGCTCCTGCCGCCACCCGCGCCGCGCCGACCCGCAATAACATGGATTCCTACTGGGCCTCGCATAAGCTCACCGGCGACAACACACGCGAAAAGCCTTATGCAAACATCTATCCACGGCTTACGACGAAATCCAACACCTTCACTATTTACACACGCGCCCAGACACTCAAGAAAGTCAAAGGCAGCACCCAGGATATATGGACGGAAGGTAAGGATGTCATCACGGGTGAATATCGCGGCAGCCAGACTATGGAGCGTTATATCGATCCCAATGATCCCAGCATTGAGGACTATGCCAATACGGCAACAACGCACACGCCTATCAGCACGCACTACAAAACCCGTGTTATCGCGTCCAAACATTTCGCACCATGACCATGTGTTTATCCTTCCGCTCAACCGGTTCGCGTAAAGCGTTCAATCTGGTCGAACTGATGCTGGTAATGAGCGTCATGAGCGTACTTCTATTGATGTCGCTCCCCGCGATTACCAATACACTCAGGTCCTCCTATTTAAACGCGTCCGGCCTGTCATTGCTTAACAACCTCGGGCTGGCGCGACAGACAGCAATTAGCCGCAACCTGCCCGTCGAGGTACGTCTCTACAAACTCCCTGAGCCAGGCGCCGCCTTTACAGCCAACGCTGATACCTGGTGGGCCTATCAACTCTTTCTGGTAGAAGGCAGCGGAAACACACCGTTAACCCCCGTAGAGTTTATGCAAAAGAGTGTGGTGATAAGCCCCGCTAAAGAAAAGTCAGCACTTCTCGGGGATCTCAGCAATGCTTCTTCAACACATCGGGAGATGACTCCAGGCGATTCAGATTTACGGGTCGGACCCTACAACAAGAATTATCGTTATGTAGCTTTTCGCCTTGATCCGAATGGCGCTGCAAACCTTACTTCCGATAATAATTTCATTACTCTCCTGTTGAAAAATGACAAAACACTGGAACAAGGTGGCAACTACTTTACTGTACAGATAGATCCCATAAATGGAACAGCCCGGTCCTTTCGCCCATAGCCGCTTTTACCACTTATAACAATACCCATGCGATTCTCTTTTGTTCCTGCTTTAGCGCTCTCGCTATGCTGCATATCCGGCACGACGCATCATGCCGTGGCTCAACAACCTGCCGCTACCCAGGCTCCTCAGCCGGACCGCGTCGCGGCTATCGCAGCTATGCTCGACAAGACGCCCCGCGGTGTGGGTGCACCTGTCACCCACCGCGCCGCATGGGATAAACTGGCACTGCGCCCCGGCGTTCGCGTCGCCGTCATGTCGCAGGCGGAACGTTTTCTTAAAGAGCCTGTGACCGAGCTTCCCGACAGCCTCTACCTCGAATTCTCGCAGATCGGCAATCGCACCAACTACGAAGGAAAGGCGGATCGCCGTCGCTTCAAGCTTGCCTACTTTGTTCAGGCGGAAGGTTTCGAGAACAAGGGACGTTTCCTGCCGGCAATTGAGGCCGAAATTTCAGCAATATGCTCCGAACGCACCTGGGTCATGCCGGGGCACGATCAGAAGCTCGTTAACTTCAACGGCACAAGCCGCGAAATTGATCTGGGCACTGCCATGACAGCCTGGACGCTCGCCACCGCCGACTGGATTCTGGGCGACAAACTGAAGCCCGAAACCCGGCAGCTCATCCGCACCAACGCACGCAAATTCGTCTTTGACCCCGTACTGGCCTACATCCGCGGCCAGGCCCGTACGCCGTGGTGGAGCACTTCCGCCTATAACTGGAACACTGTTGTGCACTCCGGAATCACCGGCTCGGCCATGGTCCTGCTGGATTCAACTCAGGAACGAGCCGAAATCGCCGCGGAAGCCGAGACAAAGGTTAAGCTGTATCTCGGCGGCTTCAAGCCAGACGGCTATGCAGAAGAAGGCCTGGGTTACTGGAATTACGGCTTCGGCCATTATATCCTGCTGGCAGAAACCCTGCTGGACGCGACGCACGGTGGCATCAATCTCTACGCGGACAGCCGCACGCGCACCGTGGCCCAGTTTCCGCGCTTTATTGAGGTATTGCCGAATACTTACCCTGCTTTCGCAGACTGCCTTACAACCACCAGGCCGTCCCTTTGGCTGCTGAATATCCTTAACAGCCGCAATAACTTCGGTTGGACGCTGAGCGACACTCGTCCGCCAATTGACTCGACGTTCAGCGCTCTGCTCTATGCAGTTTCGATCAATAACTTCTTCGAGGCAAAGCCAGGCACGGCGGCAACTCAGTCCTACCATATACGCGACTGGTTTGAAGATGCCCAGGTATTCGTCGCCCGCCCCAACCAAGGCGATTCGAAAGGCCTCGGTGTGGCACTTAAAGGAGGGCACAACGCAGAGGTCCATGGACATCTCGATGTTGGATCCTTCGTAGTTGTAAGCGGCAAAGAAACTCTGCTTCAGGATCCCGGCACTACCGTCTACAGCGCAAACACGTTTAATGCCAAGCGCTTCGAGAGTAAAATACTGAACTCCTACGGACACTCGGTGCCTGTAGTCGCAGGCCAGTTGCAGAAAGAAGGCGCTCAGTATAAATCGAGCGTTATTGCGAAATCCTTTACTGATAAAGCAGACAGTCTGACTCTTGACATGTCAAAGGCATACAGCGTTCCCAGCCTTAAATCCCTGACTCGCCAGTATGAGTATAATCGTGCGGAACATGGCGCTCTCGTGGTTACGGATAACGTGACGTTTGCAACTCCCGAAGCATTTGGCACTGCCCTTATTACGTTAGGAACGGCGCAGGAAGTAAGCAAAGGCGTCTATCTCATCATGCGTAAGAATGAATGCATCCAAATCGAGATAGATACAAACGGCCTGGCATACACGGTAAAGGACGAAATTATCCCGGAAAAGTTGAAGAGCGGCGACGACAAAGTACGCCGTCTGGGCATTGAACTGCAGCAGCCTGCTACTAATGCGGCGATCAGAATCCGCATTACACCCGCGCAGATTCCAGATGCTCTTCGCACTGTTGCTGTTTCTGTGGACGGGCTTAAGCCTGATTTCCAGAAAGCCATCACCATTAAGCCTCTGGATATTCTAAGCACGAAGGGCGGCTGGATCAACCCTGCCCTGCGCATGGCGGTTAGTGAAGGGGCGATACGTTCGTGGAAGGCTCCTCAGCATGCTCTTACGTGGAAAATTAACGCTCCGCAGGACGGCTCATATGCGCTGCAAGCACGCTACTGCCGAGGCGCACTGGATGATCTGCAATGCGTTATCAGCCTTGACGGCGCCCCTCTGCAAAGTGCCGAAACGACCTTTTCCCTTCCGCCAACCTCTGGCCTTAGCGATGACTCAGACGACTGGGAGCAGGCCTGGTTCGGCAAAGCAGGTAAACCGGCAGTGCTGAAGCTGACCAAAGGCGAGCACCAGCTCACCCTGATGAAGACGGATGAAAGCGAAACGATCGTGGACTGGCTGAAACTCGTGCCGGTACAGTGCACTGCCATGCCCCTGGGAACACCCGTATCAGCCAATACATCTGCGCCCGTAACCACGCCCACACAAGCACCGGCGTCACCTCCTGCTCCTGCCACCGCGCCCGCCGCAGCCTCAACCCTACCTATTGTCATTACAACGGATCGCTCCGACGCTATGTATAAAGTGGGTGATCAGGTCACCTTTACTGTACAGCTTAATGGTGAACACGATTCCGTAGGCTGGCAAATATCCAAAGACAGCGTAGCTCCTATAGAGAAAGGGACTCTGACCATCACGGATTCCAAAGGAACGCTTACGGGTACACTGCACGAACCAGGTTTTCTGCAATGCCGTGTTACCATCATGCAGGATGGGAAACCTGCTAAAGACAAAGATGGAAAAGAAATCTTTGCCATAGCGGGCGCCGCTTTCGAACCGGAAAAGATCAAGCCCAGCATGCCTGCCCCGGACGATTTCGACACCTTCTGGGCAGAGCAAAAAAAGAAGCTCGCTGCCGTTCCGCTTAACCCCAAAATGGTGCCTGTTGAGGCACCTGCAGCCTACGCCGGCGCGGAAACCTTTGATATCAAAGTGGATTGCGTGGGTAACATGCCTGCCTCCGGCTACTATGGCCGCCCTAAGGGTGCCAAGCCGAAAAGCTGCCCTGCTCTGTTAATACTGCACGGTGCCGGCGTCCGCAGTTCAAACCTTGCCGCAACAGCAGGATGGGCCAAGCGTGGTGTGCTGACCATTGATCTGAACGCGCATGGCATTGAAAATGGTCAGTCCGGGGAATTCTACGCAAGCATGGAAACGGGACAGCTCAAAGACTACCGCCGCATTGGCCGCGAGTCCCGTGAGACCTGGTACTTCCTGGGTATGTACCTGCGCATGCTGCGCGCCATGGACTTCCTGGCCGCTCAACCAGAGTGGGATGGTCGGACGCTGATCATCGCGGGCGGCAGCATGGGCGGTGGGCAAGCCATTGCGGGTGCTGGTCTGGATTCGCGCGTTACCTATTGCTTCGCTGCGATTCCAGCCATGTGCGACCATACAGGCATGGTCGTGGGCCGCGTTGCCGGCTGGCCCAGGATCGTAAACGTAGATGCCGAGGGCAAGCCTGATGCGAAAGTGCTGGAAACTATGCGCTATTTCGACTGCGTCAACTTTGCCGCGCGTGTAAAAGCGCCCGTGCACTGCTGGGTGGGATTCCAGGATATCATATGCCCTCCCACCTCTGTCTACGCAGCATACAATGCGTTCCCTGGCGAGAAGACGATGCGCAATGACGTTAATCATGGTCACAGTCTTGACAACACCGACCTGTACGGCACTCAGTCCAGACTCATCATGGCTCACATTGCCAAACAGAATTCCGCTTCGACACCAGCAGCGCCGCCAGGCAAATAGTCGTAGGGAAACAACAAGCGTTCACACTATCGAACAGACTTGCGTTTCCATCACAATTGATGCAGCGTAGCCATGCAAGGGCACACGCTACGCAATGAAGAACCCGCACGAACGCATCTCCCAGAAAGATATCGCGACGCGTGCAGGTGTCCACATCACTACGGTTTCTCTGGCTCTGCGCGATAGCCCGCGTCTCCCTGCCGAGACGCGTACGCGTATTCAGGCCCTTGCCCGCGAAATGGGGTACAGGCCGGATCCCATGCTGACGGCGCTTACGTCATACCGCCAAAGCACCAAGCTCCCCATCCACCAGGGCACTCTGGGCTGGATTGCGTCCGATCTGCAAAATCTCAGCACGCGTAACATTACGCTGGAGTATCAGCCCGCCGTCCGGGACCGCTGCCTGGAGCTTGGCTATCAACTGGAGGAGTTCCATTTGTCGGAGCTCTCCCGGCCCCGCCTCGCCAAGATATTGAAGGCACGCAACATACAGGGCCTCATTTTCCCTCCACAGGGCCGCCATCTCACCCATATCAACTTTGACTGGGAAAGCTTTTCGTCTGTCACCTTTGGCTTCTCGCTGGCGAGGCCGAAGCTTCACCTCGTTACTAACGCTCAATATAGTTCGAGCCGTCTGGCCATTCGTGCGATGCGAAAGCACGGCTACCGCCGCATTGGCTACGCCAGCATCCACAGCGCGGATGTGCGGACCAATCAGAACTTTTCATCCGGCTTCCTGGCCGAACAGCGCGGCTTTCGCCAAAGCGATCAGATTCCCATGCTGATCTACGACGAGACTAAGCCATATGGCCGTAAGTACTACGTCCAGCAGTTTTATCAGTGGCTGCAAACCTACAAGCCGGAGGCCATCCTGGCTCTGGATGACGACGTCTTCAAAGCAATGGACGAGCTGAAGATCAGCTACGAAACGTGCGGCGTCGCTTCACTGGCGCTTAAAGAAACGGCAACCGGCCGCGCAGGTGTCTGCCAGAACAGCTCAGCCATTGGACGGACCGCCGTAGATTTCCTCGTCGGTATGATGCATCGCAACGAACGTGGAGTGCCGGCGATTCCCGTGCAGGTTCTGGTCAGTGGAACATGGGTAGAAGGCGAAACGTTGCCTCGATCAGTTCAGCCAAAGGCCGGCTCAGCGTCGTGATGCAAAGTGCCCGAATAACACTTGGCCAAGCCTATCGAGTTGGAAAAAAATAGCCCGTGGGCGAATCCATTGACTACCCGACAGTTTATTTTCCGGAGACTCCTTAATGCTGAATACTATGCTTCGGCATACAGCAGACTGAGATCATATGGCAATACCAGGCCGGGGAAATCATCCCGTCTGAAATACCGAAGCTCGGCGGTTTCCTCTTTATCTGTTATGGCGGATTTGGTTATTGCGCTGCAGTGGTAAAGCATAATGACATATTCTACCGCGTGGCCGTTGGAATATGTGTAGCGAAACTCAGAACCACCCAGTACGGCCACAATGCGCGAAGCGGTGCAAAGCATACCCGTTTCCTCCAGAACTTCCCGGACAACAGCCTGTTCCGGAGACTCGCCAGGCTCAATAGCTCCCGCAGGCAGGCTCCAGGTGCCATCGTGCTTACGCTGCAGCAACAGCTCCCCTTCTGCGTTATGAATGATGGCTGCAACGCTCGGTATAAGGAGTAGTTCATTACCGATTACGTCCCGGAGTTTGCGATAATAAGGCGACATTAATGCTGACCAAACATAGTGTTGTTGCTCATGACACAACTCGTCCTTTAGCGATTTCGAGGCTGAGCCACGGAGCCGTTCTCGCCCAGAAAGTCGTAACTGGAAAAGTGATACTTTCCGCCAGCGGAAGCAGGGCGCTTTCCATAGCTCGTCTGCGGAGTCAGCTTCTTCCTGGTCTGAGCGCGCAGCCGATCATCCAGATTGATGTTATTGCGCCCACGTGTGGCATTAAACTGATTCAGCGTAT
This sequence comes from Methylacidiphilales bacterium, assembly GCA_041287705.1. Lineage (GTDB taxonomy): Bacteria > Verrucomicrobiota > Verrucomicrobiia > Methylacidiphilales > UBA1321 > LW23. The sequence goes on along the minus strand of JBGGNE010000379.1, from coordinate 38,394 downwards.
TCTGACTTCCCGACCCGCTCGGGACCGGGGGCGGTGCCGGCGGAGGTGCGGCATTTGTCCCCTGAGGAACGCACGCCACAATCAGCAGAGCAACGGCCACAAACCACATCAGGGAAAAATGATAAAGAGAGCGCAGGATATATAAAGATTTGTTAATCATCTCAAAACCTCGTGTTGTGATTGAATCAGACCATTTACAAAGTTCTATTATTACTTGATAATACCATAGAAATGGGCGTTATTCCACTACAATATTTTCACAATGAAAGAAATAGCACCCACCGCGCACGATCTCACGATTCGCTATACACTCTACTGGCTGCTGGTACAGTGGATACCGGTGCCGTTTGCTGATTACATTGCTGGAAACGTTGTCCGGCGGCAAATGGTCACCAAGCTTGCAAAAATTTATGATGCGCCTCTGATGCCGTCCGAAGTAAAAATTCTGGCCGATGAGAAAATGGGGTGTCTGTATGGATGCCTGGTGAATGTCCTTTTCTTCCCGATAAAGTTGTTTCTGGGGAAGATTCTGCTACTGATACGTTTCAGGGCATTTATCAATATGGCGGGCCGCAGCTATCATGCCGCACGACTAATCGACTATGCCATTCGCGCACAGCGTCTTGAGCCAGCGGGACCGTATACAGCTCAACAAGTGCGCATGGCGGTCGACCACGTATGCAACACTGCGGATATCGACTCGGTGCGGGCCGCGTTCCGTCAGGTTTTTAGCCGCAAAACAGGTATTTTGAAAGATGCGGCCATACTCTTCTGGCGGGCACTGCTCTCGGTTCGAGGGCGACGGGACGAGAGTCAGGTGGAACGGGCGGTTGACGAGGCCAAGGGGCAAGCTGCGGATTCGGTCGGGGGGATAATGGCACCTTTGCGAACCGCGCTGGAAGCCATTCCTCCTGAGCACTTTAAACAGCTTGAAGAAGCCATGGATTCCGAACTCCACCGTCTGAATGTGCTGAATCTGGGTTAATCGTAATCCGCCAGTTCCGATATCGACAGGCATGGGTAAAAGGAGCAATTCCGAGAGGGCGAACAAGCACATTCTTTAAGTTGACTGTCTACTTTTTGGAAGCTTGTGAAGCGACGCCATAAAGTGCGACAACATGAACGTGGCCGATGGCATTAAAAGCGCAAAGGCGCTGCTCAACGCGAATCTGGCGCAGCACATGTTGTGACTGACCTCGGCACCCGCCACCTTCTTCCCTCAACCGGCTCAGGCCCCATCCTGTCAAACTGATGAACACTCTTTTGCTACGCTTCCCTTTTCCCATCGCCGCCGTCAAAGCAAAGAAGCGAGTCAAGGCAACTGACGGGTTTACTTTGATAGAGACTGTTCTTGCTTTGGGCGTCGTCTCGTTCTCCTTTGTGGGAATTCTGAGTATGATGCTGGTTGGTCTGACAAACTTCCGCGAAGCTGTGAACGCAACCTCGGAGTCGCAACTCGTGCGCAGTGTATCCAACGATATCCTGCTGACCAGCTACTCCTCGCTAATGGCAAAGGGCTATCCTTACTCTCGTTATTTTGATGAAGAGGGCAATGAGGTAGCAGTTAACGCTGCTTCGCGTTACTTTGAGGCAGAAATATCGGTGGACCCTGTTGCGGCGCCTGGAGTGGATAATACGGTAGCCACAACCTTTTTAATACTTGTGAAGACACCGAAGCTTCAGGCTCCCAAGAGCTATACGCTGCTTGTTCCCAAAGGATAATAATAACCTCATATGCAAGCACTAAGCACCCCGCCGGCGGGTCGGGCCGGCAAGAGAATGCGCTACGCCCCGCGCGACGCGTTTACTCTTATTGAGATGATGGCTGCGGTCGTGGTGTTGTCGGGAATCATGCTGGTAATCTTCGGAATTACCAACCAGATCTCCCATATCTGGCGTAACTCCAAGGCGAAGATCGAATCCTTCCGCGGTGCGCGGGCCGCCTTTACCAGTATTACCAGCCAGTTGGAGCAGGCGACACTGAATACCTACTACGACTATTACCAGAACGGCGTACGCAGGACGGAGGCAAACAAAGCGACGTTTATCCCTACCAGCTACAACCGCAACTCAGACCTTCACTTCATATGCGGCAAGTCGCTGATTACCAACCAGGTGGGGCATTCAATCTTCTTTCAGGCCACGCTGGGGCGCACCGATGTCACCGCTTATCAGGGCATGGATACGATGCTGAACGCGTGCGGTTACTACATCACCTACGGCCCGGACATCTCGCGCCCCGCCTTTCTTGATACTCTTCCCGCGGCTTCCCCACAGCGCAACCGCTTCCGCCTTATGCAGTTCCTTCAGCCCTCGCAGGATCTGTCGGTTTACAGCACCACGGCGCCCTCCGATGTCAAAAACTGGTTCAGTATTCCCGTCAATGCCGGGAGAAACTGTCAGCCATTGGCGGAAAACATCATCGCTATGGTGATCCTTCCCCGTCTCTCGCTTGGCGACACTACCGTGCCGGGGTCACTGGCGCCGCAGTACGAGTACGACTCACGCAATTCCGCCAACAACACCACCTTTCACCAAATGCCGCCAGTCATCGATATCGTAATGGTGGCCATTGATGAGCCTTCGGCCATTCGTCTGGGCAACAGCGCAACGGCGCCCGACCTGGGCGTATCTACCCTCTTCCAGAACGCCTCAAGCCTCGAAACAGATCTCAGGACGTTAACCACCAGCCTCGATGCCAGGCGGATCACTTACCGCGTTTTCCGTACTTCGGTCGCCATTAAAGGAGCCAAATGGAGTTCTTAAGCATCGCATCTCGTTGTGTTTTCAGCCGTATACCCGCGAAGCGGCAATGGCAGCTGCAGCCTCAGAGTCAGCGCCAGCTCGGCCACTGGCGTGTCCGGCCCCAGTCTCGCGGTGTGGCCCTGGTCATTGTGCTGGCCAGCCTCGCCTTCCTTACGCTTCTGGCGGTTGCTTTTGTCGCCAGCGTGACTACTGAGCTGAAGTCATCGCGTCGCTTCGCAGATGGCATCTCCACGCAGATGCTTGCCAATACGACCTTCAGCCTCGCCACAGCACAGATTACCGAGGCGACCAAGGGCTACCCCGGCAGCGATATGACGACCACGCTCGCCTGGGCGTCGCAGCCCGGGATGATCCGCACTTTTAACGATAGCGGCGCCAAAACCGGCTTCTACCGTCTCTACTCGTGGGATACACTCACCGGCTCAGGCAGCTACACTCCCGACGACCTGACCGGCTGGTTCAACCAGAAGGCCATCTTTGTCGATCTTAACGAGCCCATTACGGTAGATAACAAGGCGCGCTACCCCATCGTCAACGGTAACCTGCAGGACGTATTGCTGCCAGCCGCCGGCGGCGCGGTGAAGACTTACGACTCCGACAGCGACTCGGTCCCCGATATCGACGGCTTCTATGTCAAGGGCGCGCCTGCCAATACCGTCAGCGGCTCCAATGCCGTGCCGATGCCCGTGAAATGGCTTTATGTGCTGGCCGACGGCAAGATCCTCGCCCCCACCGTGGCGGGCGCAGGCGAAGCGAAGGTGACCGGCGCCTCGCTGACAAATCCCATCGTGGGACGCATCGCGTTCTGGACCGATGACGAGACGTGCAAGCTTAACATCAACACGGCCGCGGAAGGGTCCTACGGCGATATACCCCGCTTCAACTCCAGCTTCGACTACGGCAATCTCTCCGATAATCAGGCCACCGCAAACGAGTACCAGCGCTACCCCGGCCACCCGGCGATGACGTCGCTCTCCACCGTGCTGAAGAAGCCCGCCACCCCCGTAATGACCGACGCGCAGTGGGCCGAGGAGATCTACAAGATCGTCCCCCGCGTCACCGAGGGCGGATCCAAGAGCGCCACCGTCATGACCTCTCAGGTCTCCGCCACCGCGCCGTCCCCCATTTACCCGGACAGCGACCGACTCTTTGCCAGCATCGACGAGCTCTTCTTCCGGCCGACAATGAGCGGCACATCGCGTCAGGAAGCCTTCCCTACGGTGCTGAACCGCGACTCGCTGGAGCGCGACCGCTTCTTCCTCACCGCCAGCAGCCGCGCCCCGGACCTGAATCTCTTTAATAAGCCCCGCGTCTGCATGTGGCCGATCCACCTTACGAACGATGACAAGCACCGCACCGCCTTCGATCAGCTCATCGCGTACTGCGCCTCCATCAACGACTTTGCCTATTACTTCCAGCGGTCCGATCAGAAGAGCGCCAGGACCGATCTGCCCGTCGCTCCCACTACCACGGGCCTTGGCCGTAACCGCATGCTGCTCGATTATCTGCGCGATCTGACGGGCCGCAGCATCCCTGGCTTCGGCGGCAACTTCCTGGCCAAGTACCCCGGCGCGGGCGGCGTTACCGACCGCGACCAGATCCTCACCGAGATGTTCGACTACATCCGCAGCGTTAATCTGCGCGATGCGAGGTCCAAGGACGTTCCCACGTTCGTCACGTTTGCGCCGCCTCTTTCCGGCACTAACTCCGGCAGCGGCGAAGTGGTGCCGATCGAGGATCCGGTGACCAATACGCGCGGCTTCGGTCGTTTCCCCACGGTGGATAAGGCGTTCCTTGTCTTCGTTGGCCAGGCCAATAATTCCACCAACTCGGCCATACCGGTCGGAAAGATCCGTGTGCAGGCCGGCTTCTTCCTCAGCATGATGGATCCCTCCCAGGGCATGGTCCCCGGCTATCCCCGGTTAAAGATCCGCGTTACCGGCCTGGACTCCTTCACATGGGGTGAGACAGCGGCAACACGGGTACCCATGGGCTTCCCCGCAACCGCAACGTCGGGTTCGCCTTACGACGTGGCGTTTGGCTCGGAGAACTTTGTGGGCGGCGTCGTCGGGTGGGCTACCCTGGTCTACAGCAAAGGCTATAACGATTCGAAGAAATGGCCGTTTGTCTCCACGACGATAGATCTCCCCGCCGGCGCCGGCCAGACGTTCTCCTTTGGCGGTGGCAATCCCAAGATCGAGATCCTCGGCGTTGACACGAACGATGTGATCCAGACTCTTACGCTGGAGTTTCCCGCCACCACAACTACGACGACACAATTTCCCGTTCCATCGCTGGCGCCCGCGACGATTCCGGATACCAACGGCGCCAACATGCGCTACTTCACCTTTGGCGGCACTGGCGGTCGGCTTAATCTCTCCGGCGGTGGCGCTGCCTACTCAGGCAACGCTTTCATTATCTCTGAGGATACCGTGCGCAGCGTGGAAGCAAAGCCCGGTGATTCCAGGTTGATTGCGGCACGGGTTAACGTATTGCCCACCCACAATCTCTTCGGACCTCACGCGTATTACTTCAACTCGGCCAAGAAAAAGGCGCACAGTCTGCGAACCAGTCAGGGATTGGTCTATAATGGCGCTACTGGGGGCCGCCTGGCGAACGTCATTTCGCCCACCTATCTGGGCTACAGTGCGGAATATACGGGCAACGGCGTAGGCCCGCTCTACGCCATGACGGCGAATTACGTTAAAGACTGGGGCAACACTTCCACCACCGGCGTGGCGGCAGGCAAATCCACCAACTACGTCTCCACCGACGTTCCAGGCGACTGGGACAACGGCTTCGGCAATCTCCCCGACGGCCCCTATATCAACAAAGCCGACGAAGGAGACTTCGGCAGCTCAAGCCAGAACCCCTACTACGGCGATCTGCGTTACACTCGAGTTGCAACATCCCTCTTCTCGCCCAACCGGCAGATTCCGTCCGCGGTAACCTTTGGCTCGCTTCCCACAGGGGTGATTGCCAATAAGCCCTGGCTGACGCTGCTGTTCCGCCCTGCTCCCGCCAAGCACGACGGCCTGGGCCTCCCCGTCAATACGCCCGTTGGCCCGCCCTACACCACACCTCCCGACCATCTCTTTCTGGATCTGTTTCATATGCCCGTGGTGGAGCCCTACGCCATCAGCGAGCCTCTCTCTACCGCAGGCCGTATCAATATGAATTGCCGCATCGTGCCCTTTACCTATATCAATCGCGATACGGGTCTGCGCTCCGTGCTTAAGACAGAGAAGGTGATCGCCGTGCCGGATGCCAATGCCAATAACTATAAAAGCTACGCAGGCACCCTTACCAGCACGGCACTGCGCAGCGATATCGATCTGGATGAAACGCTGAAAGGCTTCACGCAGCGGTTCGACGCTCAGGATATCTTCCGCAGCTCCAGCGAGATATGCAGCATCCACCTCGTACCCAAGGGCACTACCTACGCCGGCATGTCCACCTACTGGTCCACGCGCAAACTTACCGGTGATAACAGCCGCGAACGTCCCTACGCCGGTATCTATCCCCGGTTAACCACGAAGTCCAACACCTTTACCATCTACGCCCGCGTACAGAGCCTTACCAAAGTAAAAGGCAGCACGCCGGATATATGGACGGAAGGCAAGGATATTGTAAATGCCGAATATCGTGGCTATCAAACCATAGAGCGCTATATTGACCCTAAAGACAGTACGCTGTATGACTACGCAGATACCGTCATTGACGCTCCTCCCATAAGCCAGTACTATAAAACACGCGTCATAGCATCCAAACAGTTCGCACCGTAATTCCCAGCGTGCCTTATATGATTATGCATGTTCCAGCCACTCCACGCGGCACTCGTAGCCACCGTGCCTTTAGTCTTATCGAGTTAATGGGAGTAATGGCTGTGATGGGTATTCTGGTGCTTCTGTCATTGCCCACTCTGGTCAGCACGCTTCGCTCTTCCTATCTCAACACCAGCGGCCTGAATCTGATGAACCAGATTGCACTGGCCCGGCAGACCGCCATTGCCCGCAACCTCCCGGTGGAAGTGCGCTTCTACAAAGTCCCTGCCGTGGGCACCGCCAGTACAAGCGCCCCCACCGCCTGGCGCGCCTTCCAGCTCTTTCTCGTGGAAAGCACATCGGTCACGCCGCTCAGCATGGTGGAGTACACCCAGGCCGCCGTCGTTGTGTCCCCCGCAGTGGATAAATCCGCGCTCTTCGCTGACGCGGGCAATGCCGGCTCATCTCACGCGGAAAAGACGCCCGGCCCCACCGATCCAAACGTCACGCCCTACCTCAAAAACTACCATTACATCGCCTTCCGAATCAGCCCCAGCGGTTCCGTAGACGTACAGCCCGGCAGAGACTTTGTTACCCTGGTACTGAATGACGATAAGACACTGGAAACCGGCGGCAACTACTTTACCGTACAGATTGACTCGGTGAACGGTAATGTCCGCTCGTTCCGTCCTTAACCGGAATCAGCCTTTCATAAAACTGCCTGGGCACGGTAGGCACGTGGTGACATACCAAAGTGGGTTTTGAATGCGTGGCTAAGGTGAAACTCATCCGCAAAGCCTGTCTCTTCCGCCACATGGGTCAATTTGCGCTCGCTGCCTGCCAGTATCCTCGCCGCTGCCTCCAGACGCATTGTTTTGACAAAACGCATAGGACTACAGCCAAATTCCTCGCTAAACAAGGCGTGGAAGCGCGATGAGGAAAGCCCGCACTTTTCAGCCAGATCGGTGATACACAGCTGACGCGACAGATTTCCCTGAATGTAGTGCAGAACCGGACGGAACCTCCGATGTTGCCAGGATTCCAACGCATCCTCCCTCCGTTGAGAAACAGCACGGATGGATTCCAGCAGGCGTGAAGCGAGCGTAAACTCCTCAATCTGTCTTTCAAGCGCAGTTGTAGATTTTACACTGCATACCAGTGCCTGGGATATTATAGCTTTTACTTCATGGCAAACAGATATCGGCAGACACAACGGCGTCTTATAGAGTGAAAGCAGATCCACCAGGCTGCAGTAGCCGAAGCGAAAGTGTATCCATCTTGCTTCCATAAATCCTTTCTTTCCAACATGATGAAGAAAATCCACGGTGGTATTGGCGGGAATAAATGCTACCTGATCCTGCGGCAATACAATCTGCTGCCCCAGGCAGCCCACCTCATAGAAGCCGTGTAAGGCGTACACAACAATGGCATATGGCATCGTCTTGCGATGAAGATGGCCATTCACTTCCATCGTCTTCCTGAACTCACCTGGCTGAAAGAAATCCAGCTGAAGAGGAAAGAAGGAGGGAAGCTGAGTAAGAGTTTCAGACATGTTTTATCGAGCGACAATCATGGTTCTTTCTCAACCATTTTGCCAGCATTAACCTCCATGAGACTTGGAGGCCCCCTGTTTGACTGGAATGGCAACTGCGACGAATGGATCGCCGCTGCCCGTCGCGAAAACTATACCGCTGTTTATTCACCCTTTGCTTATAGCGCAGAGAAGGCACCACCTACCGATTCAGAGCTGGAGCCCTTTATAAAAGCTGCGGCAAAAGCCGGCATTGTTATCGCCGAAGTTGGTGCCTGGTCAAATCCCCTGGATGCAGATTCCAAGAAAGCTCGAGCCGCCCTGGACAAATGCCGTGGCAGTCTGGAGCTGGCGGAGCGTCTCGGCACCCGTTCGTGCGTCAATATTACCGGCTCGCGCAGTCCCACCAGGTGGGATGGACCGCATGTCGAAAACTTCAGCCGGCAAACATTCGACATGATTGTCGAAACCACACGAAGCATTGTGGATGCCATCAAGCCGACGCGCACCTTCTACTGCCTTGAGACGATGCCGTGGATCTTCCCCTCGCAACCCGACCAGTATCTCGCTCTCCTGAGGGCCATTGATCGACCATCCGTCGCGGTACACCTCGATCCCGTCAACATGATCAACTGCCCGGAGCGCGCTTATAACACAGCCGCCTTTCTCAGCGAGTGCTTTGCCAAACTGGGACCGCTGATCAAAAGTTGCCACGCCAAGGATATTATTCTGCGCGAAAAACTTACAGTGCATCTGGACGAATGCCGCCCCGGCACCGGAGTGCTCGACTACGGCGTATACCTCCGCGAACTCTCCCGGCTGGATAATGATATCCCCATCATGCTTGAGCATCTCTCGAAGGAAGAATACCCCGAGGCAGCTCAGCACCTGCGCGAGTCAGCGCAGCAACGTGAAATTTGTGTCACTACCCTGAGCTGAGACCAGTTCGCAGAGTTAGCTGGGAGGAAAGACGGCGTTGAATTTGAGGTGCATTCAAGGCGCGGCTGAGGGAGTGCATGAGAACAATGCATGACCGAAAACGCAATGAAGCATGCGCTCAAAAGTAAACCCGTATTTCCTCCCCAATAACTCTGCGAACTGGTCTGAGAAGCTCCCACTTAATCTCCATTCCAATCTCACCCTATGAAAACCGTAGTTTGTACTGCCAGAGAATTCGCCGAGCTGCTGAATCAACCTAATTGCGACAAGCCTCTTCCACCGGATGAAGTACGAGGCCGCAGTCTCGTCACCCTCATCAGCCCTGGCACCGAAGTGCATTATAACTATCTGGCCACCAGGACTGGCGAATTCCCGTCATACCCTGGCTACGCCTCCGTGTTTCAAATAACAGAAACCGGCAGCGAAGTCATCGGTTTCAAGACAGGCGATATCGTGCTTTCGTCCGGACGGCATTCAGACTTTCAGCAGGCACGAGCCAATGACATCCTTCTCGTGCCAGCAGGCCTCAAACCAGAAGCGGCAGCATTTGCGAGGCTCATGGGCGTAAGCATGAGCACACTCAACACTGCTGCCGCCCATGCCCCAGCACGTGTACTTGTGACTGGGCTCGGGCCGGTTGGCAACCTCGCGGCGCAGGTTTTCGCTCGTTGCGGCTACCGCGTCACCGCGGTGGATCCTGTCGAATCACGACGCGATACGGCGATCCGTTGCGGTCTGAACGATGTACGCTCCAGTATGTTTGCCGCCCCGGAGGATCTGGAGGGCAATGTAGCTCTTCATGTCGAGTGCAGCGGACATGAACAGGCGGTGCTGGATGGTTGCCGTTGCGTCTGCAAGCGTGGCGAAATCTCTCTAATTGGCGTGCCCTGGACCAGGAAAACGGACATCTCTTCCTTCGAGCTTCTTACCGCAGTCTTTCACAAATACGTTGTGCTCCGAAGCGGCTGGGAATGGGAAATACCCCGCCACAGACAGGATTTCCGCCTCAACTCCATTCAGGGAAATTACGAGGCTGCACTGGAGTGGCTCAGCGAAGGCAGCATTAATGTGGAACCACTTATTGGCCTGCACAATCCTGAGCAATGCCAGAATGTTTACCAGGGGCTGCTCCAGCAGACTTTACCGACGCCAGCCGCGCTATTCGACTGGCGGTTGCTCAGCTGAGATGACGGTAGTTTGGCATATGTCGAAAAGAGATAAGCCAAACTGCCATTCGCGTAATCGTTACGCCTACCTTGCAGGACAGAGGTATTGTATGATTTGCAGTCAAAGCGACGGTGCCGCGATGGCGTCGTGGCAGCACGCAAAAGCATACTACCAGAAATGTTCATGACCAGAAGTATCATTCCCACCTATTGTCTTGGGATACTCCTCTCGGCTTCCGCCTTAACGGGCCTGTCTTTCCCTTCGCAGGCTCGTGCGGATGGCAGTATTCCAGACGGCACTATCCCCAGCAACATAGGTATGCAGTTGAAGGGCGACGACGTTAAGGAAGATAAGATGGAAAAGACCCTGGACGATGTGAAAGCTCTGGGTGTCAAATGGGTTCGCCGCGGCTTCAACTGGGAGAGCATGGAAAAGGAGCTGGGCGTCTATGACTTTAGTAAGTATGATACCCTGGTTAAAGCATGTAACGATCGCGGGCTGGCCATCATTGGCTGCATGACGTTCAGCAATAAACTCTACGGCCACGTTAAGGATGAACCCGCCCGCCTGGCCTATGCCAAGTGGGCCGCAGCCCTGACTGCTCACTTTAAAGACGCCAATATCGTATGGGAGATATGGAACGAGCCCAATACCATGACTTTCTGGGGTAAGCATGGCAAGAAGGGCAATTCCGACCCCTATGCGGAGGAGTATACCAATCTCGTAAAGGCGGTCGTCCCCGCCATGAAGGCTGCGAATCCCAAGTGCGTTATCCTGGCCGGCTCCGTCTCCAATATGTGGACGGAATCTTACAAGTGGATGGGCTTCTGCTTCGCCAAAGGAATGCTGAAGCAGGACTGGGATGTATGGTCCGTCCATCCATACGGCGTTAAGTCTCCCGAAGATTACATAGAAGCCTATGGCATAACCAAAAAACTTATGGATGATGCTGGTGGACCTTCCAGTCGCCCCTGGATGAACTCCGAGCGCGGCTTCCCGCTGGGCAAGAAAGAGGGCTATGCCGGCGGCGCTGAAAGCATGGCCCGGGAATATCAGGCGTGGCATCTCGTACGGCAGTATCTTGTCGACCTGATGCTCGGTGTGCGCGTCACCATCTGGTACGAGTGGAGCGGCAAGGAAGGTTTTGCGCTCTGTCCTGCCGATCAACCGCCGACACCCGCGTTTAAAGCATGCAAGGAACTCATCAACCAGCTTAGCGGCTACAAGATCGACAAGCGACTCGATACCGCTCCGCGCGATCTCGTGCTTCGGTTCACCAATCCCACTGGAGCCGTCAAGATCGTCGCCTGGACCGCGCCTCCCCCCATGGAATCCCCCGACAAGATCGTTGATCACGACGTCAGCATCCCCGTCGAAGCGACCGGCAAGCTCACCGTCGCCAGCATTTACGGCGAGACGCGCGAGGTTGAAGTGAAGAACGGCAAGGTGGATATTAAACTCACCGGCGCGCCCCAGTATATTGTTGTAAAGCAGTAGGAATAAGGAAAGAGGTTCTGACGGTAAAAGGCATTGGAATCAGATCATTACATCTGATTCCAATGCCTTAATATTTCGGCAACCACCGTACCTGAAAACAGCACAACGACCATACTGCTTTTACGCAATATGGTCGCTGTCAGCATTAAAAGTCAGAAGGAAATGATCCTACTTTTTATCCTCTTCCTTCTTCTTTTTCTTTTCCTCAGCCTGCTTTTCCTTTTCTTCCTGTTTAGCCTTCTTGGCAGCAGCGGCTTTTTCAGCTTTTTCCTTCCGCAGCTGTCCCAGCTTTTCTTTCTGCTCGGGAGTCAGGATCTCGCCAACGGTTGAGACAAGTGTCTTGGCGGCTTCACCACCTTTGGCTTTCTTATCCTGGGCAGTAATGCCATTATCGTTTTTCAAGCCATCAATGGCGTTGCGATAAGTATCCAGCGCGGTTTTGAGTTTGCCTTTCTGTTCGTCGGAAAGGCCCAGTTCTTCTTCAAATTTGGCAACCTGATTTGCATTCGCCTTCGCCAACCCCATTATCGCGCCGTCATCCTTGAAGTTGCCTTTTGGTTTAGCAGGCGCAGGTGCGGCGGCTGTTTCAGGGGCGGGAGTTGTCGCCGGGGCCGTCGTATCCTGTCCGTAGGAAACACTGAGGCAAGGAAGCGTCAGAAGCGCAAGTGCGCATGTAAAGCTGCGTTTGGAAAAATTCATTAACTTGATTGTTCGGGTTTAGCCTCTTCTCATGGGGAACTTAGAAAAGAGGATGAGTTTAAATATCGCACCACGGACCTGCACACACAGCATACCATCGAACCCATCAGGGCGCGAATTATGGCGATACCGATAAATATCTTCATATTTATGACCTAAACGCAAGCATTTCCACCAGAGCTTTCAGTGTCACTTTCCAGTTATATTTTTATCTTTTAGAGACATCGCCGACTGCGGTATTCATCTGTTTAGTTCAGCTTTACATTTGTAACTATCTTAGCGATAATACTAAACTCTGGTCCCGTCCCATGAAAGCGCCCGTTCTTCTCAGCCCTGATCAATTTCGCGAAGCTGCGCTTTGTCGCGACGCCTACAGGTGTGTCGTCTGCCGTGCCCGGACCGCTGCCGTACATCGTATCATGGATGGATCGCTCTTCCCTGACGGCGGATATTATCTGGGAAACGCCGCCAGCCTCTGCGAAGAGCATCACACTCAGGCGCAGCAAACGCTGATTAGCTGCGAGGAACTGCGCGAGCGGGCAGGCATAACGGATGTTATTCTGCCAGAGCATCTTTCCACAGACAATGGAGAGTCCTACGACAAATGGGGCAATCCATTTTATCGCAACGGCCGCAAGTATCGGGGCGAGCTGTGGTGGGATGAGGCATGTCAGTCCGCACTGGCCGCGGCGGGCATTGTGGATGATTTTTGCCGCTATGTCCATTATCCGCGCACCATGCACCTGCCATGGAGCCCTAATCTTCAGAATGACGACAGGCGCATCCCCGGTCTGGACGCATTTATTGGTCAGGAAGTGGTGGCGACTCTCAAAATGGATGGGGAATCGGCGACCATGTACCGCGATTACTATCACGCGCGCTCCCTGGATTCCAGGCATCATTCATCCCGGGACTGGATGAAGGCGTTTCACGCGGCAATTGCTCACGAAATTCCTCCGGACTGGCGACTGTGCGGGGAAAACCTTTTTGCGCAGCACTCCATTCGCTACGACAATCTGGAAAGTTACTTCTATCTTTTCAATATTTGGGAGCGCGGCCGCCGCCTTTCCTGGGACGAAATTGTGGCGTATGCTTCCATGCTGGGCATTTCCGTCGTGCCTGTGCTGTATCGCGGGCAATGGAGCGAGGCAGCCATGCATCGTATCGAATCCGAACTGGATGAGGCAAAAGACGAGGGCTATGTTGTCACAGTTACCCGCAGTTTTCGCGCCGCGGAATGGCGCACGTGCGCGGCCAAGTACGTTCGCCCCTCACACATCCGTACCACGCAGCACTGGATGACATCTCAGATCATCCCCAACAGCCTTCGCGTCGCAAAGTAGCGCACTGGCAGAATCAAGACTGAGCAGCAATCTCTCGCGGTAACCGCCATGAACTTTCTCTCCTCCAACGGGCTTCCAGACTGGCCCATTCTGATGCAGCAATTCCCCTTCATGCAGGCGCTGGAGGGTTGCCCACAGGATGTACAGTGGCACGCGGAAGGCAACGTGTTTATCCACACCCGGATGGTGTGCGAAGCGCTGGCGCAGATGCCTTCCTATCAGGAGCTTTCGCCTGAAGATCAGCGGCTCGTGATGACGGCGGCCATCTTTCATGACTGCGCCAAGCCAGACGTCACGGTAATGGAAGACGGCCGCTGGCGTTCCCCCAGCCATTCGCGTAAAGGCATGGAAAAGCTGCGCTACCATTGGTGGAGCGAAGGTGGCGCACCTCCCCTTCCCCAACGCGAGCTCATTCTAGAACTTATTCGCTACCATGCGATTCCGATCCATTATATTAAGCGCGAGCACCCCGAATCGGCCGTCATCGACATGAGCCAGACATGCCGCAATGATCTGCTGGCGATTCTTGCCGAAGCGGACACACGCGGTCGAGTCACCACACTCGAAGGAAGCCAGCAGGAAGCCATCGGCATGACTACGATGTTTGCGGATATAGCCCGCGAATATGGTTGCCTTACTACTCCCTGGCAGTTCCCAAACGATCACGCACGCTTCGACTATTTCCGCCGAAAGGACGGCAACTACCACTACGCGGCACACAATGACCGCGGCTTTACGGTAACCATGCTCGCGGGCCTCCCGGGAAGCGGCAAAGACACATGGCTGAAGGAAAACTGGCCGGAGGGTGCGCCCATCGTAAGCATGGATGCCCTGCGACGTGAACTGGAGATTGACCCTGAAGATAATCAGGGAGAAGTGGTTCAGGCCGCGTTTGAACTCGCCAGGACGCATCTTCGCAAAAAGATCTCCTTCGCCTGGAATGCCACGAATGTGACCCTGCAAATGCGTCGCAAGCTATACGATTTGTTTGCTGAATACGGCGGAGCGATCCGGCTGGTCTGGGTGGACAGTGACCGCTCCACACTGGCGCAGCGCAACAGTAAGCGGACCAAAACCCAGGTCCCCATCAAGGTCATCGAACGTCTGGCCCACAAAATCGTTATGCCAAACATAACGGAAGTGCATGAGCTGCTGACACCTGCCCCATCATTTACCGACGAGCGGCGTGTAACTGCAGCGTTTGCATAACTGTAAAAGGCCCGTATCTCAAATTGAAATGTACGAAACCATTCAATGCCATCTTGCTTCGACTTGGACAATCGCTATTGACATAACAGCGATTATCCGCATATTCCTTCTATACGCATACCGCGTCATGCGCATTCCACTATGAGGCAAACCTGGCTAAGAGTTATCTTCGCTACCATCTTTATGATGGCGCAGATGCTTGGTCATGCAGCGTCTCCACAAGCCGTTCCGCAGACTCGTTCTGAAGCCGGGCATAAGGACTGCAAAATGACGTGCTGCGCCAGCAAGGCGTGCAGTTGCACGGTTGCCCCCAGCGAGTCGCCACTTCGCACCGTAGCAGTCCCTTCAGAGCAACGTTCCTTGCATCAGGTCAAATGCCTCGTCTCAACAGCATTGCTGGTTCAGTCGGTAGTCGCAGAAGTTCCGCCAGCCGCGATTCTGCCTGCCGCCCCTCAGTCGCTTACCTGCAACAGGCCGCCGCCGTTATTGTTGCATTGCGTGCTCCTCATCTGATCAGTTTTGGTTTATAGGCGTAATGTGCCCGCGAATAAGAATGCCCCGGCATTCCGCAGGCTTATATCATTTCCTAAAACAAAGCTCAATCCTTTGAGGTTCCATGTACTTTTTGCTTCAGCATTCTGCTAAGAATGCCACTTGTATCGCTTTGTCCTTTGTCAGCATCTCATTTCTCTTCGTATCAGGCTCAAAGACGGAAGCCCGTGCGGGAGATACTATTGCCTATGCAGAAAACAAAGGCAAAAGCACTGTTGTCATCATAGCGGCTCCCACACTTATACATCGCCTTGTGGCGGAGGCGGTGACAACGCATCCCAAAACCCGGGCAGCGGACGAACGCACTCAGGCGGCTCGCGCCGGAATTCGCAGCATCCGTCTATGGGAAGACCCACAGCTCGGTCTGGGCTACATGGCGGCTGAACGCTCCATGCAGCAGGAAGACGGTGACATTATCGTCAGTGCCGAGCAAGCGCTTCCCCGCTTTGGACTGTACAAGGCTGAAAAGCGTAAGGCCGTGGCAGAGTTTCGAGCACAGAACGCGAGCATTCAACTGAACGCTAATGAGCTGGGCCTTTCAGTAGCGCAGGCTGCGGTGGAACTGGCACTTGCCGATGAAGTGATACGCCTGCAAACCGAAAACCTGAGCTGGCTTTCCACGATCGTGCACACTGCGGAAGAGCGCGCCAAAAACCCCGATGGCACCGCTGCGGAATCGCTGAAACTGCAAAGCGAGCTCGCCATTCGCCAGCAAACTCTTGCCTCCGCGCAGAGAATGCGGGCCCAGTTTGCGCGTCGCCTGAACATCCTGCTTGGGCGCGGGCCGCTCTCCACATGGCAGCCGCTCTACCTGCCCGCAAAAATGCCGCAACTCCCTGGCATTTCTGCCGTCCATGACCAGTTGGAGCGCACAAATCCCCAACTTGCCGCGCTTCGGCACATGACGGAGGGCGCAGATGCAGAAATTGACATGGCGAAGGAGAAGAAAAAGCCCGTCTTTTCGGTCGGTGTGGAAAGCAACACGTATTCGGGTGCGTCGGGTATGAGTGTCGATCAGCGCAGTACAGTAGTGACCATGAAGATGTCGTTGCCCTGGCTGAACAACGAAGCCTATCGCGCGGACGTCCGCAAGGCCGAACACCTACGCAGAGCAGCCCAAAGCGATCTGGAAGCAGAAGCGCGCAAGCTGCTTACCCAGTCCACAGAGTTGCTGACCGATGCCGAGAACAATCGCCGCCTCGTAGAAGCCTACTCACGTGATATATTACCAAAGACAGAACAAGCTGTCTCCACGATAGCCGACGCGTGGATCTCCTCAAAAGCCACCTTGCTGGACGTCCTTGACGCTCGGCGCTCCTACCTCGACGCCCGCCAGGAGCAGATGCGAGCTCTGGCCGCCCGCCATGTCTCCTATTACTCGTTCTCCGCTACCATGGGAACATTAGCCGTTGTTAAGGAAAAAGAGAAAGAGGGAAGGCCATGAAAAACACCGTATACGTTTCCGCAGTTATACTGGCTGCCTTCGCTGCCGGATGGTTCGCTAATAATAGTCTGTCTCCGACAAATAAGCCTTCAGCAACATCCGAGCGGAAAGTGCTCTACTACCAGAGCGCTATGCACCCATGGATCAAAAGTGATAAGCCCGGCCGTTGCACGATTTGCGGCATGGAGCTGACTCCGGTATATGAAGGAACCAAAGAAACTTCCTCACAGAATGGTGAAGTCGTATCCCTGACTCAGTCCCAGGTTCACGTGCTGAATGTGCAGACTTCAGAAGCCAAAGTTCAGCCTCTGGTTAAAACGTTGATAGTTGCAGGCGTAATAGACGACGACGAACGTCGCCACCGTATTATCAGTGCTTATATCGATGGCCGGGTCGAAAAGCTTTTTGCTAATCATCATGGTGCAGAAGTCACTGCCGGTGAGCCGCTGGCTCAGATATACAGTCCATCGCTCCTCCAGGCAGAGCGCGAATATCGCCAGCTATCAGGCGAGTTGAAGAAGAACACCGGCCTGCGCCTGCGCCAGATGGGTCTGACTCAGCAGCAGATTGATGCTCTGGGCACGAAATCGGGCGATACTCTCAGTTCCGAAATCCTGGCACCTCTGACAGGCACTGTCGTGGAGCACGATGTGTACGAAGGTCAGTATGTAACGGCAGGCCAGAAGATGTTCGCTATTGCTGACTTCAGCATCATGTGGTTTCAGTTCCGCGCCTATGAACAGGACATGCCGTGGATAAAAATCGGCCAGAAAGTTGAGATCACGACCCCTTCCGTGCCGGGAAAGGTTTTCGAAGGAGAAATCACGTTTATTGACCCCAATTTTGACGAAAAGACACGCTCTACCCAGGTGCGCGTTGAGCTTCCCAATCCTGAAGTGGACGGGCGACGTCAACTTCTGCACAAACTTTATGCGGACGGCGCAGTCAAAGTCATAACGCCCGAACTGCTTACAGTCCCACGCTCTGCCGTTATCCAAACAGGCCCTGATTCGGTGGTCTTTATCGATAAAGGTGACGGCATTTACGCCCGCACACTTGTAAACTTAGGGCGCCACGGTGACCAGCTTTGGGAAGTACTCACCGGCGTGGAGCCTGGGGATAAGCTCGTCACCAATGGTAATCTCTTGCTCGATGGCCAGGCGGAAATGAACCGCACTTTCGCGCCTCACGATCACATGGCCCAGCAACCAGTAAAAGCAAAGCCCTCCCCCCGCACCTCAATTACCAAAGCTCAGCAGTCCGCCATACTGGAATTCGTCAAGGTGGCCGACGAAATGGCGGAGACTCTCTCCGCCGATAACCTTAATGGCTTCAATCAATTAGGGGATAGGGCAATGGATGTGACCGGCAAACTTGTTGATGCTCTCCGCCCTCTGGAACGTACTCCGCAGGCGATGGATGCGCTGGATAAAGCCCGACACTTCCACGGAGTTACGGACATAAAGCAGGCCCGCATCGCGTTTCATACGTTCACGATGGCCGCCACTACTGTGCTGGAACCCGTGCGCATGTTGGAAGGTGCGCCATCATTTTCGGTCTGGGAATGCCCCATGGTGGATGAAGCAATTCCTGGCGCCCCAAAGAAGGGCCGCTGGGTGCAGGCAACCGGACGCCCCGGTCACAACCCTTTCTTCGGCAAAGACATGCTGGAGTGCGCACAAGAGATGAAGCCAGATGATCTGCCGGCAGCCCATGACCAGGGAGCGCACAAGCCATGATTGAGCGCGTTATTGAATGGAGCCTGAAGAATCGCTTTCTGGTTATCTGCGGAGCACTCCTGCTCATTGCTTTGGGGGTGCGGGCCATCTACCTGACTCCAGTCGATGCGATTCCGGACCTTACCGAAAACCAGGTGCTGGTTTACGCCGACTGGATGGGCCGCAGTCCGCAGGAAGTCGAGGATCAGGTGACCTACCCCCTCTCTACCGGTCTGCAGGGCCTCGCTGGCGTTAAGGAGGTTCGGGCAACCTCCATGTTTGGTTTCTCGCTTATCACGGTGATATTCGAGGATTCCATGGACCTGTACTTTGCCCGCACTCGCGTGCTGGAGCGCCTTAATTACCTGCAGGCCACAATGCCGGAAGGCGTTAAGCCGCAACTGGGACCCGATGCCTCAGGTCTGGGCTGGGTCTATCAGTATTACTTTGAGGTAGATCCTTCTCGTGCGCCCAATGGAGGTTACGATCTTGCGCAACTCCGCTCGCTCCAGGATTGGTATGTCCGCTATCAGCTTGCCAGTGTGCAGGGAGTGGCGGAGGTGGCGAGTATAGGCGGATTTGTTAAGCAATATCAGATTGAACTGAGCAGCAACAAAATGCGGATGGCCAACGTGACGCTCATGGACGTCATGACCGCGGTTCAGAACTCCAACCTGAACGTGGGCGGCAAGGTGGTCGAGGAAAACGGCGCCGAGTTTGTACTTCGCGGCATCGGTCTGATAAGCTCACCGCAAGATCTGGAACTCGTCACAGTTAAAGCAATGGAGGGCACGCCGGTCTATGTTAAGGACATTGCCACGGTGCAGATTGGCGGTGATTTCCGGCGCGGCGCCCTGGATATCAACGGGCACGAAGCAGTGGGCGGCACAGTCGTCATGCGCACGGGTGAAAACGCGAAAGCGGTGATCGAGCGCATCAAGGCGCGTATTGCAGAAATTGCTCCCAGTTTGCCCCCAGGAGTTTCAATACGCCCTTTTTACGACCGCAGCGGTCTGATCGATCAGACAATCGACACCCTGAAGCACGCCCTGATTGAGGAAATCATCCTGGTGACACTGGCGCATGTCGTTTTTCTTTGGCACTTCCGAAGTATACTTATTGTCACACTGCCTCTGCCGGTCTCCATTCTCATTTCATTTTTGCTGATGAAAGAGTTTGGCATCACCAGCAATATAATGTCGCTGACTGGCATTGCCATTGCGATCGGTGTACTGGTGGACGCTGCAATCGTCGTCACCGAAAACGTCATTCGCCACTGTGAAAAGGCCGAACACGGGAAAGGGCGTAGCCTTACAACAGAAGAAACGTGGCATGAGACACTGGCCGCATGTAGGCAGGTGGGCCGTCCCATTTTCTTTGCCATGGCCATTATCATCCTGGCATTTGTACCGGTATTCGCGCTTGCGGGGCAGGAAGGCAAGCTGTTCCATCCCCTGGCGTTTACCAAAACATTTGCCATGGTGGGCTCTACACTGCTCGCGGTAACACTGGTGCCGGTACTCTGTTCACTGCTGGTTCGCGGACCCTTCCATTCCGAGGAAAGCAACATCGTCATGCGCATGTTGTTGCGGATCTACGAACCTGTACTCGACTGGGCGCTGAATCACCGCAAAACCGTCATCTTCTGCGCCACTGCGATCCTTGCGTTTGCACTGCTGGAAGCCTTTGGACTGCCACGCGAAACCGTCAAACAGATTCGCGACGCGGGCTATCCGCGTATTGCCTCCATGGTGACAGGATTTGGCAGAGAGTTCATGCCGCCGCTGAACGAAGGCAGCCTGTTATTCATGCCTGTATTAATGCCGAAGACGGGCATCAATGAGATCCAGCGCGTCATGTCGTGGCAGGACAAAATCATCGCCGGTACACCGGAAGTGGAGACAGTCGCCGGAAAGCTGGGCCGATTCGAAACCGCAACGGATCCCGCACCCACGGAGATGCTTGAAACAACGATCATGCTAAAGCCCGAGTACATTCCGGACGGCTACTGGGGTGTAAAGCGTAACCCGGCATGGAGAGCCGGCATGACAATTGAGAAGCTGAAAGCCGAGCTGACTGAAAAGATGAAGCAGGTGCCCGGTTATGTCCCCGCATTTCTCCAGCCCATCGAGAATCGTATCCTGATGCTGTACACAGGGATTCGCGCTCAGGTTGGTGTTAAAATATTCGGGGATGATCTGGACAAGATCCAGCGGAAAGCATTTGAAGTTGAGAAGCTGATCAATGGCATCGAAGGGGCAACCGGCGTGTCACCTTCACGAGTCCAGGGCAAGCCCTACCTCAATATCAAAGTAAACCGCCAGGCCATGGCCCGCTATGGTCTAAGCGCCAAGGAGGTCCTTGATGCCGTGGAGATTGCAATAGGCGGCAAGAATGTCACCACAACCATTGAGGGACGTCAGCGATTTCCCGTGCAGATTCGCGTTCAGCGGGGTGAGAGGGATGACATTGAAAAGCTAAGCTCCATTCTGGTGGCAGTGCCCGGCGGAATGAGCGCTGCTAATGGAAGTTCCTCCCCATCTCCAGCCCCCGCTGGCGGCGGTGGAATGGGAGCAAGCGGTTCATCATCTGCCCCGGCATCTTCCATGGGTGCAAGTGGCGGTGACCAGACTGTTGCCTATATTCCATTAGGAATGGTCGCAACCATCACTCGCGAGATCGGTGCCAATGAAATCGCCAGTGAGAATGGAAGGCTGCGTTCATTCGTTCAGGCCAATGTGCAGGATCGCGATCTGGGAAGCTTTGTTACAGAGGTAGAAACCAGGCTCAAGAGAGTTAACTGGGAGGGAATGACCTATAAGCTGACAGGCGAATACGAGAATCAGCGGCGCTTTGTACAGACCATGCTGATCGTCTTTCCCATTGTGCTGCTTGTCATATTCGTACTGCTCTTCATTGTTTACGACAGTCTGTTGGAGGCCGCCCATGTTATGCTGGCGGTACCTTTTGCATTAAGTGGCGGGGTGCTTTTGCAGAAGGTACTGGGCTATAACTTTAACGGCGCCGTGTGGGTTGGGTATATCGCGCTTTTCGGTACGGCTGTGCAAACCGGAGTCGTGATGGTGGTCTACCTGGAAGAAACGGTGCGCGCCAGAATGGCTGAACTGGGCGATAAATTCGCCTATCCGGATCTGGTTCAGGCCGTGAAAGATGGCGCGAGGCTTCGACTGCGGCCCAAAGTGATGACTGTCGCCACCATTGTCGCCTCCCTCATGCCCATCATGTGGAGCCATCGCCAGGGGGCGGAAATCATGAAGCCTCTTGCCACACCAGTGATTGGCGGCATGATTTCCAGCCTCGTCCACATTCTTATCGTCACGCCCGTCATTTTCCTCTGGCTGCGAAGTCGGGAGCTGAAACATCAGCAGCCCCAGACTTCTGACTTAGAGTCTGAAGACTTGAGAGCTGACAGCGACGACCAGAAATAGGCCTTTCTGCCACAATCTTTCAGACTTATTACGCAAAACGCTGGGAGACACCAGATATCTGGAATACAAGACAAAAGTATCCATCCTCCCGTTAACACAACGCAGATCTTGCACACAAGGAACCATAAGGTGCTACAAATCAGTTGATGGTCAGGTATTTCGTGCATATACTGTCGCACGCATTCTTGACCCATGAAATATTTTCTCTACGAGGCAGGGCCAGTATCTATCAGAATGACACTTGGCACATTGGCCCTCTTTGGCCTCACGCTTGTCCCCGAGAAAGCATTGGCGGACGCAGCTACGCCTTCAACGAACCTGTCGACACCAGCACAGTCCACTGAAGCGCCTGCCACCGCAGCTCCCGCGCCCACACCAGAAGAATTGCCGCCGGTCATCCTGCGTTATGAGCAAATCCTGCTCAAGTCTCCGGGCAAAGGGGCTTCGTTTGAAAAAATATACCAGCATTTTCTCCAGGGCCCTGGATTGCAGGCTCTTGCGGATCGTTGGAAAGCAGCGTCGGAGACCCGTCCACCCAACGAGTTCGCTTACCTGCTGGTTCAGGGTCTGCTGGCTGAGCGGCGCGGCAAGCCAGCAGATGCTCGCACGGCCTATGAGCAAGCCACAAAGCTTCAGCCCACCAACGACCGCATATGGGCCGCACTGGGCGACCTGGAATCCAGTGAAGGACGGATGACTGAGGCGATCGCCGCGTACAAGCGTGCCCTGGAACTCAAGCCGCCCGCAGCCACTCGTCTGGAACTCTACAAGCAGCTTGCACGAGCCAAACAACGTAATCTCGATGAATTGGGTGCCGTGGAAACCTGGCGGTCTGTCGTGCAGGAATACCCGGACGATACTTTTGCCCTTGAGGAAGCCGGCGCCGCATTTCTGGCAAGCGAGCAGTTTGAAGACGCCAATAAAGCGTATCAGAAACTGGCTGATCTCTCCGAAGAAAACAGCTACGGACGGGTTCAGGCGATGATCAAACTGGCCGAGGTGGAAGAACGTAAAGGCAAGTATGAGAATGCGTTGCGTCAGTATGAAGCGGCGCTGCCCAAAACCAGCGAAACGAGCTGGATCAACCGTGATCTTCGTGCGCGCATTGAGCAGATTTATCGTCGCCAGGATGATTTGCCAGGTCTGAGCGGCTATTATAAGAAATGGCTGGAGAAGAATCCCAAAGATGTGGATGCCACACTGCGGCTAGCCAACGTATTACAAGAGTTAGGCCACAAGTCCGAAGCCTTGGAGGCCTTGCGCAAAGCGACCACTCTGGCTCCCAATCGCAACGAAGTTAAGGCAACGCTCACGGTTCGGCTCCTGGAAGAAAACAAGGCGGACGAAGCCGTGCAGGTTGCCACCGGTCTGACTCAGGCGGACGCATCGGATCCTCACTACTGGGAACTGCTGGGAGAAGCTCTATGGAAACAGAAACAGCCCGCGACTCCTGAATCCAAGGCAGCTGCCCTGGCAGCCTGGGGTAAAATCGCACCGGCTGATACCAGGAAGCCACAGTCCGTGGTTCGATTGGCAAACCTGTTGCGCTCCCACGGTTTACACGATGAAGGGGTTAAAGAGTATTCCCGTGCTCTGGATCTCTCGCCGGATTCAGCCGATACCCGCCTTGCTTACGTCGACTATCTAATGGAGCTAAAGAAGCAGGACGAAGCCTTCAGAATGCTGGCCGGACTCGTGGAAGGCAATCGCGCCACCGCTGAAAACTATGTGCGCCTGGCGAATGCCAACATCAAGTATGAACGACAGGCCGAAGCCTCGGAGGCTTTAAATAAAGGGCTCGAGATTGATCCCAAAAACTTTGATCTTCTGCAAATCCGCTGGAATCTCTTCATCGCTCAGCAAAAATGGACGGAAGCCATCGCGATGTTCGATGCACTCACTCTGGCATCCCCTAACCTCTACTTCATGGAGCAGCTTGAGGCGCGCCAGGTCCAGTTGCTTGCTTCAGCCAAGCTGACCCAGGAGACGATTGACAAACTCCGGACTCGATTCAATGGCACGCCGCCTCTGACCGAAGGCGAAACGCGCCTGTTCATTCGACTTCTGGAGACTCAGCCTTCTGTGGAGGATCTTGCAAATACACTCACCGAAGCAACAAAGCGCTTCCCCCAGTCGCCTTCTATTACACGCCTTCAGATCAATTATGACCGCAAGCGCAGTGACTACGAGGCCTGTCAGGCCGGTCTGCAGCGTCTGTTGATCATGTCTCCCGCTCAGAAGGTGGACCTGACCATCGAAATGGCCAACGTCTACCGCGAACAGGGAAAGCTGGATGAAGCCTTGGGCATGGCCCAGAAACTGATAGATGCTTCTCCCGCAAACACCGCAGGATACACTCTGTATGCAAATCTGGCTCTGGAATCCCAGAAGCGCGACCTCGCCAAGGCCAAACTGAAGGAAGCGATCAAGCTTGCCGAAAAGCCCAACGAAATCCGCCTGCAACTCGTTCGTATTTTGCGGGAAGACGGGGATCTTGCTTCAGCACGAGCGTTGCTGGAGGAAGCCATGGAAAGCACGGAATCTGCAGACGAAAAGCTCGCTTTGATGCGGCCCCTTACGGAGATTTACTATCAGTCCGGCCAGGTCGATCAGTTGGTCGAAAAGCTACGCCAGCGCCAGCGCGGCGAGGAAGGAGGATGGCGGTACGGTATTTATCTGGCGGAAGTGTATAAGCAGCTTCAGGACTTTGGCGCGGCACGGCGCGAGCTGGCTCTTTCTCTGGCCGCCCGACCTCAGGATGCCACCCTGCTGAAGCAATTGCTGGCACTGGCGGAGAAGGACGGGGACATGGAGGAATCGCTGCGCTACCGCCGCATGCTGGTGGAGGTGGATCCTTCTCTGGGTCAGCAGATAGCCCTCGCCACCCAGTATGCCAACATGCTGCGCATGCCGGAAGCGTGGCAGATTTTCGAGGCAAACTCTGTAGCCGTTGCGAAGGATCCCGCCGCATGGTGCGATGTTATTGACGCGTTTGCAGGCACGGAGTACTCCGAGAAAGTGCGAGATCTCCTGAGCCGCGCAGGTACTTCCGGCGATGCGACATCCATGCTCGCCTATGCGGAGGTCCTTATTACGCAGGGTGATACCGATACCGCCAATGGCATTCTCTGGAAGGTCTTCGACCAGCCTGTTCCCTTGCAGGCCCCCAAACCCGGCACATCCGTAACGGTGACCGCTCAACCCAAAAAGAAAAAGTGGACGTCCAGTTCTGCATACTCCTTCACGGCCAACCCGTTCTTTCAGCGCACGGGAAATATGTGGCAGCTTCGCCAGAATGCTCAGACGGTCATGCAGGCGGCTAATGGATCGCGCCAGCGTCGCCAGCGAAGCAGTCGCACCGGAAGTATGGCCGGTCAGACTGCGCGGGACATGGCGCTGATGTACCTGAGCGCCATCGCGGTCAAGGACGATAAGGTTTTGCCGATGCTCGATACGCTAAAGGAGCATATGTCCCGACTAGGGTTGTCCGCGACTGACCGGCTCATCTGTTATACCTTGCTTCAGGCACCTGCCCCGCTATGGGAGGAAATGGAAGCCATTGCGAAGTCTCCCGAGAACAACGTGGAGCTTCAGGGAATTTGCTACACCATCCTCACCTATCGCTATCCTCTTGATCTTGTAACCGCAGAACCTTCGCGCAAAACCCGCGCGGAAGAACTGAAAGAAATCTACCAGGAACGAATCGCCAAACTGGATGCGGACGCAGCCAAAAGCCTGATGTATCTCCGTGTCTCGCAGCAGTTCCAATCCGCATCGGGTGACGAGAAGGAACAGGCAAAACTGCGGGTTGAAGCGCGTAAACTTGCCGCAGAATTTGATCCCAAAGATGGCGAGGAAATGGTTTCCGCCTTCCAGCTTCTCTCCCTCATCGGGGATAAGGAGGAAGCCATGAAACGCCTGGATATCGTTCGCGGCTTGTTGAAACAGAAGGACGCAAGTACAGGAACCACAGGTGGGACAAACGCGGCCAACATCCAGCAACAAATGATGTATGCCCCTTACTATGCTTTCGCCTATGGAAAACAAAAGAAAGAGGATGCACCCAAATTTGTAAGCCTTGTTGCGGACTGCCTGCTTCTGTCCTACCCCGACAAAGAGCCGAAACTGCAGCTCACTTTCAGCCAAAACAGATACAACGAAACATTCCCGTCGCCCAATCGCTTTTTCGATGAGACCCGAATCGGGTCCTTGCAGACGATGTGTCAAAAACTGACTCCGATAGGCGCAATTGATCTGTTGGATCAGGCTCTTGAAAAGCAGACCAACGACATCGAAGGCTGGCAAAAGATTTATCCTCTGCTTAGTCGCGGATACATAAACTGGTGGCACAAAGATAAAGCAAAAGCAGCCGAACTGATAAAGGAAGCTCTCGCTATCAGAGACAGCGATGACATACGCCTTTCACTGGCTCAGATGTACACGCTTCAGGAAAGATATGAAGATGCTCTTACCCAGCTTGGAGAAGTAAAAGCCAGAATCGGCCCCGTATATATCTCCACCCAGCAGCAGATTCTGCGCACGGCTAAAACATGTGCGAATAAGAAGACGACAGAAAAGAATTCCGAATCTCCTGAAAAGGAACTAGCCAAAAAAGCAGCACTGCGACTTGCGGCACTTCAGCTTCCCGCAGAGGATCGCAACAACCTCATCCAGGATCTGCGGGAGCTTGGCCTTGTTGAAAAAGCAGAAGAGCTTAACAAGCAGGTGGCACGTTCGAACAGCAATTCTAACTATACAGCTCAGCAGCAAGCCATTGCGAAGCTGAATACGCTTGTAAATGAGAAAAAGAATGAGGAAGTCGCCGTCATGGCCAGGCAACTCCTTGCCCAGGATCCCATGGCAGCATCAAGAAATCGTTCTTATGAATCTTACGCACGTACACAGGCCGTTCAGGCGTTAAATAAAACAAAGCAGCTTCTCCCCTATATTCGCGATCTCCAAAAACAGCTCGACAGCTCTCCAAATTCGCAGCGCCTGAACATGCTGATGGCGGAAGCACTTACCGGGCTTTCCGGTGGTGAAAAGAAGCAAACCGGCTCGATTCCGCCCGTCTGGCTAAAGCTGCGCCGTGAAGGTGAGAACTTTATCAGCTTCTGCTCCCTGGACGGTAAGGAATGGCGAGAGCTTGAACGCACCTCCATGTCACTGCCGAACGACATCTTTGTCGGCATTGCCGTATCCAGCAATAATACCAAGGCGCCTGTCGTTGCAACCTTTGCCAACGTCTCGCTTGAAGGCACTACCAGTGTTCCAGAAGGAATAGCCAATCTGGTTTCCGGGTGGCAACTGGCTGATATTGGCAAAGCCGAAGAGGTCGGCACGCTCAAAACTCTCCCGGATAACGTTTTACAGATGACGTCGCGCGCCGGCAACCTGGGTAACACGACCGATTTCTGCGCGTTCGGCTACAAGAAACTTTCCGGAGATGGGGAACTGGTCGCCCGCGTTAACTCCATGCAGTGCGGCCCCAGCGCAGAGTGGGCAAAAGCGGCGCTGCTTGTCCGTGAAAGCCTTGAGCCAAATTCGCGCATGATCGCCGTATGTCAGACCATGCAATCTACAGAAATCATGGTGACCAAACGGAGTACAGCAGGTGAGGATACCGCACGCAGTACCTACGGTCTTTTACGCCCGCCCTTTTGGCTGAAACTGGAGCGTCAGGGCAGCCAGCTTTCCAGCTATGCCTCGGTTGACGGCAAAACCTGGAGTCTCATGGCTCAGTTCGAGTGTGATTTGCCCTCCGAATGCATCATAGGGATTGAAACCATGACTAATCCCGGCAGCGATTCTACGGAATCTGTGGCAAAATGGGAGAGTATTGCGGTTACGGGACAAAGTCCCTCCACGAACTCCAACTCGTCACCTTCTGCGGCACCAACGCTTCCCGCGCCCTGGAGTTTGGCTTCTCTGGCTGGCAAAGAAATTAACCCCGCCACAGCCCGGTTTGATGGAACGACTCTTGAGGTAACCTCCGGTACCAACAAGAAGAAGGAAGACACTGAACTCGTCAAAAGCTACGTTTTCCAGCCTCTGAAGGGCGACGGCTCCATCGTCGGGCGGCTCGTTTCGTACGCGGGAAAACCCGGTTCATCAGCCGGGTTTTCAATAAGGACGCAACCCAAAGGCAGCGCCAACAGATTCGCCCTTACCGTGGATACTAACGGCTACATTACCTCCAACACTTCCCAAACCGGCGAGCGTGCCCTGCAATATTATCGTAAAGTTGCGGAGCTAAATCCAAAGGACATACGGTTTCAGATCATGCTGGCGGAGAAGACCCGCAATGCTGACATGAAAGATATGGCAGCTGAACTCTACCTGAAATGCGCCTCTCAGAACATGAACGCATTCATGGAAAATAGTTCTGTTGTAAGTTTTGCCACTATTCGTGAAAGCGGAAGAGCTGATGAGTTCTTTAAACTGGTTGAAGGATGGACTCCCACCAACGCCAATCCAAATCTGACGCACTACATTTCCAACTTCGCAAGTAATCTGGCGAATGATAACAGCGACGACAAGGATCTGCAGCTGGCCGTACTGCTGTATCGCAAGGCGATTAAGATGGAGAATCAGACAGGCTATAACTCTGGCGCCACACTGCGTCTTATCAACACACTGACTCGTCTGAACAATAAGGATGAAATTGCCAAAATTGCAGAGGAAAGTCTGTTCCGCTCTAAACCTGCTTCCCAGCCACTGCTCAACATGCAGTATCGCTCAACCTCAATCTGGCTGGAAGGCATAAGCTATGATCAGTCGGGTAGAATGACGCTTACTCCCATAAGCACGCTCTACATGGCTAAATCATTGGGTTTTATGCCTTCCATACTTAAGCGTTGCGAGGAAGAGCTCAAAAAGAATCCGAATGATAATGATACTGCGCTGCTTCAGCTATTTGTCAAAATCCTCCTTCGCGATCCCGGTTGCAAGCCGCTGCTGTCGAGTCTACTTCGTGAAGATGCCAAAGAAGACGAGTCGGCCCTGCATAAAAAAATCAATATCATCGGCAGCGGCAGTTATGGAGGCCACCTGATAATGGCGTTAGCCCAGACATTAGTGCAGTGGCCGGAAGAAAAAGCGCTCGCGCTGGAGCTGGCAAAAGCAGGTTGCTCAAAAACACTCGAAACGAACAATCAGGATTTTCATTCTAAATCTTCGGCACTTCGGCTTCAGGCGATTATTGCCACCGAATGTGGCGATACAGAGCTGGCAAAAGAAAGCTGGAAGACGCTGGGAACCCTCGTCAAGGAGAACTCTGCTTCCGCACAATATATGTACGGAGACATCTACTTTTCGGTCATTGATGCTCTGGTACTTTCCGGCCTTTATCAGGAGGCCGACTCCGTACTTACAGCAGTTAACCAATCCCCTGCTCTGGCAAATAGTGGCTACAAGCCATACGGGGATCTGATGCGCAACGAGATTCAGTGGACCCTTGGCAAAAAAGCAACACTCTCCATTGCAACCCGTATTGTACGCGAATCGAATGGAAAGCAAACGCTGCACTGGGAAGTAAACGGCGCCGGTTCGCAGGGACGTTCCGATCCCTTTTATCCTACTTCACTGCTTCGTGGATACAGGCAGCCTCTATCCTCTCAAATCTTTGATATAGAAATATTTGCTGGCACAAAACCTGACAACCTGAAGCTCTTGACAACCCTGACCAGTGTGTTGGGCGTTGGCAAACAATCCCTGGATCTTCCTGCTGGTACGAAGGTGGTCCAGGCACGACTTCTGCGTGAGCCAAAGCCTCAAAAAGTTGCCGGCCAGAATCTGTATGTTTTCGATAAACCCAACTTACTTGCCGTTAACGGAACTTCGTGGACTTCGAATCCTGGCTGGAAAGACAGCTTAAACCTTACGGGGACAAACATTTCCCCCGGACCGTGGGAGGGGAGCACCACCATACGCTTTGACCGTCAGTCAGGTCGTTTGCGAGCGCAGCCCATCGCCATTGAGCCAAAGAAGCAATACGTGATGAGCTGCTGGATTCATACGGACTCCACCTTCAGATTTGGCGTAGAATTTGCGAAGCAAAACAATAAGCCGCGCCTACAGACAGGCAGCGCAGATACTCCGCGTAATGGCATTTCGGGCTGGCTCTTTGTCCAGATGCTCATCAGTGCGGAAGGCGTAGAAGGTGAATCCATGGTTCCTTTTATTGAGCCAACTGCTTTTGCCGAAATTGCGGATCTTTCACTTGTACCACTGGAGCCTTAAGGGCTCGCAAAAACAAGATTCTTTATTTCACTGATTCTGCGTTTATTTTATGTCCGGCGAAATAAGCATAACGTGTCGAAATCTCGTGACATTTGCCTTCTTACGGCTATACATAATTCAAGTTTAATCAACCTTCTCTCTTTATGAGCAACTCCCAGGCAGCGACCTTGGCCAAGGAAAAGGAAAGTATCTATCGTAAGGCACGCATTCGATTGCGTCTGGAACGCCTTTCTTCAGCCTTTGGTATTGTATTGCCCGTTGCATCTGTTGCTCTGGCTGTTTGTATTCTGCTGACTTTTGTTTACGCAAAGCTGGCATTGTTTTTTCCACTTTGTGTAGGCATTTTCATCCTTTTGCTCCTCGCTGCCGCCGCGTGGGGCTGGTTCGCTCCCATTCGACAGCAGCATCTCTGGGCGCGTCTCGATCGCGTGGCGGATTTGAAAGACGGCGTTCTGACCATGGAAGAGCTTGCGCTTCAGCATAATACGGCGGAAACAACTATCCGTTCGGAATGGGCGCAGACGCAACGTACTCTGGTGTTAAAGCAACTGAACTGGGATAACATACGTAAAGGCTGGCCTCTGCATATTCCCAGGACAACGCAGTTTGCCGCTATCCTGTGCCTTTTGCTCATGGGCTTCTTCGCCACTGGTTTTTATTCATACAAACCGTCAGCCGAAGAATTAGCATCACGCCAGCTTATTGAAGATCAGGCAAAGGCGATTGAAGAAATTGCTCAGGACTGGGAAAAAGTTCAACAGGAGCAGCCCTCCGAGGAATTGCAAAAAGCACTGGAGGAGATCAAGCCTCTTCGTGATCGCCTGGCGAAGGGCGATATCACTGAAAAGGAACTGATGCAGGAGCTCAGCCGAGTGGAAAGTCGCCTGGAAGCTATGCAGAAAGAGGCCAAAGGCGAAGCAATGGATCCCGCTCTGGCCAAGGATCTTGCGGAAGCACTTGAAGCACTGCCCAACACCGCCGGCCTTACTGCTGCTTTGAAGAAGAACGATCTTGAGGCCGCCCAGCGTCAGGCCGAGGAAACCGCCAGGCAGTGGGACAAACCCGAATCTAAAGCCGCAGCAACGCCACTCTCCCAGGAAGCACGAGATAAGATGGCCAAAGCAGCCGACCGCGCGGACGCCGCCAAAATGGACTCTATCGCCGCCGGCATGCGACAGATGAGCGAAGCGGGCCAGCCCAATAGCAACACCTCCAAGAACGGCAGCAAGTCCATGTCCGACAGCATGAAGCAAATGCAAAGCGGTCTGGCCAAGGCGGGAGAATGCCAGAAAAAGGGCATCAAGCTTTCACTTCAGCTTCTTCAGCTCAGCCAGTGCAAAAGCTCCATGTCCAACTGCAAAAGTCAGTGTGTCAGCATCTCGCTGTTTAAGAAGATGTGTAGTGGCAGCGGTGGCAAAAATGCCGGTACTGCCACCACGGGCAATCCTTACGGAGCAGCAACTTCTTCTGATGCAAAGCGCCATATCGAGAACCTCACCGGTGTGATGGGCGAAGGCGATTCCGAAACGACCACGGAAACTACCAATGAACCCACGCCCGCCGGTTCCCTGGCGACAAAGACCGCTACATTCAAATCTTACGAAAAGCTCTCGAAGGTGGCGATTGAAGATGAGAACCTTCCGCTGGCTCATCGTGAATCCATCAAGCGTTACTTTGAAAGCATTCGGCCCCGGGACCAGCAATAATTGTAGCTGTATCTGTTGATATAACATCATCTGACCTTCCTTCTTCCAGATTCTATGCCCGAAACGACGACGGACCTTTCCGCCACCGCAACCACTACTGCGGGTACCGCAAAGGATCTTGATGCATCCCTTGCTCAGTTTAAGGAAAAATTTGAAGCTCTGCGTAATGAAGTAGCCAACGTAATCGTAGGCCAGCGCGAAATTCTGGATTTTACGCTGATCGCAATGATCGCCGGCGGCCACGTACTGCTGGAGGGTGTGCCAGGCCTCGGTAAGACGATGCTCGTCCGCTCTCTTGCCTCGGCGCTGCACCTGCGTTTTCAGCGCATTCAGTTCACTCCCGATCTGATGCCTGCGGACGTTATTGGCACGAACATCCTGGTTGACGAAGGGCACGGCCACTCCAAGTTCCAGTTCTCGCAGGGGCCCCTGTTCTGCAATCTCCTGCTCG
This sequence comes from Methylacidiphilales bacterium, assembly GCA_041287705.1. Lineage (GTDB taxonomy): Bacteria > Verrucomicrobiota > Verrucomicrobiia > Methylacidiphilales > UBA1321 > LW23. The sequence goes on along the minus strand of JBGGNE010000379.1, from coordinate 5,918 downwards.
CGGACGAAATCAATCGCGCCACCCCCAAGACCCAAAGCGCTCTCCTGGAAGCCATGCAGGAGAAGAGCGTCACGGTCGCCGGCGAAACCCGCATTCTCGAACGCCCTTTCTTCGTTCTTGCCACGCAGAATCCACTGGAAATGGAAGGCACTTATCCCCTGCCCGAGGCACAACTGGATCGCTTCTTCTTCAAGCTGCGCGTTCCTTATCCTTCCAAGGCGGAGTTCGGCGAAATCCTCCTGCGCACGACCGAGCGTAAGTCCCCCACTGTTAATCCTATTTTTGACGGCAAAGACCTTGTCGCGCTAGGCGAGTTCGCACGCGATGTACCGATGGCGCCCAGCATTCGTGAACGCGTCGTGGATCTGATCATGTCGACTCATCCAGAAGTGACTCACGCTTCGGCGGATGTAAGGAAGTACGTCCGTTACGGCGCCAGTCCGCGTGCCGGTCAGGCATGCGTACTTGCGGCCAAGATCCATGCCGTACTTGCCAGACGGGCTCACGTTTCGATGGAAGACGTCTACGCCGTCGCGCTGCCGGTTCTGCGTCACCGCGTCATGCTCAACTTTGAGGCCCAGGCCGATGGCATGGACACCGATAAGCTGATCTCAAAAATCATTGAGACCGAAGGCAAGAACTGGGCCAAAGCGGCCTGATCCAGCCTGATATTCGCTAAGTGGCTTAGTTGCATCTAAGAGATCACGGGCGCGTCGCCATCACGCCACACCTTACTCTATGTCCTCACAAACAGTTGAAGAGCTTTTCAGCGCGGAGTTCCTCCGGCGTCTGGAATCGATCGCCCTTGCGGCGCGCCAACTGGTAAAAGGGGCGCAAAGGGCTCAGCGCCGCGCAGTGCATCATGGTGCCAGTGTGGAGTTTGCGGAGTATCGCCCTTTTACAGAAGGCGATGACTGGCGATATATTGACTGGAATGCCTTTGCCCGCTGGCGCCAACTGGTGCTGAAACTGTTTGTGGAAGAGGAAGACTGGCACGTGCACGTCCTGTACGACAATTCCACCTCCATGAATTTCGGCGCACCGGCCAAGTTCGACTACGCGCGACAGGTGGCGGCCGGGCTCGCCTATCTTGGCCTGGCCAATCTGGATCGCGTTGCTCTGGTTCCACTGCAATCCAGCGCAGGTCGGATCTGGAAGCCTGCGCGTGGCAAAGAGAAGTTTCTGCTTCTCTTGCGCCAACTTGCCCAGCAGCCGCTGGCACCCGAAGCGGGACAGTTGGAGGATCACGTGCGACGCTGGCTCTCCACTCGGCCGCGGCGCGGGCTTGTGGTATTGCTTAGCGATTTATGGGGCGCAGATCTGGGCGATGCCATACGCACCCTTGATCGACTGCGCTACGCCGGCCAGGAAGTCGGGGTGATCCAGATGATCGACCCGGCGGAGCAAAATCCCGGCGATCCCGGCGAGTACGATCTGGAAGACTGCGAAACGGGCACGGCCATTCCTATCCTGAATGATTCGCAGGCAGCCCGCGATTATCGCCGTCAGTTCACGCAATATCAGGAATCGATCTCCCGCTACTGCAAGCAGAATCAGATTGCCCTTATCCAGACCGATACCCGCTTTCCCGTTGCGGATCTTCTGCTGCGTACGTTGCGGCATGGAGGTTTTGTCGAATGACCTTTCTGTGGCCCGCGGCGCTTGGGCTTCTGGCGCTCGCAATTCCCATTATCGCGTTTTACCTCGTTAAAAGCCGTATCCCCCGGCGCCAGGTAACAACTCTGCTTTTCTGGAATCAGGTAAAGCCACGGCTCATCCAGCAGCCCTTCTGGCGGCGTCTGCGCCGCTGGCTTTCTCTGGCGCTACAGCTCCTTTTCCTGCTCTTGCTGGTACTTGCCCTGACCCAGCCTCAGCCTTTCTGGCGGTCAGCACAACCGGAACGAGTGGTTTACGTCATCAGCGCTTCGGCCAGCATGCGCGCTAAAGATGTCTCGCCCGATCGCTGGCAGCAGGCTCGCACCCTCATTGAGCAGCGCATCAGCACCATGCGCTACTTCGATGAATCAGCTGTCATCCTCGCGAGTGATCCGGCCCGGATTCTCTCTGGCTGGACGACCAGCCAGCGCACGCTGATGAATGCTCTGGAAGGCGCGGAAACGTCCCCTGGCGTTGATGATGCTCGCCCCGCGCTTGCGCTGGCAGAAAATCTGGCCGCTTCCCGCGAAGGAGGACGCGTCGTGTTCGTTTCTGATGGTGTCCTTCCCTATCCACTTGAGAAAGCACCTGCAATCGCCGCAACTGGGAAAGAAACCGCGCCCTTGAAGAAGGCGCCTATATTGGACTGCGTTCGCGTTGGCGGTGATGAAGCCGTAAACTCAGGCATAACCCTGTTCTCTGCGAGACGCTCGACTGTTGCGCCAGGCGAATTCCAGATCGCCGTGCGAGTAGAGTCCAACAGCAAGGAGCCCACTGAAGTGGAGTTCGAGCTGACCCGCGATGGACGCCTGATGGACGTGCAGAAGATCAAGCTTGAGCCAGGCAAACCCTGGGAGAAATCCTGGAAAGATCAGGGCAACGCCGCTGTTCAGTTCACGGCAAAACTCAGTGGCATGCAGCGGGACGATCTTGTCGAAGATAACATCGCGGCAGCCAACGTTAACGGCCTCTACAAAATTTCCGTGCTGCTGGTCTCGCCGAAGAACTCCTTTCTGGAAGCATTGCTTGCTTCACTAGACCTCGTGGACTGGAAACGCATCGAGCCTGGTCACGATACGCCCGCCGCCCTTGCCGCCGCTGACCTCGTCATTTACTCCAAATGCCTGCCGTTAGAATCCACGCGGCCTACAGGCGGAAAGCCACGTGCTGTGGTGCTCATGGCGCCCGTCGGTCAGGGTTTCTGGGGTAAAAGCGGCGATGCACTTGATGCGCCACTGATCAGCGAATGGCAACGTGAGTCGGTTCCTCTCCGCTACGTTTCGCTGGACCAGGTACGCCTGAACCACGCCACCTCCTATACTCCGGCCCCCGGAGCCGCAGTGCTTGCAGAAAGCTTTGCTCATCCGCTCATCTTCGGCGACTGGGAGCAGACCGCAGCACCGCAATGGCTGGTGCTCGGTTTTGATCTGGAGCAATCCGACTTTGTACTCCGCACGGCTTTCCCGGTGCTCCTGGGAAATGTCATCCAGTCACTGCGCCCCGAGCAACAGTCCGCATTCTCCGCCGTACTGCCCGGCTCTATCGGCACGCGGCTCGCCAACACTTTGCCGCCTGAGCAAAGCGGCGACCCGGCTGCCACAGCTTCCAAGGGCGCAGCCTATTCGCTCGCTTCCTTGGCGTCCCATCCCGCGTGGTGGTGGCTGGTTTTGGCAGGACTTTTCTGGCTGCTGCTGGAGTGGCGGCTCTATTCACGGCGCATTACGGAGTAGGACGATTCCAGTATGACTTTTCCGATAGAACTTAATCAACCTTACGCGCTCCTTGCCCTGGCGGCACTGGCCATCCTTTTCTGGTGGCAGCGGCAAACACTTGCCCCGCTGTCGCCTCTGCGCCGGCGTCTGAGCTTTTTTCTGCGTTGCCTAGGCTTTGTCTTTCTGGTCCTCGCACTTACAGACCCGCGCTGGCTAAAGGAAGAGCGCCGCACCAGCGTTGCCTGGCTGGTGGATCGCAGCCGGAGTGTGGGCGACGAGGCGGAAAAGCGCGCCGTCCCGTTTTTTCAGGAAGCCGAACGGACAGGTTCCATGCCTTCATGGAAATGGATTCCTTTCGCGGGAAAGAGCGAACTGAATCCGACAGCGCCAAAGCCGGAAGGCGAAAAGATAAATCTTAAACAATTGCGGGATGAAAATACCAATATCGCCGCTGCGCTGCAGTTTGCCCAGGCATCGCTTCCTCCAGGTTACGCTAAAACGCTCGTGCTCTTCTCTGATGGTCGTGAAACGGAGGGAAGCCTCACCGAAGCTCTGAAGCCTCTCAAGCAGGCAGGCGTTCGAGTCATGACGGTGCCAATTCAACCGCCTGCCAACGCAGAAGTGCTGGTGCGCGGCGTTACCGTACCGCGAAATATTCGCGAGGAGCAGCCTTTCCAGGTAGGTGTGGAGGTTGTCAGCAATATTGAGACGGCAGCGGAGGTGGATATCTTCCGCAACGGTGCGCGCATTGCTACTCAGTCCATCAAGCTCAAACCGGGTTCCAATCGCCTGGAAAGCACGCAATCTGTCAAAGGCGATAAAGTCTTCGAATACACGGCAGCGGTTCGCGCGAAAGATGATACCATCATCGACAATAATCAGGCGAGCGCCGTTGTTCAGGCCAAGGGAAAATCCAAGATCCTTCTTATTGCCGATAAGCCAGATCAGGCGCGATATCTGGCAGTCGCACTGCGGCAGGAAGGCATTGTGCTGGATGTTCGGCCCGCCACTGGTGCTCCGGTCGATCTGGCGGATCTCCAAAACTACGATCTTGTCCTGCTTGACAATGTTCCTGCCACCGACTTTTCTCCGGCACAGCTTGAGCTTCTCTCCACCTACGTGCGCGATTTCGGCGGCGGCCTGCTGATGCTGGGCGGTAACAATTCCTTTGGACTGGGCGGCTACTATCAGACGCCCGTGGAGGATCTCCTGCCCGTGCGTTGTAACTTCGAAAAACAGAAAGAAGATCCGTCGCTCGGTCTGGCGATCGTGATAGACCGAAGCGGCAGTATGCAGGGCGACAAGATGGAAATGGCGAAGGAGGCTTCCAAAGCGGCCGTCGAACTTCTTTCGCCGCGCGACTATGTCTCCATTATCGCTTTCGACAACGACGTTTATAGTATTACCGAGATGGGGTTGGCAGCGGACAAAGGCGGCATTCAGCAAAAGATCTCAGAAATCCAGGCTGGCGGTGGCACCAACATCGCTCCCGGCCTGGAGATGGCGTTCGCACGCCTGCCCGCTTGTCCCGCTAAGATTAAACACGTCATCCTGCTTACGGACGGCGTCTCCTCGCCTGGACCATTTCGCGAATTGATCAGCCAGATGGTGCAGGAGCGCATCACCGTCAGCACAGTCGGTCTTGGCAACGACGCCGATCAGCAACTGCTGCAGGACATGGCCAACTGGGGCAATGGCCGCTATTACTTTACGGACAACCCCGCCAGCGTGCCGCAGATTTTCGCCCGCGAAACCATGACCGCGTCCAAATCCTCCGTGCAGGAATTGCCGTTCATACCAAAAGCCGGCCTTCCGGCCCCATTCCTGTCGGGCATCGATCTCAGCACCGCGCCCTTCTTGCTCGGCTTCGTTATGACAAAGCTGAAGCCAACCTCCGAAGTATGGCTGACTACCGAGACAGGCGAGCCCCTGCTGACCACCTGGCGCTATGGCCTGGGACAGAGTGGTGCGTTCACTTCGGACGCTCGCAATCGCTGGGCCGTGGAATGGCTGAAGTGGGAAGGCTACGGCAAATTCTGGGCTCAGCTTGTCCGTAAACTTACCCGTAGCGCCTCCATTTCTCGCTCGCAGAGCACTTTCCGCCCCGAACGCGGCGGAATGCGTGTCATCCTTGACGTGCTGGATGATCAGGGCCGCTTTCTGCCGGAATCCGGGGGTGAAATCCTGATGCTGGATCCCAACGGCAAAGCCAGTAAGCCCACGCTGACGGCAACCGCGCCGGGCAGACTTGAAGCGTGGTTCCCCACCCCTGACAAAGGTTCCTACCACCTTCAGGCCACCCTGCGTAATGGCAAGGAAATGCTGGAGACCCAGTACATCAGTACTAGTACCAGCTACTCCGAAGAATTTCTGCTTCAGCCCGCTGACGAACAAGCGCTGCGTCATCTTGCGGAGGAAACAGGCGGTATCTATAATCCGACTCCAAAGCAGATACTTGAGAATGACCAGCGCACCTCCCCTTCCGAAGTCGAACTCTGGCTTTCGTGCGTACTGATCGCGCTGGCCTTCTTCCTCGGTGATGTGGCGATG
>JBGGNE010000378.1:0-3962 GCA_041287705.1 Methylacidiphilales bacterium | reverse complement strand
TCATCTTCTTATGCGACAAATTCTTGCTTTAGCGGTTTGTGCCTGCGGTCTGATGGCGACGCCATTCCTCACGATGGCTCAAACTGCGGCACCGGTGATGCCGCTGCCTTCCGCTACCAACGCACCTGCCGGTGAGGTATCTGCTGCCCCCAGGCCTCCCAAGGCGGAATACAAGACGGAGAGCGATCTCTTCTACTACGAAGGAGAGGCGGCGACGAAAGCGGATGAGTATCAGAAGGAGAAATGCCGGCTGGATCTCTATTACCCCACCAACAGGCCGGGCTTTGCCACGGTGATCTGGCTGCACGGCGGCGGGCTGTCTCAGGGTACCCGCTATTTCCCCGCGCTTAAGGAGAAGGAAATCGCGCTGGTGGGAGTGAGCTATCGGCTATCGCCAAAAGCGACCATACCCGCCTTTTTTGAGGATGCCGCGGCGGCAACTGCGTGGACGCTGAAGAATATCGAAAAGTATGGCGGCGATCCGAAGAAAGTCTTCATCGCCGGCCACTCGGCGGGCGGCTATCTGGCGGCTCTGGTGGCAATGGATCCTCGCTGGCTGAAGGCTCACGGGTTATCTAACATGCAGCTTGCCGGGGTTATTCCCGTAAGCGGTCAGGTAACAACTCACTTTCTGGTGAAGAAGCTGAACGGCGACACAGGGCCGGAGTTTCGTCCAGTGATTGATGAGTACGCGCCCATGCACTATGCAGCGAAAGCCCTGCCACCTATCTGCCTGATTACGGGCGATCGCCGCGTGGAGTACAAGAGCCGTGTGGAGGAGAATGAATTCCTCGCGATCAGTCTGAAGAATCTGGGCCACCCGATGGTAGAGTTCTACGAAATGGGCGGTCTTACGCACTCCACCATTGTGGAAGGAAGCACCATTCTGATCCGCGCTTTCGTGAAGAAAGTAACGACACCGGCGATCGGAGTTCCTGCGGCGGCGACTCCGGCTCCGGGCAGCCCTCAAACTGCGCCGGCTGGCCCTTAATAAAGCGACATCAGCACATTGCGGTGCGTCAGTGCGCGGAGAAGATCCGCCTTACGCCCCACGGCCTCCTGCTCGCGCTGACAGGCTTCTTCGGAGGTGATGTGGAGAGTGATCGTTTCGACGTCCTCATCAAGCGTGGCGGTGACAGCGGCAACGATTTGCCGGTGCGTGCGATCCAGGGCATCCGCGACGCGCAGCAGGGCGGCAAGCCTGGAGACAATGATGCGGTGTTCCGCCGGCAGGGACATGTAGTCGCTGTGCTGCGGGCAGGGGAGAGATTTGCGGTGATAGCGTGCGGTTTGCGCAACAATGGCAACCTCTTCCGGTGGAAGAGATTGCCATGGAAATGCACTGATAAGCCGGGCAGACCATTTATGGTGTCCGGCGCCATCGCGGGTTTGCGACCAGCCCAGGTCGTGAAGCAGACCCGCCACGACGAGCCATGTACGTTCCCTGTCGCCCAGCTGATGCCAAGCGGCCAGCCCATCGAAGAGCTGGCCGGCAAGGCGGGAAACGTGGCGCGTGTGCTCGGGTTCGCGCTCGTACTTATCCAGCAGTTGCCCGGCTTCGTCCAGAATCAGAATGCGGCTTGATTTCGACACGGTACGGGCAATGGTGGTCTGCGACTACTCGATCGCTTTGCGTAGGTGCACCGGTTCACCCTGCTTCTTGCGACCCTTGGCGATAAGATTGAGCGATTCGACAGCGACGGAGAACGCCATGGCGAAGTAGATGTAACCCTTCGGCACGTGGACATGGAAACCTTCGATGACGAGGGTGAAGCCGATCAGCATGAGGAAGGCGAGCGCGAGCATCTTGACTGTGGGATGATTGTTAACGAAGCCTGCGACCCAGCCGGAGAAGGCGAGCATGAAAATCATCGAGATGACAACCGCGGCGATCATGACCCAGATCTGGCTGGCCATACCGATTGCGGTGATAACAGAATCCAGGGAGAAAACGAGATCGAGAAGGATGATCTGGCCTACGATTGGACCGAAAGCCGCATGCACCTTGGTGCCTTCCCCGTGATGTTCCTCACCTTCCAGGCTGTTATGGATTTCGTGCGTGCTCTTATAGAGCAGGAAGATACCGCCGGCAAAGAGAACGATGTCACGTACCGTGATGCCAAAAGGCTTATCATCTATGCCATATGCGGGCAGATCGATCGTGTAAATCGGGTCCTTAAGCGCAATAACGTAGCTGAGGGACATCAGCAGCAGTACGCGCATGACCAGCGCAAGGCCGAGACCAATGTTACGAGCTTTGTCGCGTTCGTGCTCGGGAAGCTTCCCTGCAAGAATGGCGATGAAGATCACGTTGTCGATACCGAGAACAATCTCAAGGATTGTTAACGTTACCAGGCTGAGAATAATTCCGACAGCAGTGTCGGTACTCACCGCGGCCGCGGCCAGTGGATAGAGGTCGATGAAATTCACGAGCTATAGAAGTAGGCACAACCCCAGCCTTGGTCAATCAAAAGGTCTTTGGAATACAATAATTAGTATTACGAGGTATCATTCTCATAGAGTTATTCGCCAGGTGAATAAGTACAGGTAAGGTGTTTAAGTGCATAACAGCAATGCAACTTACCGATTTTTCCCGTTTGAACAGCTTTCAGACTCCGCCCGAGAAAGACGGAGTCTGACCCCTTTCTGATCCGAAATCCAATGACGGTCGAAGTCTGCTGTTAAGGCTCAGCAGGCAGATCGTCAGTAGGCAGTTTGTATTTCACGCCTATCTTCTCCAGGGCATCCTTCAGGGCGATGTCATCCTGCAGAGGATCGCCGATATAGAGCAGTTTGCCTTCGGGAGTGACGAGAATTGCCATGGGGAAGCTCGTGTGGCCGACCGAAGTATAGATGGGACGTCCAGGGCCGTCCACCAGCCAGGGCATCGTGAGCTTGCGCTCGTTTCGTACCGACACTGCGATTTCCGCGCTCGGGTCGATGTTAATGCCCACGCATGCGACGCCCTGAGCGGCAAGCTGTTGCTTTTCAATATCCGCCAGCTCGGACATTCCCGCGACCGATGGCGGTGAAAAAGTAGCCCAGAAGCCGATAAGCAGCGCTTTCTTATCCTTCATCAGCTCAGCCAGGGTGACAGTTTTGCCGTCATAAGTGGCGATCTTGTCGTTCATGGGCAGCGTAACGGCGGCCATCCTGGCCTTGCGGCGGTACGACATGATGAACTGTGAGTAGAACTCCGCTTCTTCCGGGTTTAGCCAGATCGCTTCCTTGATAGAGGTCTCGAAGCCCTTCATATCACCGGATTCGGCGGCCAGAACCGCCTGGACCAGTTGCAGCATCGCTTCCGGCTGTCCTGGTGTGCGCAGATAGGCGGCGTTTTCAATATTCCACTTGGCCACCGCCTCCTTAAAACGCGGCGCGACATCCTTCAGGTGCTCCCACAACAGGCCGCGGAAACAGAAGGTCAGTTCGGCTTCGAGAAGTTCCTCGTTAGAAGCCCCGAGCGACTTGGCTTTGTCGCGGAGTTCGATGAAGGTCGGCTCATCTTTCTTTTCTTTAAGTTTGTAGATGGCCTGCAGAATTTTGTCCTTGGGCTTTTCGGGTGCGCCCGCGTCCTTGGGAACACCCAGAGAGTGGGCATCGGGCTCGGCAGCAGGGTTTGCCGGCGCCAGGGGAACCTGCGCAGGTGCGGGGGTGGTGCCGGCGGCTGCCGCCATAATCAAAGCGCCCGCAACCAGGCGGCGAAGTGAAAAGCACGAGATATACAGAATACCTGAAGTTATCCGGTTCATTCAGTTTTTTAGGTAAGCTAGCAGCATGATGGGGTAAGCGCGAGTATGGAAATGAAGTTTCCCTCGGGTGCCTGTTGCCTCAAAAGTTTTGACACCGAAGGATGCGGTGAGGAGGGGTGTAGAAGAAGGACGTTGACTCAAAAGGGATGACACCGTCAAAGGGAGAGGATGTCGATGAGTCAAGGATTGAGAGAAGAGCTGTTGCCGCGG
>JBGGNE010000377.1:0-21047 GCA_041287705.1 Methylacidiphilales bacterium | reverse complement strand
TGAGCCGCCGCTTTTGAGCGAGAGCAGCGTTGGAATTCCGGTCGAGCATTAGTCTAATGCACTCCTCCATTCCGCCTTGCTCTCATCTCAAAATCGACGACTTAAGTTGCACAGTTTATTTTCCGGAGACTCCTTAGCTGGCCAGAACGCCCGGCAGCTCTTTCAGGAAGCGCTCGTTCTGTTCCGGCGTGCCGACGCTGACGCGGATGTACTCTGGCAGGCGGTAGCTAAGCATGCTGCGGACGATGATGCCTTTGCGCAGAAGCTTCTTGAAGACCGCGTCGCCATCGCCGACATGGACGAGGACGAAGTTGGCGCTGCTGGGCACGTAGGGCAGACCCATGGCGGCGAATGTCTTCTCGAACAGCGCGCGGCCTTCGTCCGTGATCTGCCGGGTGCGGTCCTGGTGCTCCTGATCCTTCAGTCCGGCCAGTGCGGCGGTCTGGGCCAGCAGGTTAGTGTTGAAGGGCTGGCGGGCACGCTGCAACAGACCGGCCAGTTCGGGCTCGGCAAGACCGTAGCCGATGCGGAGACCCGCCAGGCCCTGAATCTTGGAGAAGGTGCGCATCAGCACGACTTTGCGGCCCGCTTTAACGTGGCTGAGCGTGTCGGGAGCATCGCTGAGGAACTCGTAGTACGCTTCGTCCAGAACAGCTACAACGTGCTCGGGCAGCGATTCCAGGAAATCGCGGATGGCCTCGTTGGAGACTCGGGTGCCGGTGGGGTTGTTGGGGCTGGCCAGGAATACGAGGCGCGTATCGGGCGTAATAGCCGCGAGCATAGCGGGCAGGTCGGGCACGAAGTCTTTGTCCGCCACTTCAATGGCGTTAATGCCGAAGAGCTGCGCCATGAGCTTGTACACGGCAAATGAATTGCGGGCGATGACGATCTCGTGCACGCCGGGACGGGTGAACGTGTGGAAAAGCAGTTCGATGATCTCGTTGGAGCCGTTGCCCAGTACGACGTGCTCGCGAGTGATGCCGAAGTGCTCGGCAATGCCGTTGCGGAGGTGGTAGCCGCCGCCGTCCGGGTAGAAGTGGACGCCGGTCAGTGCCAGGCGCATGGCTTCAATGGCTTTGGGCGATGGTCCAAGCGGATTCTCGTTGCTGGCCAGTTTGATGACGTCGCCCGGGTTCAGACCGAGCTCGCGAGCTACATCGTCCACCGGCTTGCCCGGCTCATAGGGGATAAGGCTCAGTAGCTCGGGGTTGGCGAGATCTCGTATACTGCTCATAGTAAAGGTGTTGAATGGAGGGGCGCGGCGCGCGAAACAGGAAATGGCGCCGTTGCGGGAAACGGGTACTATGCGCGCCGCGGGTCACGTTGTCCAGCCGCCGCTAAGGGCGTGGGCTGATTTGATGCGAGCGCGGCATAGGCAGGTATGTGCATGCGGAGGACGATTTGGGGGGGTGATGTCAAACAAGGCTGATCCCGTTTCCCTCCCCCGTCGCGGTCGTCGCGCCGTAGCGAACGTTGCGTTAAAAAGATTTCCCATATCGCCATAAAGTAGCGGGTTGCTCCACGAATTCGCCTTCACACGTTTTGGATGAGGTTTTTTCACCACCAAGACACGAAGACACCAAGTTTCGGATGGAGGGCGTGGCAATTCTGGTTGCGTTTATCGGGCGATTAGGTACAAGAAACAGAACCTAATCTGCTCTATAGCAGTCGTCTGCTATTACCGCCCATGAATATTCGAGTCTTTCTGCGACTGCTTCCCATTCTGGCTGTGTGCTCGATTGCAGTTCTGTCATGGGCAGGTGAAGCTCCCAATTCAACCGAGACGACCATGTCCGCACCTGCCACGAATGCGCCGAGCACTTCGGCAGCCGCTGCGCCTGCAGATCCGGCGCCCGCAGCTTCACGAAAGCTGATGTACAACTCGGACGGAAACCATCTCTTTCATGGAGAGCGACGCCCTGCGGATCCGAGAGCGTACTGGCATAATCGCCACGATCCCAAAGTGCCCGAGCTTACGGTGGAGGAGTTCCTGGCTCATGTGGACGAGGTGGCCCGTCCGGGCTCGCAGGTCGGCACGTTCCTGATCTGCCCGGTTTCCTATCAGGTGGTGATGTATCGTGGCGTGCTGGAAAAGCGCCTGGGCGACGGCCTGACCGATGAGCAGTTTGCGGTAACGGCTCCGGCAATCCGCAGTTCCGTTACGGCGCTGCGCCACTTTGATGTTCTGGGCGTAGATCCGTTTACGCTGCTGGTGAAGCGCATAAAGGAGAAGGGGATGGCCGCAGTGGTAACCTGGCGCGTTCAACAGGCGCACGTTATCGCGGGCGAGGAGAAGGCGGCAGCAATGTCGCCCTTCTGGCAGGAGCACCCTGAGTTGCGTCTGAAAGGCGGCAGCGGCGGCGGCGAGAAAGATGCGGCGCTGGATTTCGCGAAACCTGAGGTGCGCGAGCGCAAGCTGGCGCTTATCCGCGAGTTTGTGACGAAGTACAACATGGACGGTGTGCAACTGGACTTTCAGCGCTTCCCGCTCTTCTTTGTGAAGGGGAAGGAGGAAGCCGGCATCCCTCTCATGAATCAGTTTGTGCAGAGCGTGCGGCAGATGCTGGATGACGAGGGCAGGAAGGCAGGGCGCCGCCTTACGCTGGGCGTGCGCGTGCCGGAAAATCCTGCGCGCTGCCGCGAACTGGGTCTGGATCCCGCTGCATGGGTAAACGAGGGCTGGCTGGATTCTGTGGTTGTGTCGACGTTTTTATCACAGTGTGTCGTAAGTCCCTACGGTGTGCCGCACTACGAGATGGACATTCAGGCTTTCCGTGAGCTCTTCAGGAAGCCTGTCGCCCTTTATGGCGCGATTCAGACTTACCATATTGTGACAGATACCACCAACGGCGGTAAGAAGCTGGTGCAATTTGTCCTGTCGCCGGATGACTACAGAAAAGAAGCTCAGCGGCTGTGGAAGAAGGGAGTGGATGGCATCGAACTCTTCAACTTCTTCATGTCGCGGAGCAAAGGCTCTGTAGCAGGCAGACGTAAGGAGCCTCCGTTCTTTCTGATGAAGGAACTTGGCGACCCCGCCTTGATAGGCAAGGTGAATGCGCCGGAGGAAGCTGAGTGGAGCAAGATCTACCCGGCCGAACCCGCCGTGGAGAAATACCGCGCGCCGCTTCCAGACGCGAGCAGATAGGTCAAAGATTTCTTCCCTTACTCCGCCAGTCTACAGCTCCAGAAACTCTGGAAGATCGGTCAGATTGCGGACGCCGGATTCTTCAATAAGGACCAGATCCTCAATGCGCACGCCGCCCAGACCGGGGAAGTAAAGGCCGGGCTCTATCGTCATGATGTGGCCGGCCTTGAATTTGCCGGCGGAGAAGCGGGGCGCTTCGTGGATCTCCAGCCCCAGAGAGTGGCCGGTGCCGTGGAAGAAACCTACCCAGCGGCCGTCGCGCTGTTCCGTGGGGAAGCCGGCATCGGTGAAGCGCTTTGTCAGGGCTTCGTGCAGCTTTTTGCCGTCGGCGTTCGCTTTGGTCTGGCTCATTACCCAGGCTTTGCCTTCCTTCACGGTGTTGTAGAGTTTATGCAACTCCGGGCTGGCTTTGCCGCGCACAACCGTCCGGGTGAGGTCGCCGTAATAGCCGGTGGATTGAAAGCGGGGGAAGATATCGAGAATGATGGCGCTGTCCGCAAAGAGAGGGCCGGACCCGCGCTCGTGGGGATCGCACGCCTGATCGGCGCACGCCACGATGGTACCGGCGGGAAGACCGCCGCGCTTGATGATGGCCGCATCGATTTCGCCGCGCAGCCGCTCGCTGGTGAGATCCTCGCCTTCCCACTGCAGGATGCGCGGGCCTGATCCGGTGCCCGCCTTGCCTTTGGGCGCCTTGGCGGGGGCTGAGGCGCGCAGTACTTCCCAGGCGCGTTCCATGCCCGCCTGCGCCAGCTTCTGGGCCTGATGAATCTTGGCGACTTCCTCGTCTTCCTTCAGCTCGCGCTGGGGAAAGAAGCTGGATTTGGCGACCTTTACTTCCGCTCCTGCGGCTTCCAGGGCGCGGGCCAGGCTGATGGGGAAGTGGCGCGGCACTTCCACCTGCTTCAGCTTGCGCTTGGCCACTACGCTGGAGACCAGGGCTTCGGCGGAGCGATCCTTCACGCCTTTGGGCAGGAATTCTTCGAACGTCCACACGCGGTCCACTTTGGCGGTTTTGCGTGCGCGATCTACTTCCAGGATGCTGAAGACGGCGTTGGTGGCTTTACCTTCCTGCCACCACAGCACGGGATCCGGCACAAAGAACCGCATGGCATAGAGCAGATCCGCATCCGCGTCGCTGGCGGCGTACATCATCCTGGCTTTTTTCATAGAGGAAAGGTGACGCGCAATCTATCCTATCTTCGCCGGAGAAGCCAGTGGATTTGCGACGAAGAAGCAGGCCGCAAAACGGTGGGCCGTGTACCCAAAGAAACGGGCCGCCTTGTCTGCACATAGAATGCAGGACAAGGCGGCCCGGGATGCAAAGCTCAGGCTTCCAGGACAAGAAGCAAAAGCCTGTATCGAATGAAATTACTTCAGCAAAACGTAATCGCCGATAAAAGGCAGGGGCTTCGCTTTGCCATTCAGCACCGCGATGATACCCATCACCCAGATGTACACCGCTGTGATAGAGATACCAATAACAGGGACGAAGACGATGCAGCTGCCGAGGAGACCCAGAGTCGGAGAGATCTGGGCGATAATGCCCACCACAATCTGGACGATAAACATCAGCACACCAAACGCGAGGCCGGCTACCGTGAGCGTCAGGCCCTGGTTTGCATAATACTTCGCAAACGTGGAATCCTTGGCGGCGACGAGGGGAAGCCAGAACAGTGGTACGCAGATGGTGCAGATGGCAAGAGCGGCAATGATCTTGTTTTTCTCCACATCCTGGGGATCAGGCGTGAGAGCGGCGGGCTTATAGAGGAAGCCGTAGAGTGGCGGATCATCCGTAACAATCTTGCTGCCAGAGCTGTAGCCGGAACCGATACCGGAAAGCTCGCTGCCGGCCAAAGGCGTAACCGGGCTGGACAGAGGCGCGGAAGCAACCGGCGCAGGGGCGGCGGCGGGCTTCGGCGGCGTGCGCATGGTGAAGTCCGGTATCTTGTTGGCGGGCAGCCATTCGCCTCCCATGCCTTCCTTCCAGACGAGGGCGTCGGGAGGAATAACCTTGGTGGCGATCAATTCCTTGATCTCGGCCTCGTTGACCGGCCCTTTCTGCTCATTATTGTGGGCGTAATACCATTCGGAGCTCATAGCTGGTATGGGGTAGATGGGGGGATGGCTGAAGTTGGGTCGGACCTTAAGTGTATCGGTAAGTGTCGGACTATGTGTGTAGCTGACGGCTGGCGTACTGCAAGAGAAAGCCGTTGAATCTGATCGAATCAGGCGGCTTTCCCGGTTTTGTAATTAGGGTACGTATGGACTACGAAAGTTTGGCGAGAATTTCCGGCGGAATGTCAAAATTCGCGTAAACGTTCTGTACGTCATCGTGGTCGTCGAGAGTTTCGTAAAGGCGCAGCACCTGTTCCGCGATCGAAACGTCGGTCACCGGCGTCTGGTTCTCCGCCACATAGGTGAACTTGGAAACCGCGGTGGGAATGCCGGCTGTTTTGAGTGCTTCGCTTACGGCGTAGAGCTTGTCCGGGGGAGTCAGAACTTCAATGCCGCCTTCCTCGCTCACCTTCACGTCTTCGGCGCCGGCGTCCAGGGTGGCTTCCAGCACGGCGTCTTCGGTGCTCTTGTCTTTCTCGATCAGCAGGAGCCCCTTGCGATGAAACATCCAGGAGACACTGCCTGCCCCGCCCATGTTGCCATGGCCTTTGGAGAAAATGGCGCGCACATCGGCTGCGGTACGGTTCTTGTTATCCGTTGTGGTTTCCACCAGCACGGCAACTCCGCCGGGGGCGTATCCCTCGTAAATCAATTCTTCGTAGGCTTCGCCTTCCAGTTCGCCTGTTCCCTTCTTTACCGCACGCTCAATGTTATCAACCGGCATGCTTTCCCCGCGCGCCGTGGCGATGGCCTGGCGCAGCCGCGGATTAAAATTCGGGTCGCCCCCGCCCATACGCGTGGCGACTGTGATTTCCTTGGAAAGCCGGCTAAACAGCTTTCCTCTGCGGGCGTCGGCAACACCCTTGGATCGTTTAACTTTTGCCCAGTGACTATGACCTGCCATAAGAGGCGTATTTCAAGCGAAGTAAAGCCATCTGACAATGGGAATCTCACACATTCCCGCAAGTTCCTTTATTACAGAGGGAAAATGCGGCGGCACGCGGCTCCCGAGGTGAGGATAATACGACTTATCCGGCACATTTTATTGCATTTTCCGGGCCAGATCTGAGATTAAACAAACCACCCGATAGCCAGCCAGTCACAGCCCGCCTGTCTGCATCCGTATCCAGGCTACGTATACGATGTTTACTTCTCCCACTGCATCCCGACAAAATGCCGCCACTGCAACTGCAGAATCCGAGCCTCAGCTTCCGTCGACCGGCATTGTCGTCGCAGCGGCCCGGTTGTCCGTCCTCTTCGGTCCCCTGCGCACGGTAGAACTGCCTGTCGAGCAAATGCCGGACGCCCACCGTACCCACGGCTACGACCTCGCCGTTACCCTGGACTGCGGCCAGAGCTTCTGCTGGCGCCCCGTGGATGCGCAACGCACCGGCTGGATCGGCTGGGCGGGAGCGGTGCCGTGTATCGTGTCGCAACATACTGCGGGCCAGCCTCTTCGGGTAACAGCCCCTGTGTCGGCCATCGGTCAATCTGACATCACGCCGGCTGCTCTGGTGGATTACTTTCAGACACAGACACCCTACGCTCCACTTTTCGCCACCTTTCCGGATTCACGCCGCGACACGAATCTGGCCAAAGCTATGGCCTACTGTGGAGGCATGCGCATTCTGAAGCAGCCCGCCTGGGAAACGACCGCCAGTTTCATCTGCTCCGCGCAAAAGCAGATTGTGCAGATCATGCAGATCAATAGTTCTCTGCGGAGAAGCTATGCTGCCGCTGCTGCTGACGCTGCTGCCGCAGTCTCTTCTGCCTCCTCCTCCGCGCAGGCTCAGATAGAAGATGCGCTTCATTTCCAGCATCTGCATGCCTTCCCGGAAGCCACGCTGCTTGCCACCGCCGGTGAGGCCGAGCTGCGCCTCTGCAAACTGGGCTTTCGCGCAAAGCATCTGCACCGCACCGCCCTGCAGATCGCCGCCGCGGATCCCGCCCTGCCGGATCTCGCCGAAATCTCCGGTCTTACGCTGATGGATGCCGTCGAGCGCTTCACCCGTTTCCACGGCGTTGGCGAAAAGGTGGCGTCCTGCATCCTGCTCTTCGCCTACCAGCGCATGGACGCCTTCCCGGTAGACGTGTGGGTCCAGCGCATCTTGTCAGATCTCTACATCCCGAAGAAAGCCGACCAGAATCCCGTCTACATCCGCCAGTTCGCCGCCTCCTACTTCGGCCCTAATGCAGGCGTGGCGCAGCAGGTGCTGTTTCACTGGTACAGGAACGGCGCGCCCGGGCAGGATGCATCTGTTACACAGACTAAAACATCATGAGTATCTATTTCGTCTACCGATCTCCCTACGAAGGTCCTTCGGGAAAGCTTGTTCGCACCTTTGCAGACGACAAGACCGTGCTGGGATGGTTTCAGAGACGGTGGCAGCGCCTTGCGCAATGTAAGGATATCCGTCTGGCCGTTGACGCAGAACTCGACTGTCATGTCTACGGATTTGACTCGATTTTCGAAGCCATACTGGAGCATGAACTGGCGCCGCCGCAATCTATCGGGGAGCTTCGGAAGTACCTGAACAAGTATCTCTACGTAGAGGGTGAGATTGATCTTCAGGAGAATTACCTGCAGGTGCTCACCGATGATGATGAATTTGGTTTGGTGTATTATTTCTTCGACGACCACTACTTGCAGGCTCATACAGACCGGGCCACCTACCTGCTGCATCGGGACTGGAAGCTCCCGGTCGAGGCGGTTGCGGAGAATCACACCAACTTTGATTTTGAGTTCAAAGGCAGCTTTGCTTCGGGACTTCGGCCCTCTGGCACTTCAGCAGGAAATGTGAAATGTATATGCTGTCTTTTCCACCTTTTATGACAGCGGCCACCTGCAGGATCTGCCCAACGCCTTCCTGATGGCCAATATGCGCTTGCCGGATTTGGTTCCTTACTTGGCGCGTCACGCCGACCCCGTGGGTTGGCCAGTCGAACTTCTCATGCTTCGTGCTGTTTTGAAGGGCCCGGACGATACACTTGAGGCCGCGCTTGGTTGTCTGGTGGGTCTTCCTCTTATCGATCTGGGCGGCTCAGACTTCGGCGGCAAGGGCTCGCTTCTGGAGGCAAGGGCTGCTTTTGACAGTGCGTTGTCTCGTATACCGGAAACCAGGCGTCACCAGTCGGAACAACAGACGCAGTCTGTAATGCAGATTCTGCCGCATCTGGCTGTTGCGTGCTTTCACGTGGCTTCGGCAGATTTCTCTTATGGCTGCAAACAGCTATACCATCAGTGGATCATTTTTGACGACCTGTGGGCCACCGCAAATCCAGCAATGGCGCACAGTTTGTTCCGCTTTGGTTCCCGTTGGGATGTATTGGGGGAAGATAAAAAATAGCGCAAAGAAGAGCTTTGGAAATGGAAGCGGCGGCTGTTCAACTGGTATGTCGCAGTCGTCACCTTAATTTATTCATCCGCACCGTCTCAGCGCTCGCGTTCCTGCGGCGCATGGGCTATGCTGCGGGCGATGACTTCGGGAACTTCCTCCTCTTCTCCTTCTTCGGCAGCGCCGGCTTCAGTTGCTGCTTCTCACGCGCCGCTGCCGCCGGCGTCCGGTCTGCTTGTCGGGTGCACGGCGGATGGGCGCCGCATCAGCATTCAGCCATCTATGGCGAACAGGCACGGGCTTATTGCCGGGGCCACGGGCACGGGCAAAACCGTGACGCTTCAGAATCTGGCGGAAGGATTTGCACGGCTGGGGGTTCCGGTCTTTACGGCGGATATCAAGGGTGACCTCTCCGGGCTCGGCGAGCCGGGAACGCTCACGCCGCGCCTTGAGGAGCGGTTGACGCGTCTGGGGTTGCTGGCGGAATTCAAGCCAGTGCAGAACTCCATGTTGTTCTGGGATTTCTACGGGCAGACCGGGCATTCTGTGCGCACCACGATTTCGGATCTGGGGCCGCTGCTCCTGGGACGTCTCTTTGGGCTCAACCCCACGCAGCAGGGTGTGCTGGAGATGGCGTTTCGCATTGCCGACGACGACGGGCTTCTGCTTTTGGACATGAAGGATTTACGCGCTCTTATTGCCTGGATGGGCGAGAACACCGCGGAGCTTCAGACCAAATACGGCAATGTAACGAAGGCTACACTCGGCGCGATTCAGCGCGCGCTGCTTAGTCTGGACGGCGCGGGCGGCGACACGTTCTTTGGCGAGCCCGCCCTGGCCTTTGAGCACCTGATGCAGCGCGATGCCAACGGGCGCGGCATCATCTCCGTAATGGACGCGACGAAGCTGATGACCGATCCGCGCCTATACACCACGTTCCTGCTCTGGCTGTTGTCGGATCTTTTTGAGCAACTGCCCGAGGTGGGTGACGCGGATCGCCCTCGACTGGTTTTCTTCTTCGATGAAGCGCATCTGCTTTTTAAAGACGCGCCTAAGTCGCTGGTAGACAAGATTGAGCAGGTGGTGCGCCTGATCCGTTCGAAGGGTGTGGGCGTCTATTTCGTGACTCAGAATCCGCTGGATATTCCGGAGACGATTCTGGGACAGCTGGGCCACCGGGTGCAGCATGCGCTGCGTGCCTTTACGCCGCGCGATCAGAAAGCGGTGCGGACGGCTGCCGAGACGTTTCGCCAGAATCCCAGGATTAAGGCGGCGGAAGTGATTACGGAACTGGGCGTAGGCGAAGCGCTCGTCTCCATGCTGGACGCGGAAGGCCGCCCTGGAATGGTGGAGCGTGTGATGTGTGCGCCGCCCGCTTCGCGCATCGGGCCAATTTCCCCAGAATCGCGTGCGAGGCTGATTCAGAATTCCATTGTAAAGAATTTGTACGACACCGTTTTCGATCGGGACAGCGCGTACGAAATGCTGAAGCGCCGTGGCACCGGCGAGCCTGATCCGATCCCCGCAGGCGGGCATAGGCATGAAACGGCATATACCCCCGAACGGCCACCTGAACCTGTGCCCGCACCGGCTCCGGTTTCTCCTGCACATCCGGTTCCGGCGCCGCCGCCTCTGCCAAACTGGGCCGCGTATACCGGTGGATCCGGGACCGAACCGACCAGAAGCGCGTCTGCGCCCTACGTGCCTCCGTTGCCTCGCCAGCAGCCTCCTCCGCCCATCCCCCGTCAGCGCCCTGCGGAGTACGACTATGACCCGCGCGCTGAAGCCGAGGTTGACGCCCCCGAGACGCGCTCGACGCGCCGTTCGGTGCCCGCCAGAGAACCTCGCGCCCCCGCCGCCCGCCGCACGGATTCACTTACCGATACGTTGATGAAATCAGTAGTACGCAGCGTCGCCCCTCAACTGGTGCGTGGCCTCATGGGTTCCCTGATGGGGAAGGGCAGGCGGTAGGTGACAGGGTTCTGCTGCGGCCTGTGTTAGTGGACCTCAGTGGAACCGGTGAGTTATCCCTTCAAAGCCGGGCTGATGAACGGCCGGGCTCTACCCCAATCACGGAAATCCTGGCAGGTCCGTGTTGCCTTAGGAGGCGGGAGGCCGTATGGTGCACGTCTGCGCCCATGGCCTCAAAGGTTGTGGGCGGTTTCATCTACGCCCGTATGGCTGCCAATTCTTCCTCATCCGCAACGCCCGGCGGCAAGCCTGGGCGCTCTCGTCGCACTGTTCCTGCTACTGATTCCGTGCCTGCGCCGGTCCCTGCTCCCGCCAAAGCCCGGCCTAACCGCAAACCCGCAGATGAAGCCAGGGCGGAGATCTCCGAAGGATCGCCCGCTTCCGGGCCGGAATCCAGCGCGCCGGCTACTGCTCCCAAAGCGGGAGTTACTTCAACGCCAAGCAAAGCCGCTCTGGCAGCGAAGCGACGCGCGCTCGCCGGCGCGCTTTCCTCAGGTTCTTCGGGCCGCGAGCTTGTGCTGGGGCTGGATATCGGCACCTCCTCGCTGCGCTGCGCACTTTTCGACAGCCGCGGCAATCGCATTCCCGGCACTACCGCGCAGGCGGGTTACTCACTGAAAGTGAAGGGTGACGGCACGGCGGAGCTTTCCGCTGCGGGACTGCTGCGCGCTACCATTTTGTGTCTGCAGACTACCCTGGCCGCTCACGCGCAGGGCGAAGGCGGTCTTTCCACGCGCGCTATCGTGGCCGTGGGCATGTCATGCTTCTGGCACAGCCAGATTGGTGTTACAGCCAGTGGCCGTGCGGTTACTCCTATCTATACCTGGGCCGATTCCCGCTGCCGCGAGGACGCCGCGCGTCTCCGCCGCGAATGGAGCGAGGAAGAAGCCCACACGCGCACGGGTTGCATGGTGCGCTGCAGTTACTGGCCCGCCCGTACCATGTGGCTGCGCCGCACTCAGCCGGAGTTGTGCGCCAAAGTCGCCCGCTGGGTCAGCCCCGGCGAGTGGCTTCTGGAGCAACTGACTGGCGTACCCGGCGGCGCCAATGGGCAGAGCCTGTGCAGCATCAGCATGGCCAGTGGTACCGGCCTCTATAATGTCAGTAACCTGGAATGGGACGGCATGGTGCTGGGACGGCTGAATCTTACCGCCGCGCACATGAACTCCGTGGGCGACGCCCCGCTGCGCATGCATCCGGAGCAGGCCGCGCGTTACCCCGCCCTGGCCGAAGCCGCCTGGTACAGCCCTATCGGTGATGGCGCGGCCAGTAATCTGGGCAGCGGTGCAACATCTCCCGGCATGGCCGCGATCAATGTGGGTACCAGCGCCGCCGTGCGCATTATCCACAAGCTGAGCGAGGGTGAAGCGGCCACGGCACCGTTCGGACTTTTCTGCTATCGAGTGGACGATACGCGCGCCCTGGTGGGCGGTGCGATCTCCAACGCGGGTAACCTGCGCCAGTGGTGTCTGCGCGAGCTGATGCTGCCGGATGATGACGCGGTGATTGAGCGTGCCCTGAAGGAAATGCCGGGCCCGGACCACGGGCTGACCGTCCTGCCCTTCTGGGTAAACGAGCGAGCACCGACCTGGCCGGAGGATCTTTCCGGCACCATTTTTGGTTTGCAGCAGAGCACCAGCGCCATCGATATTCTGCAGGCGACCACGGAGGCGGTGTACCATCGTCTGGCGGAGATTCTGCGCAAGATGCGTGATGCAGGTCAGACGGCGCGCCAGCTCATCGTCAGCGGTGGCATCCAGAAATCGCGCACGGGTCTGCAGCGGCTGTGCAATGTGCTGGGCCAGCCGGTATGGGCGAGCCCGGAGCCGGAAGCCAGTCTGCGCGGCGCCGCCGTATACGCGCTGGGCCGGATGGGTCGCGAAGCCGATCCGCTGGAACTTGGCAAGCCGCTGGAGCCGGACCCGGAGATAGCCACGGCATACATCGCCGCACGCACCCGGCAGATCCGCCTTGAGGAAGCCATGCACGGCTTCGCCAAGCCACCGCCAACGCATCCTGTAGGCGGCGCGCTGCATCTGCCTCCGCTATCGGACTGATCCGCGTCTCGCCTGAACACACGGGAAAGATTCCGGGTCGCGAGGCGTGGGCGGTTGCATTTCTCTTCACCTGGATGGTCCATCAACAGGTACGGAGCTGGCACAGGCGCGGCTTGAACCACCATGACCATCTCTCTTGCCATTGCCAGATGGATTCGGCGCTACCCGGTGCTTTCTTTTATGGGTGCGGTGGTTGCCGTTTTGCTGGTGATGGCTGTGGTTACCTACTTTTCCGTGCGCAATGCGTTGGAGGGTACGAGTATAAGCAACGAACAGATTTCTTCCCTTTGCTGGAGTCCCGACGGCAGGGAATTGGCTGTCTCGGACACATGGGGCACGCGAGTCCTGGCCTGCAACGATTCCCGTCTCGAATTTAGCAGAATACTCGAGGGGAATGCTTTAGTCGATATGCGCTGGAGCCGCGATGGAACCATGCTGGCCTGTTACGATATCAGTGCGTTCGTAATGCTGGAAGCCGACAGTGGTAAAAGCACGACGGTGCACTTTTTCGACAGCTTCCCCATTGAGGGCCTGGACTGGGGGCCGCTCAATCAGCTCGCCTTTGCCGGGGACGATAAATTACGCAGCGCCCGCATTGAAAACAAGGGAACGGCGCCCGTTACATTTGACACCATACCTGCGGATATTCTGGAGCCGCTGAGATCAGGCTCTGGTCGCTATGGCGAGGTGGAGGCTGAGGTGCGTTGGACGGATCGCGGGCTGACCATGCTGCATATTTTCCCAAAGGCGCTCTATATCTTTCGCGCCGGGCGACGCTTCGACCCGCTGCGCATTCCCAGGCCTGGTGCCACCCGTATCAGCCCGACTGGCGATGAGATGGCAACCTTGGATCTTTCCACGGTGCCGGCGGGCATCCAGCTTTGGGATATCGCATCGTCTCCCCAAAGAAGCCGCGTGCTTTCTCCCATGTCGACTTTGATACTGCCTGATGAAACTTCCACTCTGCTTAGGCCCTGGATTCAAGGACGTCTGGCCAACACGATTGCCTGGAGTGCCAGCGGTCGCCACCTGGCTGCTTCCATTGTTCTGCTAAGGCCTGACGGCAGGCCTTCTGTGTGCCTGCTTTCCTGGTGGGAAGCTGCCACCGGTCGTCTGATTGCCTCCCGTCGCCTGGATCTATCCAGCTATTCCCTCCGCATCCCCGTATCTGGTGGTTACTATGTCACCGAGTTCAGTCTGGTTGCCTGGAGCACTGACCTCAGTAAGGCAGCAGTCGCAGTGTCTGTATGGCGGTATAACTATAAAGGCAACGCCATTCAGCACATCCAAAGCATCGTTAAAGTCATACCGGCCCCGGAAGAAGTCGTAAAAGCTGTTGGTCAGGTAAGAAATTGAGGTTCGCCATCTCAAACCTCCGTATTGAGTTAACGCTGCGGCGTTTCCCATAAACACGCGGTGTATTCGCTGGAACTGGTCAGGATGTGCATGCCATCGGGGCTGAACTGTACTGAATTAATGTCCGCCTTGTGACGCATGGGGAAGCCGATTCGATTGGCGTTGGAGGTATCCCACACTTCGGCCGTCGCGTAGTGCGCGATGACGAGCAGGGCGCTATTGGGGCTGAAGCTGAAGCGCGTGACATGGCTGTCAACAGATATGGGCTTGCCAATGCTTTTCCCTGTTGCTGCGTCCCATAACCGAACGCGGCGGTCTTCTGCATAGGTAGCGATGCGCGTGGCGTCAGGGCTGTATCTGGCTTCGTAAACTGTCCGGGGATGCTGCAGTGGATCGACTGTGGGCTGGCCGGTGGCCGCATCCCAGATCCGCGCGGTGCTATCCATGGCGGTTGTCAGGATTCGCCTGCCGGCTTCCTGTCCGGGACCAGGATTAAACTCCGCGCCCTTCATGTACTTGCCTTTGTGGGTCTCAGGATCGGTACTATGGCGCATGGCGGAACCTGTGTGCAGGCCCGTTTCGGCATCCCATAGTCGTGCTGTCCCGTCATAGGCGGCGGTCACGATACGCAATCCGTCCGGGCTGAAAGCGAGGGTGGCAATATAGTCGCCGTGCCGGATGAGCTGACCAACGGGCTTTCCTGTCGAAGGATTCCAGATGCGCACGATGTTGCCCTGCAGTTCACTGGTGGCAATGCGGGTTCCGTCACCATTGATGATGACACGGTTGAAGATGTCGCTTTCCCAGATTGGTGATCCATCGGGTTTGTGCGACAGCTTGTCGATCACCATACCTGGCTCCATCGCGGCCGCCTGGGGAAAAGCCGGCGTGCCGTCAGAATTCCATACTCGCAGGTGCGGCCCCGCCCAGGTTACCAGGCGCCTTCCATCGCGGCTGAATGCACCGCTGCCATGGCCCATTGCCAGGCCGATCTCCATGGTTTGGCCGAATGGCGCGCCCGTGTCGATATCCCACAGGTAAGCGGTGCCGTCACTGTAGCAGGTGAAGACATGCAACCCGTCCGGGCTGATTTTGCAGTCCATTATAGAGGCATGCTTCAGTTTCGATTGCCCAAGCAACTTGCCGCGCAGATTCCACGATGACGCCCGGTAGGGCGCCCATGTCACGATGCGGCTGCCGTCCGGCGAGAAGGATGCGGAGATGATTCTCCCTTCCTCGCGCATCACGCTGAGCGGCCTGGGCTCGCGAGGATCTTTGCGAACGCCTGTCTTGCTTTCCTTCTCTGCGATTTGCTTCCAGCGCGGCCTGACTTCGCCGGGGAGGACCAGCGACGTCCATAGCATGGCGGTTAATGCCATGACGCCCATGATCAGCACAGTGTAGCGCAGGTTTTGCACAGAACCTACGTAGCATTTCTTTTGAAAGTGTTCCATTATTTTCGATAATGATTGAAAATAATGGAATCCGGATGCCGCCATGAGCAACCGAATCGAGCATGGCGCTGACTTTCGTCACCCTACGTACTGCGTCAGCATGATCACATTGCCTTCGGGATCTTGTACGAAGGAGAGGATGATCGGTTCGCCCTCGTTCTGTTCGGGTGCTTCGACGGCTATGGCGCCTCCTTCCAGAGCGCGGGTGTAGGCGGTTGCCACGTTTTCGTACTGGATGGAAAGGCCGGTGGGATTCGTTTTGCCGTCGCCATCGCCATGCAGACCCAGGATGGCGTCGCCGAAGGTGAGTTCTGACCAGTGCGGCGAGGTAAACTTTTCCGCAAAGCCCATAGTGTCGCGATAGAAGCGGACGGCGCGATCCATGTCCTGCGCCATCAACATATACTTAACAGCCTGTGGTTTCATAAAAATATATCGTTGCCAGACCAACTTAATAAGATGCGAATCAGTCTTAGAGGTTCTTCGCTTTAACAATGTCTCGTGCTTCATCCGTTGTTATGGACTTTACAGTGCCATAGTATTTGGATAATCGACTGTCGCTGCTCATGTTTCCAGACCAGTCAATGAACGTTCCAGATTCGTCAAAAACATAGGCACAGTCCCATACTGGATAGCCCAGAAAGGTGCCGTCCATTTCAATAAGGATGTACGTTCTGTTGCCCGCCGTCATCTTCAGTACCTCGCGTATAGGATCTCCTTCCCGGGCTTTCAAAAAGGCGTCCATTGTCGTGGCACCGATGGGCGGTAACAGGGTCGCAAGGGAAGCGCTGAGGACACTGACAAAGATCCCTGCGGCGATACACCACATTGCCACACTGAAGCCTCTCATCACAGCACCATCCGGGTCCGCTTTCTGCATTGCGGCATCATTGTCTTCCGGATCTACATCTTCTTCCCGTGGCGAATCGAAGGGTATGTGCACATAGGGCAGGCGCAATATTCCTTTCGAGTCTGGCTTCGCATACTGCCGCAGGGATTCATCCGCCGTTGCAGGATTGAGTTGCAGATTCAGCCAGTCCGAAAGTTGCCGCCAGCATGCCGTCAGTGTCTCGTCTTTTTCGTCGTGGTGAAAGCCCATGACAGGTAAGCACTCTCCGCTTCGAAGGCGCAACTGCAGGAGATCTTCTTTCGCGCCATCCCAGGGAAGATGAGCAGCCTGGCATGGCACGAGTTCAAAAGCATCGCATTCTGCCAGCGGCACACTTCGATGCCATCCACGACCTGCCAGGTTATGGGGTGTGGCGTAACGGGGAAGTATCAGCATTCCTGTACTGCGGTTGATCCTGAGGTCATATGCTCCCAGCAGCATCCTGATACACATCATCAGATAAGGAACAAAAATCAGGAATATGCCGACCATGAACAGAGTAGACGTCAACAGCCATACCCACGAACCTTCCGGAATATATGCGCCGTATATCCATGAGGTTATCCATACTCCCGCCATGAATATGCTTGAAATATTAAAGCAAAAGGCAAGAAAAGAGTCTCTGAAATCTACATCACTGAGGCGTATCCATGAAGAATCATTCGAATTCAAATAGGATAGCTGTTTGTACATGCGTCCCTTCTTACCCCATTCTTCCTTCCTGCCGCTGGATAAGACTAACAAAACAATCATGCAGGTAAGCGCCCACAGATTAATCAGTACATACAGGAACTCCGCCGACAAAGGCTGAAGATGCAACGGGCGTCTCATGTAAGACGTCACCAGGTAAGTTATATAAACAATGAGGGGGCAATACGGTAAGCAGCCCCACTTCTCCCACCATGACGAAAAATGCCAGGACGTCACGGGGAAGAAGAGAAAGGATATCGCGTGCCTCACAATGTGTCATGCTGCATGGCGTTCCCGGCTGCGTCAACCGCAATGCGGGGGGCTACAGGAGCTCAGGGAACTGCTCAAACTGCGAGAGAAAGTCTTCCGTAAAGTCTTCAAAGGCGTAGTCCGTATTGCGGCGTGCTTCCCACAGGATGCGCGTGGCGTCAAGTTCCGGCCAGGCGGCGGGCAGCCACGCGTCGCCGCTATAGCCGATGCCGAGCTGCTTGCATAGTCCGTTGGCCGAGATCAGGGCGTTGGCCAGCAGATGCTTGCCCTTGGTGAGATCAGGGTTGTCCAGATTCTCGTGCAGCGCGATGGCGGAGGTGAGCTGGCTGGGAAAATCCAGGCTGTTGAGCCAGAGAGCGCCAATCTCGGCATGGTCGATGCCAAACGCGCTGCGCTCTTCCACCGCCATGGAGGACGTTTTAATAATGCTCTGTCGCATGACACCGAAGAACGCGAATGGATAGATCTCCGCCAGCAGCAGCTTGCCGACATCATGCGTCAGGCCGGAGACATACTCCAGACCAGTGCGCTTCAGATCCAGCGCATCGTACATAAAGTCCACGATGAAGCCTGTGGTAATGGAGTGCTGCCAGAAGACGTTAAACTGGTAGTTCTCGTTGCCCTTGTAGTCGTAGGACAACATCCAGAACGTCAGCGCCATGTTGCGGACACGTTCCGGCCCAAGGACTTCCACGGCATCGGCTTCATCTTCAGCTTCGTCGCCGTTGTTCATGAACTGCGCAATGGACATCATCGCGTCGCGGAAGCCGGGGAATTTCTCGCACGCTACGTCCACCTCTTCTTCCGTTACCTCGCCCACGCGGCAGAGATCCAGCAGCGTCTGGGCGATGGAGGTCAGTACGAGGGGCTCGGAGGGCTCCAGAATGGCTTCCTTCACCTGAGTGCGCGTTACGTTCAGCTTGCTGGAGATGGATGTGGTGATGCTCCAGTCCGCGCGGCTGGGCAGCAGCAGGCCATGCAGCAGATCGGGATTAGCCGCTGCGCGTGGTGCGGCGGTAAGCTGTTGCACTTCCTCCTCATCCTCTCCACTTTGCTCTTCCTCCTCCGGCGCCATATTGGCCAGCGGGTGCTGATGCTGCACGCTTTCGTGGTGGAAATGATCCACGTCCGCCAGTGCCGCGCGCAGTTGCTTATAATCCTGAAAGCGATCCGCCGGCAGGCGCTCCATCATTTTGCGCATCAGGGAGATCCATCCTTGCGGAACGCCTGCTTCCAGGGCTTTGCGCGTCGGGAAAGGTTTCTCCAGATGTCCCCACACGATCTCTTCAACCGTATTCCCGTCAAACGGCGGCGCGCCCACCATGAGATGGAAAAGCGTGGCGCCCAGTGAATAAATGTCGGTACGCAGATCGGTTCTGTCGCGTGTAATTTGCTCTGGTGAAACGTAGGCGGGGGTGCCGAAAGCTTCACGCTCGCTGTCGGCGTCCTGTGCGACGGAGACGTTTTGCGCCAGACCAAAGTCGGTGAGCATCACCACGCTGGCGGCATCGATCATGAAGTTGGCGGGCTTGATATCCAGGTGGACGATCTTGTTGCGCCAGGCGCACTCCAGCGCGGCCACGGCCTGCGTCATGAACCATTGCGCGTCGCCAGCATCCATCTTGTGGTTGGCATCAATCCAGTCATCAAAAGTGTGCCCTTCGATAAACGCCATGGCGAAGTAAAGGATTTCGCCCTCCACGCCTATGGTATAGATAGGAACGATATTGCCGTGACGCAGTGCCGCGACGGCACGGGCCTCCTGCTGGAAGAAGGTCAGGTACTCCTCATCCTGGGCGTATTCGGGGCGCAGCACTTTGATGGCCACGCTGCGTTCCAGGGCAGGGTCAAAGCCTTTAAAGACGGCACCCATGCCGCCCTGGGCAATTTTCTCCATCACCAGAAAATTGCCTATGGTGACACCAGGGGCGATGTCGGAGTAGCTGAGGGGCCGAGACATATGGCACTTAGAGATCGAAAGAGAGGAGTGGGAGCGACGGCAGCAGCGGAGTTGCCTGAACGCATCCGGCCCGGTACAATGATGCACTTGCGACAGCACTTTGTGAAGAGGGATCGAGTCGCCGCATGATGTATTTTTATCTGTATTCTATGACAAAATTTCGTCGATCCCTCTCTTAATCCAGAAGATGCCGAGTGGCGAGCGGAAAATGCCGCAATCTCATCGTACAGAGTGACTTTACTGTGTGGCTCCTGCGCAGATCACCTGAGATATGCGAATAATCTTTGTATTTTTCTATATAGAAAATATTGATAAATAATATAGATCCAGGGCATTCGCCAATCAGACCCGGGAAACGGACTAAAAAGCTGGTTTCCTGGCTGCGGATTGCATTTGATGCAAAAATGCTTGCCATACTTAATAGCTTGTCCCTATAGTTTATGGATTTTACCGCCATTTAAAGCGCCGGCGTTATGCTGCTTTCGTCGCTTTTCATTATCTCAGATCTGCTTTAGAGTCCCATTCATCCAGCCAACTCATCATGCCTATCTATAACAGCGTTACAGAAACGATCGGCCGCACTCCGCTCATCAGACTCAATCGCGTCACCGACGGCGCGGAAGCCACCATTGCCCTGAAGGGCGAATTCTTCAACCCCCTCGGCAGTGTCAAGGATCGTATCGGTCTTGCCATGATCGAAGCCGGGGAAAAGGCCGGCAAAATTACCGCCGACACCGTCATTATCGAGCCCACCTCCGGCAACACCGGTATCGCGCTCGCGTTTGTGGCGGCAGCCAAAGGTTACAAGCTCATCCTCACCATGCCGGAAAGCATGAGCGTGGAGCGTCGCGTGCTGCTGGCCCTTCTGGGTGCCAAGCTTGTGCTGACCCCCGCCGCTGAAGGCATGAAGGGTGCCATCGCCCGCGCGAATCAGCTTCACGCCGAGACGCCAAACTCTTTCATTCCGCAGCAGTTCGAGAATCCCGCCAACCCGGAGATTCATCGCAAGACGACTGCGGAAGAAATCTGGGCCGACACAGACGGCAAGGTGGATATCCTTGTCGCAGCAGTCGGTACCGGCGGCACCATCACAGGTGTGGCTGAGGTGATCAAGACCCGCAAGCCGGATTTCAAGGCCATTGCGGTTGAACCTGCAGCATCCCCCGTCATCACCCAGACCCTCAAGGGCGAGCCGATCAAGCCTGCCGGCCACAAGATTCAGGGCACCGGCGCCGGTTTTGTTCCTGGCAACCTTCACCTCGATATCGTCGATGAAGTTGTGCAGGTAAGCAACGATGACGCGCTGGCCATGGCCCGCCGTATCGCCAAGGAAGAGGGCATCCTGGTCGGTATCAGCACGGGCGCCAATGTGTTTGCCGCTGTGCAGATCGCCAAGC
Organism: Methylacidiphilales bacterium; assembly: GCA_041287705.1. GTDB lineage: Bacteria > Verrucomicrobiota > Verrucomicrobiia > Methylacidiphilales > UBA1321 > LW23. Next base: position 405 of record JBGGNE010000377.1, on the reverse strand, counting down.
GCCCCGAGAACAAGGGTAAGCTGATCGTCACCATCGGCTGCTCCACCGGCGAACGCTATCTCTCCACGGATCTCGCGCTGGACGCCCGCAAGGAACTGGGCGCCTAAAGCCCTCTGCCTGCCCAGTCTGGATTTACAGCGTTTCTTTTTCTGTCTTTTGTAATGACTCTCGCCTGAAAGGGCGCGGAGTTTTGCATCGCGCGTCAGGACTTTGTTCCTGGCGCGTTTTTATTTTCCGGAGACTCCAAAGCATCTCCGGAGACCCCTTAGACCATTCGCAGGCGTTAATTGGTATAAAAACTGGGCTCGATTTTGGGATGAGAGCAAGGCGCGATTGAGGGAGTGCATTAGAATAATGCATGACTAAAAGCGCAACGCTGCTATCGCCCAAAAGCGACCCAGGATT
>JBGGNE010000376.1:0-63946 GCA_041287705.1 Methylacidiphilales bacterium | reverse complement strand
GGCTGGCAAGCAGGAAAGTAGAACTGTCGGGAAAAAGTGAGCGGAACGGAAAAGCTCCGTTTTTTGGTGGGGCGTGATAAGATGTGGCAGATTAGCTGCAGCGTTCTGCAGTGGGATGCCAACATGATTGAAATTAGACACTTACGCATGTTGGAGGCTCTTGCCTCCACTGGTAGCCTTTCGAATGCGGCGCGGCGCCTGCATCTTTCGCAGCCTGCCATTTCTCACCAGATGAAGGATCTGGAGGATACGTGCGGGATGGAGTTGTTTATTCGTAAGACGCAGCCGTTGCGACTGACGCCGGCAGGGCATCGATTGCTGGAGGCCGCTTACTCGATGATCGCGGAATTGGAGCGCGCGGAGAGGGATCTTGCGCGGATACGGGAGGGAAAGGCGGGGAGGCTGCGAATTGTGGTGGAGTGCCATTCGTGCTTTGACTGGCTGATGCCTTCGATGGACGCTTTTCGCGTGGCCTGGCCGGAGGTGGAGATGGACCTTGTTTCGGGGTTTCACGCTAATCCAGTGGGATTGCTGGAGGCCGATGTGGCGGATCTGGTCATTATTAGCCGTCGAGAGAGGGCGCCTGCGCGGGTGTACCATCCTTTGTTCCGTTATAAGGTGATGGCGCTCGTTGCGAATGAGCATGCGCTGGCCTCAAAGCCGTACGTTACTGCAACAGATTTTGAGCAGGAGATTCTGGTGACGTATCCTATACCGGATGATCGCCTTGATATTGTACGGGATGTTCTTAAGCCGGCTGATGTGAATCCTAAGCGCCGTACGACAGAGCTCACGGTTGCGATTCTGCAACTGGTGGCCAGCAGGCGCGGCATCGCGGCGATGCCGAGTTGGGCCGTTCAGCCTTTTCTGGATCGCTCCTATGTCACCGGTGTGCCGGTGGGTAAGAATGGTCTGTTTAGCCAGCTCTACGCGGCCACGACTGCTGCCGGAGCAGAAGCGGCTTTCATGCAGGAGTTTATTCGGATTATGCGCTCGGTTAGCTTTTCCACTCTCAGCGGTGTGGAACCACTCGAAGAGGCTGCGTAGCATTTCTGCTTTTCATTACTGGGTTGCCGCGTGTCAGCAAAGCAAGCTTTCTTCTCGCAATTTAGTTTTCTGTGGTTAATAGTAGCGAGACGAATGGATTCGATTTTCTATTGTGGGACCCGGATTTCTGATGGATGGATTGAATCGGGACATTTTCTGCGTTGGGCCGCAGTTGGATGGGTGGTTGGGGTATGAAGTGGTTTGGGCTGATTGTCCTTTTGCTTGTTGTTGGGGCGGGATGGTATGGGTACAACTATTGGGTGAAGGTTTCTGCAGCCATGGCGGCTGCGGCAGAGGCTGCTGTTGTCACGGCAAAAGTGGAGAAGCGCGATGTGGAGCAACTCGTGCGGGGACGTGGTGAAATTAAGGCGCCGCTGACGACCGAAGTGAAATCCGAAGTGAATGGGCGTGTGACGCGGGTGACAGTGATCGCCGGCACTATGGTAAGGAAGGGCGATGTTCTGGTGGAGTTGGATAAGGCGGAGCTCGAAAGCCAGATTAACGAAGCGACTCACCAGATTGAGGCATCGGAGCTGCGCGCGGAGAAGATGCGACGCAACCTGGGACGCGAGCAGCGCTTGCTGGATGCCCGGCTTGTTCCTCAAAAGCAATTTGATGATCTGCGGATCGATACGCAACTGGCGCTGAACGAGCTTAAGATTTATTCCGCACGGCTGGAGACGCTTCGCCAGCAGCTTGCCAAGACAACCATTATGGCGCCGCGCGACGGCATGGTGTTGAAAATCGACGTGCAGGAAGGCATGGTGATTATCGGCGCGGGCTCTGTATCGTCCGGCACAAGCCTGATGTCTGTGGCGGATCTGCGGCAGCTTGAGGTGAATGCGGATCTGGACGAGATAGATGTGGCCAAACTTGGCGTCGGCATGCCGGTGAAACTGACACTTGATTCGATTCCGGACCTGAAGCTGGAAGGTAATATCAAATTCATCTCGCCTCTTGCGGTGACGCGCGAGACGGATAAGTCGATCCACGTTTTTCCCATCATCATCACCTTTGTTACGGATGATAAACGGGTAAAAGTTGGTCTGACTGCGAATGTGTCGATTTCCATTACCCGCGTGGAGAACGCTCTGGCGCTGCCTATCTCCATGGTGTTCAGCAATGAGAAATCGAGCTACGTCTATGTGAAGGATCAGGGCAAGATTGCGAAGAAGGAGGTGCAGACGGGAATAAGCGACAATTTGTATGTCGAGATCAAATCCGGATTGAGCGAGGGCGAAGTGGTATCGCTGAACCCAGCAGGAGAACCAAAGGATAAGCCGGGTTCCCGCCGATGATTCCTGTCCTTGAAATGAAGCAGGTAAAGAAGCATTACCGCATGGGCGGCAGCCTGGTACATGCGCTGGATGGTGTAGATCTTTCGATAATGTCGGGCGATTTTGTGGCGATCGTCGGACCTTCGGGATCAGGTAAATCGACGCTGATGCACTTGCTTGGCTTTCTTGATCAGCCTACATCCGGGGAGATTCTGTTCGAAGGGCGTGATGTTTCCCGCATTACCCCGAACGAGCGGGCGCGGATTCGGTCGGAGAAGATCGGCTTTGTGTTTCAGTCCTTCAATCTGCTGCCGAGGCTAAGCGTGAAGCAGAATGTGCTGTTGCCGCATTACTATCGTAAGAGTCCTGACCCCGGCGCGACGGAGCGTGCCATTGAGGCGCTGGCGACAGTTGGCATGAGCGAGCGCCAGCACCATCGCCCCAATCAGCTCTCCGGCGGTCAGCGGCAGCGCGTGGCCATTGCCCGTGCTCTTACCAACAATCCAAGCCTTATCCTGGCGGATGAACCGACGGGCAATCTGGACAGCAATACGGCTTCCTCCATTCTGGATCTTTTTACCGGACTGAATGAGCGGGGCCGCACTGTGGTGATTGTGACGCACGATCCCAACGTGGCCCGCCGTACCCGGCGGCAACTGCATGTGAACGATGGCAAAATTTTCAGCGACATCCGCACATGAATATCTTCAGGGCAATATGGCATGGCCTGGGTCAAATCTGGGCGCATAAGCTGCGATCGGTGCTGAGTCTGCTCAGCGTCTTTCTTGGCGTTGCCTCGCTGATTGTCATTATTGGCTTTATCAACGGGCTTTTCATTGGCTGGCAGGCGAATATCTATGAGTCGGGCGGCATTGAGAAGCTGGCTATTCAGGACGACTACCTGCCGGAGTATCAGAAATCGATGAAGAGCCTCTCCAAGGGGCGCACGATGGAGGATGCGGAGGCGATCGAAACTCTGTGCCACAATCTGAGTGCTGTTTCGCCTGAAGTGGATCTGGAGTCCGTGCTTATTTCCGGGGGGAAGACGTTTCGCGTGAGGACGCAGGGTGTCACATCGGGGATATTTGCCATCAATCGATATGAGGTGGATCAGGGACGAATCCTGAATCAGGGGGATGTGAGGGACCGCTCGCTTGTTGTGGTGATTGGGCACGCGGTGGCTGAAGCTCTCTATCCCAAGCTGAGCAGTCCGGTCGGCCAGACGCTGACTATCAATGGTTGCGCATTCACTGTGGTGGGGAAGCTGAGGAAATATTCGCTCATTCGCGGAGACTGGGATGCGCTGGAGGGCAAGAACCGTATCGCCTTTATCCCGATAACGGCGATGCGCGACCGCTTCGCGCCTTCGCCCAAACTTACCTGGCTTAACGCGCAGGTGAAGGATATCGATCTGATTCAGCAGACCGTGCAGGAGATCTCCAATGTCCTCACTCATACGCACCGCGGGCTGAAGGATTTCCGAATCGTGACGCAGGCGGATCGGCTGGCGGATTTCGAAAGCACGAAGGGCAGCTTTGAAACCGCAGGGCAGGCGATCGGCCTGGTGACTCTGCTCATCGGCGGCGTTGGCATTACGAATCTGATGCTGGCTTCCGTGAGCGAGCGGATGCGCGAGATTGGGCTTTGCAAGGCTGTGGGTGCCACCAGTATGGATATCTTTATCCAGGTGATTGCGGAAGCCATTTGCCTCAGCGCCATTGGCGGAGCGTTAGGTGTGCTGGTTGGTGCGGCTGCCATACCTGTCCTGCAGAACTTTATGAGCGCATCCGCCTTCAGCCCCATCTTTTCCATGACAGCGGGAATAATCGGGTTTAGCTTCAGCCTACTGGTTGGTGTGGTGGCGGGGATATATCCCGCCTTTAAAGCTTCTCAACTGGACCCGATTGAAGCTCTGAGGTATGAGTAGCGGTTAATGAACTGTTGGGAGGAAGTCAGCGCCGCATTTGTTTAACGGAAAGTGAGCGGAGTGCTCTCTCTCAACAGATGCGGATGAAGGCTGTTTCTGCAAGCGAGGGGTTTCACTTCGTTACATCGCCAAGATGGGTAGAGTGGCGCTTGCCTTTTCCTGCTCTGTAACCCAGAGTCTAACACTGGCGGAGATGGTTGAACTCAACCTCCGCAAACACACTTCACGATATGCTCGACTGGTTTAACTGGCTGAATTCTCCCGAATTTTTCAAAGCCATCTTCAATTCGGGTGGATCCAACATCGCGCTGCTGATCCTCTTTGCTATTCTCTTTGCGGAAACCGGTCTCCTGGTCGGCTTCTTCCTGCCCGGAGATACGCTGCTCCTGTTTGTAGGGGCCGCTCTCTCGAAAGCGAGTTCCACCGGAGAGCCTTTAGCGGATATCTGGCTGGTTAACTTCGTTATGGTCGCCGGTGCCGTGGTGGGCGATCAGCTGGGCTATTTCCTGGGATCGAGAACCGGGGCAGCCATCTTTAAAATGGAAGATTCGCACTTCTTTAAAAAGAAACACGTAACTCAGGCGCACGATTTTTACGTGAAGCATGGACCCACCGCAGTGATTGTGGCGCGGTTTGTCCCGCTGATGCGTACGTTCGTGCCGTTCCTGGCCGGTGTTGCAGCGATGGAGTACCGCAAGTTTGTGCTCTTCAGCATTACCGGGGGAATTCTGTGGGTGACGACATTGCTTTGGATCGGTTATTCCATCGGGAGGACTCCCATCGCCGACTACCTGCACTATCTGATTGCCGGCGTGGTGATGTTCTCACTTATGCCAATGGCCTGGGCAGCCTGGAGGAGCTTCTTTTCATCACCCCGCAATAAAGCAGTTGCCGATACGGCGAGCGCCACCCAGAGCATCACGGGAACGGGTGTAGAGCCTGCGGATCCGTGATTCCAGCGGAGGCTTTTGCGTGTAGTAATGGCGATCGATTTATCGGGGGGATAGCTGGAGAGGATGGAGGCAATGGCGCTTTCCGGCTATCTTCGCGGAAGGCGGAATCGAGCAGTTTCTCCCGGTTTCACCTCATTTTCCGACTACCGTTTGACGGCTTTACCAACAGTTTTAGCTGTCTCGCAAATGCTGTAGCGCCGGCGGTACGAATTCCCAGTCCGTCGCTTCATTTACGGCTATGCGCATCTGGAATTCCATAACTTCGCGAGCAATTGGTGCCTGATAATCTTTCAGGCTATCCCGGACAGCCTCCAGGGCAGCCAGATTTCGTGTGCGGAGCGTTCGATATGCTTTTACGGCAAGGGCTTCGGCGGCGCCGGCTGTCAGGAGATTTGGAATCTGCGTTTCGAGGTCGGAGAAGGATTCTTCGGCGATCACGAGGCCGCGACGTTTGCACAGGGCGCGTATCAGGTCGAAGCCTTCACGAGCTGTGGTGGTGGGGAAAATAGGGACTTTCACATCCACGCGACCAGGTCGTTTCAGATCGACTTCGATAAGATCCGGGCGACTGGAGGCGAGAATCCAGACGATGCGGCCGCGATTCTCGCTATTGCTCATTTCCTTGGCTATCATGGAATAGATACGACCGGAGAGGCCGGAATCATTGGAGCCGGAGTCGCGTTTTCCCAGAGCCTGATCAGCTTCATCTACGAAGACGAAGCAGCGGCCAAGGGCGTGCAGCAGGCGGAAGATTTTTTCCAGGTTGCCCTCGGTACTGCCAACCCATTTATCGCGAAAATTCTTAATCTTGACGACCGGTACACCCGCTTCGCCAGCAAGGCACTCCACCATATACGTTTTGCCTGTGCCAATGGGGCCGCATACCAGGTAACCCATGGGCATGGCCTGAAGATCGCCTTGTCTCCAGAGGGCAATATCCTCGCGCAGTCGCGCCTTCAGTTTCGGCTGGCTGGACATGTCCTCCAGCGTGCGTTTGGTTTCTATAAACTCGATAAGGTCGTTGCAGTCGCGCTCTACCAGTTCTTTCTTTAGTCTGACGAGATCCTGCGGCAGAACAGCTTCCTTCTTGTATTCCTTTAACTTCAACATGCTTTCCACGCTGCTGATAGTGGCGCCGGCGAGCTGTGCGCCGAGGCCCGCGGTATCAGATGCAAACTGGCTGAGCGCCACAGGATAAGACCGCTGGAAAACAGTGAGCGCAGGCGTCATTTCCGCTTCGGCAGGTTGAGGCAGCTGAATCTGTACGCAGCGCGGGTTGTTGACCAGGAGCGGGTGCAGGTCGTTCAGATTGTCCGTAAGCAGCAGCGTGACAAAGGGATTACTGACGAGAAGATCTTCCGTGCCCCACTCGCGAATGAGCATGGCCAGTGCGCTGAGGTCGTAATTCAGCGAGCCGGGAATGGCGGGAACCACGAGATGCGCCGCCTTTAGAATGACGCCGATATGCGTGGCGGGTTTGCCGAGTTTCGTGAGGTTGGCACAGAATCGGAAGTAGCGAGTCAGCGCCTCGATAGCATCTCGGGGTGCCCGGGGCAGGGCTGCTCCATCGCGCATAGGTGGCCATTGCGTCATGATTTCGGCACCCTTTTCGATGCGTAGTCCGTTGCCGAGGTCGTAGGAAAGAACAACCTGAAATGGCTGCATCAGTACACGGAGCAGGAAGTCCGAAAGTCCACCCAGAGTTGCGCCCGGGGCGGGAGACGCAACGCCGGAGCCTGGCACGCCGGGAGTGGCAGCAACGGCAGGTGCCGTGGAGGCAAAAGGTGGTAACACGCAGCGGTCATTGATGTTACCGTACAGGATGAACTGGCTGGACGCATTGCTCCGGTAAAGCGTGGCAAGATCCAGAGCCCATTTGGGCCAGGCAGGCGCTTCGCTTGTGGATGGAACTGAGGCAGCCACCGGGACTGGGGCCGTGGTGGTTGTCGACGGAGCGACTACCGGAATCGGGGTTACGGTGGGAGCGGACGGGGTGGCGTCGGGGGTGGACATGGGCAGGGCAGTGAGTGGCCGGCGCATCGGTTAACTCATGCACGCCGCCGATCTGAACCTTGTAGCGGCGAGAACCGCAAAGATCAAGGCTGCCCGTTGTATCGCGTCAATTATCGGGGACAGGGATGTCTGAATCAGACCAATCGCAGGCGTTAATTGGTCTCAGACAGTTGTTGTAATGTTTTAGGGTAATTCATCGCAGTTAACAGAGTTATCTGAGGAGGCTGAGTGAATGATGTCCTTTTCTTAGAGGATAGAGGGCGCGGCATGTCGATCACGTGCAAGCAACTACCTTTAGCGATATAAAGATTCCTGCAGCTCCCCACTGCTGTGCCTTGTCTCTGATAGTGAGCTTTTACACTTTAACCTGCTTTTCCGTGCTTTTCTTTCCGAATCCGTAAGGTATGGTGCAGTTTTATTCCGGCGTGTATCCGCTAATCGGTGCGCTGGCCTTAAACTCGAACAGTGTCAGTACTATTTCATGAAAATTCCCCTATACGTACAGCTGTACAGCCTGCGTCGCGAATTTACGCAGGATCCGGAGGCAGCTCTGCGCTCCGTGCCTTCACTGGGCTTTGATGGTGTTGAACTGGCAGGTACTTACGGCTGGTCGGCCGAAAAGTGGCAGGAGCTTTTGAAAGAAACGGGCCTTACCGTAGTGGCGGCTCACGTGGGTCTGGATTCCGTGGAAGGCGAAGTGGCCGCAAATGCAGAGTTTCACAAAGCAGTAGGTAACAGCCGTCTGGTTGTGCCGTGGATTGGCGAAGATCTGCGCACCAGGGACGGCTATAAGTCCGTGGCAGCCCGCCTGAACAAAGCGGCGGAAGCGTATAAGCCTTATGGTATCAACGTTTACTATCACAACCATGATTTCGAGTTGTTCGATCTGGATGGCACGCACGGCCTGGAGATCCTGATGGCGGAGACGGATCCCCAACTGGTAGGCTTTGAAGTGGATACCTACTGGCTGGAACGCGGCGGCAAGGATTCCTATCAGTACGTCGTGGACAACAACTCCCGTATCGGTCTGATTCACGCCAAGGAACTGCGCAAAGCAGACAATGCGGATGTGCCTGCCGGGCAGGGCGACGTGAACTTCCGTGGAATTCTTTCGATCGGCAAGGGCAAGGAATGGCCCACCGTTGTGGAATTCGAGGGCGAGAATGCGCCCGCGGCTGTGTCAGCCAGCGCAAAGTATCTGCGCACCCTGCTCGACGCCTGACTACTTCTTCACTCATCCAGCCGCGTGACGCTGGATCCTGTTGGGTGATCGGGTCGCAAGGCTGTTGATGAGTTGCCCGTGTATTCCGTAGAAATCCGGAATACACGGGCCTTTCTTTTGAATGACAGGCCTTGCTGCTCTGTGGGCTTTATACAGCAACTTTGGGCTTAGACTCTGGAGCAACCAGATCGACAGAGCCTTCGATCCACGGCTTCATGAAGGGCTGGGATTTAACAGCTTCAAATTCCACGATGCGGTAAGATGCCACGTTTTCCCGCTGGAAGGGATCCTCGGCAAGGAATTCGGCGAGCTGATTGCGGGAAGGGGCGCGGGCGATGATGATGCCACCGGTGCGAGGATTCTGGGGGCCGGAGAAAAGCAACAGCTCAGCATCATAGCCGCGCTGGAGGAACGTGCGGTGTTCGGCGACGACTTCCGCCACTTTTTCGAAAGGCACGGTGTAGCTCAGCTCGACGAGAAAATGTTTCATAGAGGTCCATCTCATAGTCGAGTTGTGGGTGGGTTGCGAGCTCGAAAATGGTTGGATGCATAGCTCTCGTGGTGTAGGCTGACTGACTGTGTCGATGGTAAATTTTGCCTCCAGCATCAGGGCGCGCCTGATAACGTGCCTTGTGGGAAGCATTTGTCTGCTTTTCCTGCTCGCCCTGTATTTGCAGTACTCGCTCAAGATGACGAGCCAGAGCAATCCCGATCTGGGCTCGCGCATGTCTTATCTTGCTCATCTGGAGTCGGTTCCCCCGATGCTTACCGTCATGTGCGTTTCGGCAGAAGGTTACGCTCGTACCGGGGATCCTCGCTATCTTCAGTCGTACTATGAGTCCAAGGCTATTATGAACCGGGCCTTGTACGATGCGGACCTGCTGATGGCGGGAGAGCGCTTTGGCGGCAAAATGGACAAGCAGCGCCGTGATCTTATCGATGCCTGGCAAAAAGATTTTGGCGCCGTAATACCGGTTGTCGCGCCTAATCCCGTTGCGGACGAGGAATCGCGCGGGGAAGAAGCACCTCCCAGATCAACTGTAGTGGAGAAGCCTTCGGTTCGCGCTGCTCCGCGGACTGAGGCCGACTGGGAGAGGGGACGCGATATGCTCAGGCAGATTGAGCGTCTGTCTGATATCATCTATTCCATCGTGAGCTCTCAGGTTAGCGTGGCTAAGGAGGCCGAATCACTCGGGGCGAAGTACTATGTGATCCTGATGTGGATTGCCGTTGGCTTTGTCGGTGTATTTACGGTCTTTATCCAGCAGATCATTTCGCGCTCGATCATATCCCCACTATCATCTCTGGGACAGGCTGTGCGCAGGCTGAAAGCGGGGGAGTACGCGGTACGGGCGCCCGTTAGTACCTCAGATGAAATTGGTACGCTGGCGGTCGCATTTAATTCCATGGCGGAGAGCATTCAGGAGAATCAGCGCGTGCTGGAGGTTGCAAACCGGCAGCTCTTTTCGCAGCAGAATGAGCTGCAGAATGTAAATCTGGACCTGGAACGCCGCGTGGAAGAAAAAACAGAAGAGCTGAAGAAGACGCTGACTTCGGCGGAAAGCGATGCGACCAAGCTGCAGATGATCATTAACCGCATGCCGGATGGTCTGGCACTGCTGGGTGAACGGTGCCGGATTCTTAGCGCCAACGCGGCGGCTCTCCATATTCTGGGCCACAAGGATGCAGACTCCGTGCAGGACTGGATCGACACGAAGCCGGGCGCTTTCAGCTTTCGCCAGATGAATCATCTGGCCGTTGGGAGAGAGGAGATGCCTTTTTCGCGCGCCAGTCGCGGCGACAGTTTCTCCAATGTGGCGTTGTATTTGCGGGGATCGGATAATCAGACGCGTCTCGTATCGTTCAGCGGCGGTCCGATTCTTTTTGATCCTGAAGGACGTGTTACGCTCAGTGTCTGTATCTTCCGCGATGTAACGCTGGAACTGGCTCTGCGGCAGGAGCTTGAGGAGAAGAACATTAAACTGGCTGAGGCTGCGCGGCTTAAGGATGAGTTTCTGGCGACGCTCAGTCACGAACTACGCACGCCTCTGACACCGGTGGTCAGTCACGCGCATTTGCTCTTGAATACATCGCGGGTCTCCGATGAGGATACGCATTCGCTGCGCGTTATCGAGCGCAATGCCCGCGCGCTTTCGAGGATGATCGATGAACTGCTGGATCTGTCGGGAATCATGAATCGGAAACTGCGGCTGCTGCGCGAACCGACAAAGATGAAAGAGTGGGTTCAGCAAACGCTGGAGACCATACGTCCGGCGTGTGAGAAAAAGCAGCAAACCCTTCACTTTCATCCCTGCGCCGAGGAAATTTGCCTGCAGATAGATCCTGCGCGAATGACCCAGGTGCTGGTGAATCTTGTAACAAACGCGGTCAAATACACAGACAATGGCGGACGCATAGATGTGACCCTGACCGCATCCACACACGACATTCTGGTCCAGGTGCGGGACAATGGATCGGGACTTTCGCGGCACGATATGCGTGAGATTTTTGCGATGTTCCACCAGACTCGTGCGTCGATGACTCGACGTGCCGGCGGGCTGGGCATCGGGCTTTCAGTTGCGAAAAGTCTGACGGAGCTGCATGGCGGAGATATATCCGTAGAGAGCGACGGCCCTGGGCAGGGTTCAACCTTTACGGTAAGGTTGCCGCGCGAAATACGTATTGCGACCAGCGAACGTGATGGCGCCGGGAGTGGACCCGCCGCAGAGAACCGCGTGGCGAGCAGTCCTGCGGCGGAGGCGTACGTAGACACGGATATGCACGCCTCAACGCAGACGGGAGGGCATAACCGCAAAGGCGTGCACCTGCCGCAACCTTCCCCAGGCGGCGATGAACTGCAAGCCAGCAACGAACCAAAGCAGGAAGCTCCCGCTATTGCGACAAAATCGATGTCGGACGCAGCAGCCTCAGCTTCGCCGCGAGTCACGGCTGATGCTGGCGTGAGTTCCAGACCGGACAAGCGATTGCTGCGCGGGAGGCGTATATTGCTCGTGGAGGATTCGGAAGATACGCTGGATGCGCTTTGCCGCATTTTGCGTCGCCGCGAGTGTGAGATCTACACAGCAAATGATGGGAAAACAGGCCTGGAACTGGCCCGCCGCGAAAGGCCGGAAATCATCCTTTCGGATATCGGTCTGCCGGTGATGGACGGGCTCGAAATGGCGCGGCAAATCCGGATGGATCCCGCAATGCGACATATTATCATGGTGGCATCCAGCGGCCTTGGACGCACTCAGGATATCGAAGCCGCTTTGGCTGTAGGATTTGCAGCGCATTTGCTGAAGCCGGTAGATATGGCCGCCCTTGATGCGCTTTTACTGCGTTTGCTCCAGCCCAATGCAGAGAATGCGTTGGCCGAAGCAGGAAATGGTGTGGCGTCCGCTTAAATTAGATATATTATCTCTATTGCACGTAAAGAAAGTGTGGCTACGGAAGGCGTGAATGAATTAGTATGGGCCGCCGCCAAATATTTGAGACTTCTGTATCACCTTGATGTGGCGGCAGGAAAAAGGGACAATACGTATGCTCCATATTACTTCCAGACCGGAGGCAACGGCAGCTATGACGGACGAAAACGCGGCGGTGCAAAACACCGATCAGCAGTGGATCGCCGGGGCAGCGACGGCCACGGTTTCGCCTTCGCCCCTTCCTGTTACGGAGAGCGTTTCCCGTCCGAACGCACCGGTCGTACTGGTTCCCTATAATCCTTTGCCGGTCAATCCCTTCGAGCGGGATCTGGTAAAGCAGCCGCGCGAGGCAAGGCGCTCGGTGGAATCCCTGAACGACGCTCCATTCAAGACACTGCTGCAACGTTTCGCACCGCTGGACAGTGGAGAAACGCCGCGTAAGGATAGACGAAGCGACAAGGCGCAACTGGTGATGTCGCCATCACCCGGCTATGGCAAGTCACATCTTATTGGTCGTCTCTTCTACGCTTTGGATGATCGGGCGACCCTTGTGTATCTCACGGCTTTTGAGAGCGTGAGTAAATGCTGGGAAACGGTGCTGGGCCGCGTTGTTCGGGAGCTGGATTATCCCGATTCCACGGATCAGTCGGACTGGTCTCCCACGGAGCCCATGCAGCTTGACGCCTTTGCTCGTGGGGTCGTGCTCAATCTTTTTGCCGGGGCCATCGACGGCGGAGTGATACCAATGGGACCCGATGTCGACAGAGCCGAACAGGCGGCGTGGTACCGCACTTCGCCTGAAATCAACCTCCAGTGCGGAGAAGATCCGGCCAGCACGTATCTCCGCGAAGAGTTTCTGAATGAGCTTCTGCCAGTATGCGAGCGCGAACTGCACCGGCTCTCTATTTCACTGCGCAGACCGGGTTGGCTGCGCGTGCTTTTTCAGTACGCGAATTCACCCGCTCACTCACCAAAGCGCTCTGCCTGCCTGGCGTGGATACGGGGTGAAAATACAGACGATGCCGATCGGGAACTCCTGGGGTTGTTACCAGCGGAGGCTGTAACGATCCACCCGGCAGAGGAGCGTAATGATTTTTGTCGCGAGAGATTGCTGGATCTGTGCGATCTGGCGGCATTTTACCGCCCGTTCATGTTCTGCTTCGACCAGACGGAGGACTATGCCGACAGCGAGGCGCTTACGAGAGCGTTCGGTAAAGTGGTAACGCGGCTGGTCAATGAAGCAATGAACCTCTTCATCGTGGTGACCACCAACCAATCAATCTGGGAGCGGCGTATGGTACCGGCACTGGACGTGGCTCATCGCGATCGATTCTCGAAACCCGTTGTGCTGCAGGGACTTGACCGAGATCAGGCGGCGGAGCTTATTGCTCTGCGACTGCATGGATGGGATGTCCCCAAGCATATTATTGCGCAGTTCAGCAACTCTGCCTGGCTGGAGGAAATTCTGCCCGGACGCAGTTCCATGGGCGCGCGCGAGTTCATGCAGCTATGCCGCGACCGTTGGGATGCAGGCCGGTTGGAGGGTGCCGGCGTAGTAATAGATGAGGGGGCGACCGAGGGGCATCATGAACAATCGCTGGACGAGTATTTTGCCGAGTATGTCGCAGAACATGGTGCTAATCCTCGCTGGTTGGAGTACGACGCGGACATTTTGCGGTGGCTGGTCAAGCATCCCCTGGCAATGGGCGGGAATGTTCAATGCCAGGAGCACCAGGATCCCAACGGTTATTTTGAGGAGCGCTGGGAAGTGCCGGGACAGGCGATAGTGCTCTTTGGGTTTACGCGCGAGATGGACTGGCGGCAATGGCTTGGTCTGGCGAATCAGGTCACCGCATGGCATGCCGGGCAGTCGGTGCCTGTCGCCAAAGCGGTTATATTCCGCACTCAGGAGTTGCCCTTGATCCCAAAGCCGACCTGGATAAAGGCGGCGCCCGTAATTGAATCCGCAAAGGCGAACTGCCTCCAACTGGTGGTGCTGGATCCGGCGGAAACAGCAGAGCTTTATGCGGCACGGGATCTTTTTGCGGAAGCCAATGGTGGTTCGGTAGGTCGTTTCACCGGGGCTGATGTGGTTGAGTTTCTCGCTCACAAGCTGGAGCGCTGGCGCGAAGCGCTCCTTCTGCCCATGAATACCGAGCCCGAGCTGCTGGATCAGCCGCGATCGGGAATGGCAGAGAATCAAACGCATGCAACTGCCGGAGGTTCTATGACTGTAGAGAGCGACCGAGAACTTCTGGGTGATTTACTTCACGCCGAAAAGTTTATGAGTGCGGACGATGCGGCGCTAACCCTTTCCGAGGCCACGAATTCCCCGTGGAATGGTGCGCGTGTTGTAGCGGCGTGTGACGGCAATACAAATATTCGGCGCTATCCACATGAAGAAAAGCTGATGCTCGTGTGGAAGGACTCAATTGATGTCTAAACGTTAGTTGGCTGATCAATTAAATTTAGCGGTTATCACAGAAAAGTTTAAGTTCAAGTGTGCGATGTGCCGATTCATTTGAAAAGGCTCAAACATGCACTGCCGCAGGCGTTTGGAAAAACGTTTTAGACGAATATGTGTTGCGTTGTCACATGAAATCTTTGTGAGAACGTTGTATCGATATGATTATGATGAATTGGCTTGATGCAGTTCGGGAAAATTGCATTAATCTACTCCATCATTCAGAGCTTTTTATTGCCGTGGGATACGTCCGAGCGGTTTTAAATTAATTCTGTTCCAAGTGCGCTGGGCACATTGATTAAATAACGTCAGGAGAAGGATATACATTTTAAGGGCAATTTTACAGCACATTGTCTGCTTCGTCAGGCTTAAGAAAAATCCCCGACGTACTGAAAGGATGAATTCATGACCATGCCGATGCCGCATTCCATTGTAGTCCTGAAGATTCATGCTCAATCTTACGGGTTGATTTTTCCCGCTGTGGATCGCATTATCAGGCTTATTGAATATTTCGCCTTACCCAATGCACCTCAAAACGTTATAGGCGTGATTCACTTCCAGGGCGCTGTTTTACCCGTTATCAGCATGCGCCGGCGTTTCGGTTTGCCGGAGCGCGAGCCGATGCCCAGCGATCATCTGGTGCTTGCCCACACGGCACGTCGCCGCCTGGCGTTGCTGGTGGACGAAGTCTGTGGTTTTGAGCGCGTGTCGACCGAGGACTGGGTAACCATGGATTCTATTGGCACGCAGTTGTCCGACATGGGCATCTCGGGCGTCGCGAAACGCCCGGACGGTTTGATCATGATCCATAACCTGGACCGGTGCCTGGCTCTTGATGAACAAATGACTCTGGATGTGGCGCTTTCCGCGTCATCATCTGCAACGGCTGCCGCCAAACTAAGCGCTGCTCATGAACCCCGTTGACGACAAGCAACAGACGGGTGTGCTGAGCTATATTGAGCAACACCTGGGCCTCAGCTTTTCACCATCAAGACAGGCAGAGCTGGCGGCTGTGCTTGGCGAGTTGCTGCGCCTTGAGAACGGGCGCAGCGGCAGATTGGACGCCACAGCATTCGCGCTGGGTCGTGTCTCCGACGAAGTGCTGCAGGCACTGGTGCAGCGTATTACGGTCGGTGAAACTTATTTCTTCCGGGAGCGTGGTACGCTGGAAGCGCTGGAAAAGCATATCCTGCCAAGCCTTATTGAGCGCCGCGCGGGTGGCACGCGCCATCTCCGCTTATGGAGCGCCGGTTGTTGCACGGGCGAAGAGCCGCTCACACTGGCCATATTGCTGGAGCGTTTGCTGCCCGATATTGACTCGTGGAAGATTCTGATCCTCGCGACGGATATCAACACCGAATTTCTGCGTCGCGCCGAGGAAGGGGTATATACCGAGTGGTCGTTTCGAGGAATTGACGCGGAGTTTCGTTCACGTTTTTTTGATCAGTTGGAGCCGCACCGGTTTCGTGTGCATCCGCGTATACTGTCTCGTGTGAAGTACATGCAGCTGAATCTTGCGGACAACTCCTACCCCGGCACTAAGTCGGGAATTGAGGACATGGATCTGATTCTGTGCCGGAACGTGCTGATGTATTTTTCACCCCGGCAGGCTCAGGCCGCGCTTCGGCGCATGTATCATACGCTTGCGCCCGGCGGGTGGCTCTCGATGAGCCCCACCGAATACATGCTGCAGCGGCTGACGGGTTTTGCTCCTCGAAATTTTAATGGGGTATCGATTTACCAGAAGCAGGAACAAGCTGCTCCTCAGGCTGGTGCGCCGGCGGGTTTGGGTATTCTGGAGCCACGCATAGTCGCTCCTGCTCTTGCGTCTCTGCCTGGCAGCGTTCAGACAACTTTGCCGGCTCCGATAGTACCTTTGACGGTCCCGGCGGCACTGAAACCTGTCGATCCTTTGAGTGCCAGCAAGACTTTGTCAGCGCGCTGTGCGCTGCAGGCCCGAGAAGCTGCTGATGCTGGCCGGCTAACCGACGCTCTGGATCTTTGCCGTGAGGCCATCGCTGCGGATCGGATCAATCCGGCGCTGCATTTTTTGCGTGCGCGTGTGCTTGAGGAAATCGGCCGACCAGAGGATGCGGCGGTTGCTCTGGGACGTGTCCTTTATCTCGATCCCGAGTTTATACCAGCACACTTTGCTCTGGGGAGTCTGGCTCTTCGCCAGGACAAGAAACCCCAGGCCGCCAAGTGTTTTCAGCGCGCGCTAAATTTGCTGCGCCCCATGGTGCCGGAGACTGTTCTTCCTGAAATGGAAGGTCTCACGGCAGGTCATCTTCGCGATATGATCTACACCCTTCAACACGCCGCCTAAATGAATGATATTGCCACTACCATAGACTGGCCGGCACTCAGGGCGCGGCTGATGAAAGTGAGCGCTCAGCTGGAGCGAGGTCATGAAGTGACGCCGGAGGAGCGAGTCGAGACTTTGCGAGCCCGCGCCCGCCAGGTGGCCCTTGCTCCGCCGGTGGCCCAGGCGGAGGCGACCATGGATGTGGTGGAGTTCTCCCTGCTGCACGAAATGTACGGGCTGGAAGCGCGTTTCGTGAGAGCTGTCGCCAAACTTGAGGCCTACATGCCACTGCCCGGTGCACCGGCATATGTGTTGGGTTTTGCGCCGTGGCGGGGACGCATGCTCACAGTGATGAACCTGAAACCATTTTTTGATCTGCCGCCCCAGGGCATCACCAATCTGAATAAAATCATTGTACTCCAGGATGGTGCGAGCGAGTTCGGCCTTCTTGCAGATGCGGTTTCCGGTGCATTGCGAGTCGTTCCGGAAAGCCTGTTGCAGGCACCACTTCCCACCATGATGGGAGTGCGGTCGGCTTTCTGCAGAGGCGTTACAGCGGAGGGCCTTATTGTTCTCGATGCCCGCCTCATGCTCCGTGATACCCGCTTTGGCGGAGGGCGAACGATGCGATGAGGCCCCCGACATGGCTTCGTCGATCGAATTTACATCAATAACTTATATCTTCAATTTTATGTTTAAATGGTCTCTGGGGGCAAAAATAACTACGGGATTTATGGTGATCCTGCTGGTGCAGCTGGCACTTTCCTACATGTCCTGGCTTAGTGTGAATGAGTTTGAGAACACCGCAAAATGGACATCGCATACGAACCGCATTATAGGACTGTTGGAGAGTTTACATAAGAATCTTCTCAATGTGCAATCGGCTCAGCGCGGCTTTATCATTAGCGGTAATGAAACTTTTGTTGAGCCACAGCGTGGAGCGCAGAAGGCGGCAGAAGACGATCTGGCACTGCTCGCCGCGGAAACCCACGACAACATGGAGCAGCAGAAGCGACTCGAGACTTTGCAGCCACTTGTTCTGAACAAATTTCGGGAAGTGAATGAGGTGATTCAATTGCGCCGGCAGATGGGTGCTGAGGCTGCGATCAAGAAGGGGTCTGAAGAAACCGGGCTGGCCTCCATGGCTAATATTCGTGATCTGATTAACCGCATGGTGGATGACGAAACGAAATTACTGGCGAGCAGGCAGAAAGACTTTCTGGACAGCGCCTGGACGTCAAGATGGATTGTGGGGGTAGGCGTGGCTGTTTCCGTTACCCTGGTCATTCTGATAGGCTCATGGCTTTGGACGGATATTGTGTGGCCCATGGCGGAGGTAACCGCCGCATCCGGGCGCATTGCAGAAGGCGACCTCACCGTCAGACTTGCTCCCACAAATAGAGTGGATGAAGTAGGCGATCTGATGCGCGGATTCTCTCGCATGCAGGATTCGCTGAACTCCATGGCGCTGGCGGCCCAGGCCATCGCACGCGGAGATCTTGTCAGCGAAGTTAAGCCGCAGTCGGCTCTTGATACGCTGGGGAACTCATTCGCCACAATGCGCACCAGCCTGCGCAGATCTACCAGTGAACTTCAGGATGCGGCAAATGTGCTCGGCACATCGGCAAGCCAGATTCTTGCTGCGACGACCCAGGGTGCCACAGGCGCTTCAGAGACGGCAACTGCTGTATCTGAGACGACGGTGACGATTGAAGAGGTAAAACAAACGGCCCAACTGGCCAGCCAAAAGGCGCGGCTTGTTTCGGATAACGCCCAAAAGGCATCCGAAATTGCACAGACCGGCCGGACTGCCATGGATGCGTCTTTCGACAGCATGGGAAAGATCCAGCTTCAGATGGGATCGATCGCAGAAACCGTGGTGCGTCTCAGCGAGCAAAGCCAGACAATCGGGGAGATTGTGGCGACAGTTGCGGATCTGGCTGAGCAGTCGAATTTGCTGGCAGTAAACGCGGCTATTGAAGCGGCACGGGCAGGGGATCAGGGCAAAGGTTTTGCCGTGGTAGCGCAGGAGGTGAAGAGCCTGGCGGATCAGTCGAAGCAGGCGACGGTGCAGGTGCGCGTGATCCTCAGCGACATCCAGAAGGCGATCAGCCGATCCGTGATGGCCGCGGAGCAGGGCGACAAGACCGTGGAAGCGGGCATGCGTCAGGCAACTGCCGCGAATGATTCGATTCGTTCATTGGCGGAGGTGATTGAGGCTGGCGCACAGGCGGCACTGCAGATCGCCGCATCAAGCCAGCAACAGTCGGTGGGCATGGATCAGATTGCTTCGGCAATGGAGAACATTAAGGAGGCGATCAACCAGAATGTCAGCGGCACGCGGCAGACCGAAGCGGCGGCCCGTAACCTGCACGGCGTGGGGCAGAAACTGCAGAAGCTTATCAACCAGTATCAGGTGAAAGCAGCGTAGCGGCAGCCACGTTTTCTCCTGAGCATTTACTTTATTTCAATGAACGAACGTGAAGCAGCACTGCGGGCACGGCTCTGGCAGGTGTTCTGGGTGGAAGCCCAGGAACATCTGGAGACGCTGTCCCGTGTACTGCTTCAGATCGAAGCCGCCACGGGTGAAGGAAAAGACCCGGGAGCAGCCGAGCGCGATCTGGTGGAAACCGCTTTTCGAGAAGCACACAGCCTGAAGGGTGCGGCACGGTCCGTGAATCAGCTGGATGTGGAGTCGGTATGCCAGGGAATGGAAGCCATTCTCTCCAGGCTGAAAAAAGGTGAGCTGTCGCTCAGGACGAATCCCAAGCGGTTGCTGGATCTGCTTCTGGACGGCACCCGAATGACCGAGCAGCTTCTGATCGCAGAAGATAAGAAGACCGTTCCGCCCAGTACTACGGCAATTCTTGCCGCGCTGAAAGCAACGTCTGAACCAGGTGCCAAAGCGAGAGCTTCAGCGCCTTCCTCTATCTTTACTTCAAGTGCCTCTGCGTTTGCTGCGAAGCCGGCCCCGCTTCCTGTTACACCTGCAACTCCCTCTGTCGTTCCCGCTCCCGTTCCGGCTCCTGCTGCCGTCGCGCCGGCCCCTCTGGCTACGGCGTCTTTTCAGCTTCCTGCCACCGAGGTCACTTCGGACAAGCAGGAGGTGGTAATCAAAAGTAAAGAAGCGCTTCAGACTTCAACAGGCGCGAATGTTAATGCTGATCCTGAGATGAAGGGCGATTCGCGCCCCGAAGCCGCTGCAGATTCTAACGCCTTTGTTCCCGATTTCCACTCGCCATTTCTGGATTCTGAACTGCATACAGCGCTTCTTGAGGCGCCTCCGTTGCCTCTGCCGGTTACAACTACGCCTATTGAAACGGTGCGTGTCTCCACGGCCATGCTGGATTCGGTGCGCACGCAGGCCGAGGAACTGCTCGCGGACAAGCTGGCAGTAAGTCAGCATGCTGGTGACCTGCAATTGCTGACGGCCTCGCTGTCAGAATGGCCCAAGAGGTGGAGTTCTGTACGGGATGATTTTTGCCGGATGCTTTCCCCGCGGAAGGAGAACTTCAATGGTTTGCTGCCGGCCGGGGTGTCGGTCGAGCAGGTGGTCGATCACATGCGCTCCTTTCTGGCGTGGAACTCCGAGTTTTTTTATGGCATTAAGACAAGCCTTGAGCAGACGTCGCGAGCCATTACGCACGATCGCAATGCGCTGGCCGGAAAGGTGGATGGCCTTTTGGAAAGCACACGCGAGCTGCTCATGCTTCCGTTTTCCTGGCTGCTGGACAGCATCCACCAGACCGTCAGGGATCTGGCGCGCGATCAGTCCAAAGAAGTAAATCTGGAAGTGGAGGGCGACGCCATCGAACTGGACCGGCGTATTCTTGCCGAGCTGAAGGTTCCATTTGTCCACATTTTGCGCAACTGCCTGGATCATGGCATTGAGCCTCCCGCAGAGCGAGTGGCTGCCGGCAAACCTCGTGTTGCAGCTCTTAAAGTGCATATTGCACCAGCACGCAATGGCTTTGTCGAAGTGACGATCTCCGACGATGGGCGTGGCATCGATACAGAGAAGCTAAAGCGCGCGGCAATCAAAGCCGGCACACTACAGGCTGACGAGGCGCCGGATGCTGTTGCTCCTCGATCGGCATCGAAGCTTTCGGAGGAAGAAGCACAGCAACTCGTGTTTGGTTCCGGCGTCAGCACCAGCCCTATGATTACGGATCTGTCCGGCCATGGGCTTGGCCTGGCGATTGTGCGCGAGAAGGCCGAAAAGCTGGGCGGCAGCGTACGGGTGGAAAGCGTTCGAGGCCAGGGGACGACATTGCGTTTACGTCTGCCGTTGACGCTGAGCATTTTCCGCGGCGTGGTCGCGAGGGTAGGGGATCGGCTTTACGTGTTGCCGGTAGCAAGCGTTCAACGTGTGGCGCGGGTCAGCGGGGCACAAATTACGACACTGGAGAACTGCGAGGCAGTGGTGCTCGCTGGAGAGCAGATATCACTTGTGCATCTCAGCGCCGTGTTGCGGATCCCCTCACAGCCGGTCGATCCTGCGACCAGAGCGCTCCCTCCAGAAAAGGTGAAGCATTCCCTGTTGGTTGTGGCGGCAGGCGGCATTCGTCTGGCGATTGTGGTAGATGAAATCTGTGGTGAGCAGGAGATTGTAGCAAAGAAGACCGGACAGCAGGCGACACGCCTGGCACATATTGGGGGAGCAACCATTTTGGGGAATGGCAGCCTTGCATTGATTCTTGATGCACAAGAATTGCTGCGGATTGCCATAGGCAAAAGTCAAAGTGCTATTAATAGTGTCAATAGTAAAGATGACAAGAATAGTAATAGCTCCGGTATTAATTTTGCACTATATTCGGATCAGGAGAAATCAACACTTAAGTCAATCCTTGTAACGGACGACTCAATAACCTCGCGAACGCTGCTAAAAAGCATTCTGGAAGCAGCCGGCTTTAAGGTGGAAACTGCCGTGGACGGCATCGACGCCTTTGCGAAACTGCGCAGCGCATCGTTCGATCTCGTTGTTACTGACGTAGATATGCCGAGGCTGCATGGCGTAGGCCTTACGGAGAAAATCCGCGCTGACTCCACACTATCCGCCATGCCTATCATTCTTGTGACATCCCTGGACTCCCGTGAAGACAGAGAGCGCGGGCTGGTCGCGGGGGCCAACGCTTATATCGTCAAGCGTAACTTCGAGGAGAGTAATCTGCTCGAGACTGTGAGGCGCCTGCTATGATGTTGGAGCCACCTGCAGCTTCACGTCCTGTACGTGTTCTTATCGTTGATGACTCCGCTGTTGCCAGGGAGCTCATCCGCGATATTCTGGAACAGGATTCTGGCCTAACGGTCGTGGGTACCGCCCCCAATGGCATTGAGGGCGTGCGTCTTGTTGAGAAACTTCGTCCCGACGTGGTGACGATGGACATCCACATGCCCAAGCTGGGCGGCTTTGAGGCCACACAACAGATCATGCAGCGCTTTCCGGTGCCTATCGTCATTATGAGCGGCAGCCTGGATACCGGCGAAGTCAGTATCAGCTTCCAGGCCATGGCGGCGGGTGCAGTTGCCGTCATTCAGCGGCCCGCTGGTGTCGGTAACCCGGCTTTTAGCGCCGACTCGCTCGCCCTGATACGTATCGTCAAAGCGATGTCAGAGGTAAAAGTGGTCCGTCGCTGGCCAGTTGCGATCTTCGGCAAGGAGGACCATTTGCGTAGCGGAACAGGCAATGGCAATTCTGCTGTAAGTGCCAGTCGCAACGAAGCTGTTACCAATGGGTCAGATACAGTATCTTTGCAGTCCGGCAGCCGTTTCGCCCTTGGGACCGAGACCCGCAACTTCGATCTTATCGCGATAGGTACCTCCACAGGCGGTCCGCAGGCGCTTCTCGCCATGCTGAGCCGTATGCCCGTGACTTTGCCGGTGCCCATTGTCATCGTGCAACATATGTCGGATGGCTTTATGCCAGGGTATATTGAGTGGTTGTCACGTTCTGTGCCATTTCCTGTACATTTAGCTGTCCATGCCGAGTTACTTTTACCGGGTCATATTTACCTTGCGCCCGATGGGTTTCATCTCACAGTTACACCCTACAGCCGCGTCCATCTTGTGGATTCACCCCCTGAGCATGGGTTGAGACCCTGCGTCAGCGCGCTGTTTCGGTCGGTTGCAAAGAGCTTTGGCTTGAGGGCCGTCGGCGTACTCCTCACTGGTATGGGCACTGACGGCGCTGCTGAACTGAAGGAAATGCGCGATCAGGGGGCCATGACCATCGCCCAAAATCAGGAAAGCTGCGTCGTCTTTGGCATGCCCGGACAGGCCGTCAAGCTAGACGCTGCCGAGCACATCCTTTCCCCAGAGGAGATCGCTGATCTCTTAACCCGTCTTTTTCATCTGACGTCACCCACCATCCGAGCCGTACCTGACTTATGAGCCCTATAGCCCCGCCACTCAAGCACCCTGTACGCATTCTGGTCGCAGAAGACAGCGCCACCCAGCGCGCCCAGTTGTGCATAGTTTTAGAGAAAATGGACTGCGACGTGAAAGCAGTCGTCAATGGTGTGGAAGCGCTCAATGTGCTTGAGAGCTTCGATCCAGACCTGATCCTGACCGACGTTAATATGCCGGAGATGGGCGGCTATGAGCTGTGTCGTCGCGTAAAGAAGCACCCCCAGATGGGCAAAACGGCGGTCATTCTGGTGACAACGCTGGCGGATCCGGTGGACGTAATCCGCGGTCTGGAAAGCGGCGCGGATAACTTTATCGTCAAGCCATTCCAGGAAGAATATCTGCTGGCACGAGTGCGCAATATCATCAGCAATCGCGACTTGCGCAGTAACGAGCATCGGGTGGAAGTCGCCATTCAGATCATGTTTGGTGGCCAGCGTTTCGTGATTAATTCCGACCGCCTGCAGATACTGAATCTGTTGCTGAGCAGCTATGAAACGGCCGTGCAGCGCAACCTGGCACTGGTCGAAACTCAGGACGAGCTGCGCGCACTGACGGAGACGCTGGAGCGCCGCGTTCAGGAGCGTACGGCTGAGCTGGAAGCGGAGATGGCGAAGAGTGCGACAGCCGAGCAGGCTGTGCAAAAGCAGGCGACCATTCTGCAATCGGTTATCCATAGCATGGGCGACGGCCTGGTGGTAGTGAACATGCAGCACGAGTTCATCATCATGAATCCCGCTTCGGTCCAGATTCTGGGCGCTGTCGTGCCGGGTTCCATGATGCCGATGCGCGCCAGCTATTTCCGGTCCGATCGCCACACGCCGCTGCCGGAATCCGAGCACCCCATTAACATTGCGCTGCTGGGTCAATCCATCTCCAACGTGGAGGTTTTTGCCAAGACGGAGCCACACCCTGAAGGGATTATGCTCAGTTTCACCGCCCAGCCGATACGCGACGCAGATGGCATCCTCAGCGGCGTCGTTGTGGCGCTCCGCGACATTACCGCACAGAAGCAGATGGAGAACCACATCCTGCGAAACCAGCGCATGGATAGCATTGGATCTCTGGCCGGCGGCATTGCGCACGATCTCAACAATGTGCTCGCACCTATCCTGATGGGTTCGGATCTATTGCAAATGACTCAGTCCGATCCGTTTGCATTGCGCATTATTGACACGATCCATCAAAGCGCCAAGCGAGGTTCGCGCCTGATCAAGCAACTGATGACCTTTGCGCGAGGTACCGGCGACGCCGAGCACGAGCTGCTGGATCTGGGGCCTATGATCGAGGAGTCCCTTAAGGTGCTGAGCCAGACGTTCCCCCCCAATGTCAAGCTGCGCTCGGAAATCAGTGATGACCTCTGGCCCGTCAATGGCGACGATACCCAGCTGGATCAGGTCCTGCTCAATCTCTGCGTAAATGCCCGCGACGCGATGCCCAGCGGCGGTGTGATCACGATCTCGGCGGCCAATGTGGTGATCGACGCGCTGCAGGCCAGTGCCCGCGACCGGGCACGCCCCGGCGCGTTCCTTCAGATCAGTGTCAGCGACACTGGCACGGGAATCGAACCAGCCGTGGTGGAGCGGATGTATGAGCCGTTCTTCACAACAAAGCCACTCGGCAAGGGTACGGGCCTTGGGCTCTCCACGATACTTGGCATTGTAAAGGCGCACAGCGGGTTCATTGAAGTGCATACGCAGGTGGGCCAGGGCACTACGTTCGAAGTCTTCCTTCCCGCACTAACCGACGCGCATGTTGCCCCCGGCGAGGAACGCAGCATGGAGATCTACCGCGGCAATGACGAGCTGGTGCTGGTAATCGATGACGAAGAAGCGATCCGCACCACCGCCAGCGCCACGCTGGAGCAATACGGCTACCGAGCCCACGCGGTTGAGGACGGCGTCAGCGCCATAGCCTGGTTCGCACAACATCACCGTGAAGTGCAGATCGTCCTGAGCGATATGACCATGCCACATCTGGACGGCGTCTCCACCATCAGGGCTTTGCGCAAGCTGTCACCAAACTTTGGTGTCGCCGTTATTTCCGGCCGTGAAGAAAGCGTGGACCGGAAGGAACTGGCCGAGATCGGTATCACCCATATTCTACACAAGCCCTTCGATATCCAGTCTCTGCTGCGAATGGTGAGAACCCTTTCGGAGCAACGCCAGGCGGCCTGGGTATAAGACTTATTCTACGAACTGCTCTAAGACCGTTTCCGGAGTTGATTGTATATCCGGGGCTCCTTTGGCTCTATAGATCAATGCACTCCCGAGCTAGCCCTGCCTGCACCCAAAATCGGCTCCGGTCTGTTGAGCAATTGGTGCCGATGCGAAATGGTCTTACATGCGCGTTATTCTCTGTCGATAGGCGCGGGGACTTTCTCCGGTATGCTTTTTAAAGCGTAATGTAAAGTAGAAGGCACTTTCGAAGCCCAGCTCCAGTGCTATTTCTCCGATGGTCTGCCGTGACATGGCGAGTAACTCCTGTGCTCTGCCAAGGCGCAGCTTTTCCTGGTACGCGCGTGGCGAGTCCTTCATCTGCAATCTGAAAAGATGTCGCAGCCGCGATGGCGAAAGACCTGCCGCATGCCCCAGTTTTTCCTCGTCAAAGGGCTCGTTGAGCTTTGAAATCAGAAAGTCCGCCGCCCGCCGCACACGCGGGTCTGGTTGCGACACTGTATGCTGTGGATTTACCGAGTCGCACCACAGCAGTGCCTTCTCCAGAGCGTTTTGCGCGAATGCCTGGCGCGAAGGAGCCTGACCACGGTGGTGGCGAATAACCTCGCGTAACAACGCCGTTACCCGGCGAGCCGCATCCGCATCTTGCAGCGTAAGATGATAGAGGCCGGGAGAGAGTTGATTCCAGGCAATCCACGGCAGCCAGTCCTGTTTGGGTACGAAGTGCGCATAGAGCAGGTCCCAACGCTTTGCTCCAGGCGCAATCATATACTCCTGAAACACGCCTGACCGGTAGATGGTGACGTCACGAGCGGTGCTGCGAAACTCGCCTTGGGGGAAGCGGTAAAGCCCGGACCCTCCCGTAGTATAGATAAGCAGCCAGTCGCGTGAACCGTCCGGGCGATATGTATGGCGAAGCCGCGCTCCGAGAAACTCTCCCGGCGAAAGTATCGATGCAGGAGGACAGAAGCTGGTAGCGGTGGCAGGAATCTTCACGCAGGCGTAGATTATATGTTTTCAGCCGTAGCGCCAATTCTCTTTTTCCAGCGCTGGTTTACAGTTGATTTCATGATAACAACAAGCCCGGCTGTTGATCTTGCCGAACTTAAATCGACCTTTGAAAACGAAGGCTATGCAGTCGTTCGCAGTCTTTTTTCACTCGAGGAAGTGGAGGAAATCAAAGAGACTTTCGAAAGTATCCATCGCGATCAGATTGAGAAAGCGCACGACGATGGAATCAGGGATGAGAATGATCCGCTCTTTCAGTGGCCGCGCATCGTTCACCCTCATCGATTCAACGAGGTCGCGCGCCGATATATGCTTCACTCCGGTGTGCGAGCCTGTCTGGAAGTGCTTTTTGATGAGGAGCCCGTAGCAACGCAGACGATGTATTACTTCAAACCGCCCGGCGCCCGTGGACAGGCGATGCATCAGGACAACCTCTATTTGTTGGTCAACCCCGGCACTTGTATCGCTGCCTGGACAGCTATCGACCGTGTTGATCGTGAAAACGGCGGGATGCTCATTGCTCCCCGGACAAACAAGGGAAATCTGTTGTGTCAGGAAGCCGCGGACAGATCTGTATCCTTTTCAAGCTCCATCACCCGAGTACCTGCCGGGCACAAGCCTGTTGACGTGATAATGGAGCCAGGCGACACGCTTTTCTTTAATGGCTCCACCATCCATGGCTCAGGCCCGAACCGCACCAGAGATCGGTTCCGTCGCTCCTTTATCGGCCACTATGCGGCAGGTTCGCTGGAAAAAATCTCAAAGTTTTATCTCCCTCTCGTCCGCATGGATGGAACTGATTGCGAGGTGGATGCGGCAACGGGTGGAGGAGCCTGCGGCAATAGCTGGGAAGGCGGTGTGCATTGATTTGCAGGCTCAGCGAATAGCCTCCGCCGTCGCCTGGGCCAGGAGTCGCGAGTACCAGTTTGAGTCGCCGCCAAGTACCGCAATACGCTGACAAACGGCGGAGAGCGACTCTCTCAGTGGCGAATCTGAAAAGCGAGCAAGCTTGCGCTGCAGGGTCTGCAACTTATTGCGAGCGGAAAAGATGCGGCCCTGGGTAAACGTTTGCGCGGGCGATGTCAGCTCAGGCACCAGGGCGAGCAATTCGGCCTGGCTTTTCAGCAACGTCTGGTGGGGTGAAGTGCGTTTGGAGTCCAACTGGGCGGTGATATCCTTCGCCAGAGGCTGGATGGCCGCTATCATATGGTTGAGCTGCTTAACAAGCTGCGAAGTTGAGCTGGCTTTATCCGCCTGCTCCTTCATGTTCAGCGCAAGGACATTCAGTTGGGCGGAAAGTTTGTCGACAATAGCGGACTCCTTTTGCCAATCTTCCACAACGGTTCTCGCCTCCGGGCTTTGCGCGACCAGAGATCCCAGATCGGTAATGATGGAGCGGGCCAGATTATATTCAGTGGAAGGGTTGTTATATACTAACAGCAGCAGTTCAGCTTTCTCGTGCGGAGCCAGTCCAAGCTGGGAAGCTGTTTCCGGAACGGAGGTATACATTTTTGCCGGATACTCCGCGATAATCATCTTGATCTTTTGAAGGGCGCTTGTGCGCAGAGAACGCTGTAGATCCGTGGATTCTGCGAGCGCGGCGGCAGCTTCTTTATATGATGAAATCAAATGCTTTAT
Source organism: Methylacidiphilales bacterium (assembly GCA_041287705.1). Lineage (GTDB taxonomy): Bacteria > Verrucomicrobiota > Verrucomicrobiia > Methylacidiphilales > UBA1321 > LW23. The sequence continues at coordinate 36,082 of JBGGNE010000376.1, read as the reverse complement.
CGTATTGTCGCTAAAGGACGTGTCATTGAATCGTTCAAGAGCTGCCTTACCTCGTACTAGTTTATATGCTGCGGCGGTAAGCCACTTCCCTTTGTGATATCGCTGGCCATTGGTGTATAGAACCAGTGATATGTCAATTGCCTTGCGCACGTTGCCTAACTGCTCGGATGCGCCCGGAAACTTGGCTTCCAGCTTTTTGATTTGCTCCATCGCTTCACGTGCCGACGCGGCATCCTTTTCTTCGGCAAGATCCATAGGCACTACGATTTCTACCTGATTAGCTATGCCACGCAGTTTTGATGCTTCTTTATACGCTTCAGTCTTATTAAACGAAGGAACGAAGCATATCAGTAGCTTTACTGAGGTCGAATTTTCGGTCGCGGTGGTTCCGTCTACAAGCTGAGCCTCAAGTCGAAGCATCGTCGGCATGCTCAGCTTGGAGAAAACACGGGTCCGCATGCTGGTTGATCCGGCAAATGTCTCTGCCACGATAACGCCTGCCATAGTGTGCAGACCATTTCTGCTAATGTCTGCCGGGGACAGTGATCTGCTTATTGTAAGTGGCTCAGGATTTGGCTGCGGTTCTCTGTTCTGTACTGTTGCTGGTTTAGGCTTATTATTTGGGCCATTCAGCATCGCATCAATTTCACTGGAATTCATGAAACTGGCTTGCGAATAGCCATTGATTGTCCCCACAAAGAGGCCCAGTAAAAGGGTGAATATGAGCTTTGACATCAAAGTAATAAAGTTAAATGACTCAATTGATATAAACGTAGTACTGCGTCGTCTTCTCTCCTGAGTCAGGAATCAGTTGCATGATTAAGGGGTAATCTCTTCGCGCTGAATCCCTGAATACGAGCAATCCCGCAGGCAATGTGACTATCATGTAAGATATCTTATTTCCATCTCGATAGGCTTGTGCAAAGTTGATAGACTTAAGAGAAATATAGTCGGAACTGAATCGAATCTGGGTCGAATTTAAGGCTCCAAAAACAAGGTCTTTATCGAAATTAACTACCCGACCTTCGTCCGTAATAGTTCCGCCTACGTATATAATGCCGCGGAAAGTGCGAGGTATTTCACTGGTAGGCGTAATAGTCGTAAGGTTATAACGGTTACGGAGCTTCTCCCGATATTCATCACTCAGGCGAGATAGAGTTTCCTCGCGAGCACGCTGCTGAGCCTGAGCGAGGAACGTTACTTTTTCAGCGTACGGAGCGTACGCCTCCTGATCGATCTGCTGAAGATCCGAGCCTAGCTGGGATGCCTTGACGGCGTCTTTCTTGCGGATGGCAAGTGCAAGCAGCGCGGAGAGAACTTCGGGATTTTCTGGTGCCTGCTTCTGAGCTGCCTCGTAGTGCGTGGTGGCGTCATTCCAGGATCGGGTAGAAATCGCGCATAAACCCATCAGCATATGGCCGTCAAGGCTATCGGGCTCTAACTCGAGGTATTTCCTGAGTGCCATCCGGGCTTCGTAAATACCTGGTTGAGTGGCGGGGCGAGTTGTATTTTGCTCGACATTTTGAAGCATCAACTGGGCAAACCGCAGTAAAAACGCTGGATCTGTATCGCTTTTCGTGAATCCTGCCGTTGCCAGTCTCAATGCCTTCAGCTCGCTTTCAACTTCACCCGTCAGACGATAGAGGGCAATCTTTTGCTTTAACAGTTCCTTTCTGTCAGCCCTGAGGGCTTCGGCACGCTCAATAAGTTCACGGGCTTCGGGCAGCTTGTCTTGTTCGATGGCCAGGGCAGCCTCCAGCAGAAGCTCATCACCAGTAGCGTCAGGCGGAGTTGGGGGAGTAACTGCGTTTGTTGGCGCAGGGGGGATTGGTGTGGCAGGTACTGCAGAAGGAATTTCCGCTTTCGCCACTGCCGGCACCGCATTTGTGGTTGCGACGGGCGGGACAACGGCCGGGCTGGTTTCATTGGTTGGCTTTGGGGCGGGAGGCGCGGAAACCGCAACCGGGATGTCGGTGCCGGTTTTGATTCCTGTTATCCCGTTTGACCACAGATAGTAACCAAGTCCGATCATGGCGATGCCCAGAATGCAAAATCCGATGATGCCCTTGCTTCCCCCGCTTTCTTCAGTGGGATCTTCAATGAGCACTGGGCGCTGGGTAGGGGCAGCAACCGCTGTTGCTGGCGCATCGTGCTCCTCCTTAAGTAATACATGAAGGGGAAGCCACTCGTCCCCGTCCATCCATTGCGACAGGTCCTGCTCTTTACATTCATTCAGGGCCAGTTTCTGACGCACTTCATTTATCGTAAGTGGGAGAGACGCTCTTCCGTCAATAAAGATAATTATTTTGCGTTCGTGGGAGTTCATAGGCCATGTAATGGTAGAAGAACGGGAGCGAAATATTGTGACAATGACTTACAAAGGCGGCGGAGGCGCTTTGCCACCTTCACCAAAGCTGACCTCAACGGTATATTCACGCGGTATCCAGCTAAATTCCAGGCCCATGTTCGTCACACGTTCCTTTGCAGCGTTAAAAGAGCCAAATGAATCCGGATATACTATGAAAATGATGTAGACACTATCCTTGGATACAGGCTTCAGCCAGTCCTGCATCTGGGCCAGGCCCTGTTCGTCCTTTTCATCTTTAGAATTAAGGACCGCTATCCCGCTACCTCTCACAGGATAACCTGTGATTGAATTACTTTTCGTTCTCCAGTTAATAGAAGTTTCGTTGAGCACCAGATTACCATCAACGAATTTGTAGCGTGGAAAGACTTCACCATAGCGCACAATGACATAGAAGGGCGTTTTGCTTGAGGTACGCTCGCGGGGAAGACGAAGCTTTCGCGTAGCCTCGGCCCTTGCCTTTGTAAAGCGTTCGCCCAGATCAACAAGGCGGCGCTCAAGCCTGGGGATTTCTTCGTAGAGGCTGGCGATGCGGTTCTGAAGAGAAATGCGCGTCTTTTTCAAAGTGGACATCTCTCCCAGTAGAAAACGCTGGCGCTCGCCTGGATCCGAGTATTGGGAAGCACGGGTTGCCACGCGTGTTCTGTCTGCTTTTGCGAGAGCCTCACGAGCATTTTCAACCCGCGCCGTCAGATCTTCGCGCTGACGCATTAACTCACCCGCGGCAAGTGTACCGGGATTTGACTCCTTCTGCGCCATCTGGTCACGTAGTTGTTCTGCCGCTGCAATGTCACGCTCGGCTCGGTCAATGCGTCTTTGGATCAGTTCGCGGGCTTCCTGAGCAGCCTTTTGCGCTTGCTGAGAAGATGTCTGCGAGTGGGTAAGCACAGCCATCAGCACCGATATCAGAACGATGCCGCCGAACATGTTACACATGGCATCCAGCAGCATGTCCAGGCTGTCGATCGCTGGTTTAAGATGATGTCGACGGCTCATGGCGTCTCCTGGGTCTGGTCTGGTGGAGGGGAAAAAATGATGGTTTTATTTTCTTCCAGGGCGTCGTATCCGATCTCGAATCTGGCTGTGCGGGCAACTTCCTGCAGGCTGTCGAAAAGTGCGACGCCCGAAGGCTTTATGTAGAAGACGATGTAATCGTTGAGTCGATCCATACGATCAAGATGCATACGGAATTCGGTGAGGATCTGGCCCTCGCTCTTGCTTCGAATCTCAGCGCGGGACGCTGGCTTATTGAAGCGTTCCAACGTAAGTCCATCTCCGGTAACGACGATGAGGAGAGGCTCCTTGGTCGTAGTGGAAGTATCTGGTACCAGCCAGATCGAAGACCGGGCCGAAAGCGCAGTCAGCAGTCTGGCGTCCGCTGCTCGCACCTTCTTGTCGAGCTCTGCCGCAGTGCGCTGGAGAGTGTCCGCTTTTTCTGCGAGATCTCCTACCGTTTTACGCATCGCCTCCACCTCTTTTGCTGTAGCCGCAATGCCGTGACTGGCGTCGCGCGCAGCCTGTTCCTGGTTGGATCTGGTATCTTCTTCGGCCGCAGTACCGAGATCCGTCAGCTGCTTGCGTAGCTCCTCGCGCAGTTTCTCCACTTCACGCTTTAGAGCTTCAATCCCGCCAGGTGGCAGAGTGGCGAGTCGTCTCGCCGATTCCTCATTTTCGCTCGAAAGCTTGCTGAGTTTCTCCAACTGGGTCTTCATCTGGGCTTCAAGATCCTTAGTCGCTTCGGTTACGTAACCTTCCGCGCTCAGGCCTCCGCTCAGAAAGGTCGAAAGCATCATAGTGACGAGGATTAGAATGCACGTAGTGGCCGTAATAATGTCCTGAAAGGAAAAGAAACTGATACGGACATTGGTACGTGATCGACGTGAAGCCATAAGCGGAAGTAACGTAAAATCTATGAGATGAAGCAGATCTCTTCAGCGATATGACTGGCCTTGTGGTATAGCGGCTGGAGTCGGCTGTTTTGCATCAGAAGTTGGAGAGGCTAAACGATCTTTGAGGCGCAGCTTCGATATGACATAGACCTGGCAATAGTCATTGCAGTCATCCAGAAAGCTCAGTTCACGCTGCTGCATGAAGGTGACGCCAAGCTGCACCATCAGAGAGCCAACCAACGCAATAAGCGTTGTCTCGAATGCGGTGGAAAGACCTCCGACTACACCTTGCAGGGACGACTTGATCGTGCCCAGATCTGCGCTGCTTGCCAGGGTGGAACCGAACGCGCCTATGGCGACGCTGAGACCCAGCACAGTGCCGATAAACCCAAGGACCGGCATGGCCCACACGAAGCCGTTAACCAGCCCGTAGCTGGATGAAACCATGTCCTCATCGTTTTCAGCCTGACTGCGCAAGATTGAAGAAACGTCGCTGACCTGACCGATATTGCTGAGATTGGAAAGAGCGCACTCAATGCGGTTGAGGAGCACGAAGTGTCGGGGATGATCAACTGCGCTGTGAACACGCTCAAGCACGGTGCGAGCCGTGTCTTCCGTCAGTGTGAACTCGGGCTCATGGGGGACAGCGGACAACTGCAGGGCAGCGGTTTGAAGATCCAGCTTCGTCAGTTTCACCAGCAACATCGCCACGGACCAGAAAAAGAGGAGCGTAATAGGTATAACGGCCGGAAGATTATCAGGTCGCAGGAACATTTTTGAAATGAACTGCGTTGCCGGAATGGTAGCCAGAACAAAGACTATAATGGCATAAAATACGCAGGAAAATACGATGCCGAGCAGCATGGTAAACAGCCCATTACATTGGGTGAAACGTCCCCCTCTGAAGCCAAAACGCTGCTCGACATCCTGTAATGACCAGACGAGCGCTTTGGAAAGAGAGTCAGAGTGTACGGCTGAACGTGTATTCATAAGAGAGAAAAAATGGAGCACAGAAAGAGTAAATTAAGCAATGCCGCCATTAGCGTTGGTGCAGCAAAGCCAGTGCTTCGAGTTTCTGCGTGATCGAATTATTGCTGTCGGGAGTGCGTGTATTTATTGCGTAGCTTTCCCATTGCAGGGCAAAGTCTAACAGAGCAACATAAAGCATAAGATGAATGCCGTAATATAAGGTGACGGTAAATACGATCATGAAAACAGGGGCTATCATGGAATCAGGTGCTTTTGGTAAACCACTCGATTGCATTAGCCAGGCGATAATAATGAATGATAAAATGGCTAAGAAAACTGTTCCCAGGTACTGAAGCTGCAGGGTCGAAACGAATTGGAATGCCTCGGATTCATTTACGTTTCTGAAAAATCTGGGTAAATTGTGGAAAACAATGTAAAAGCCCGTAGCGAGAAATACAAACGGAATGATAAAGAGTAAAGCTTCCCGATTTGTAGTAAGGGATGTTATCGTTGTGGCCACAATACTAAGCAGAAGTATGGCGTAATAGGGAGGTATGATGGTGAGCAAAATCCACCCGGGGGTCGCAGATTCCGGCATAATCTTCTTAAGCGTCATGCAGACCTTGAGCAATACGAAAGGAAGCATGGCTACGCTGAAGACAATACTACAGCAAAAAGGACTGAAATACATGACACGTACAGGCTCCCATGTCAGCACCTTATCGTTCATATGATAAAAGAGCCCGAATCCCAGCAGAAACAGGCTGCCCGCGTACACAATGAAGATGGCATATCGCGTAAACCGGAAAGATTCGCCAAAAGTTGACCACTTTATTGCCGCGCAAAAAAGACATGCAACCACCGAGAAAGCTCCCATATGCATAAGAAGAGTGGGAAGCTTGTGATTGCCAAGGCTATCTGGAAAATCATTCAAAATGAATACGAAAAGAAAGCTCCAGATGGTAATTATACTCAACAGAGTGGCTGACAACATAAGAATGGTGCGGCGCCATGCAAGGTAGTTCTGTATAGGAAGCGGAGCGTCGCCGGCACCTGCCTGTTCCAAAGCCTGTGACTCGCCCACTGTGGGCATCGAAAAATAGAAATCGGCCCGAAACAGACGCTGCGCAATGGCTCCTATAGCGTCATTACGACGGGGCTCCGGTGCAGAGCTGTAAGCAGGCACCTGAGGTGAATACGCCTGGTCCTGCGGTTGTGGAGTATGCTGAGGCTGCATCGCAGGTTGCCTCTGCATTTCCGACTGATGCCGCAACTGGGCTTCATATTCAGACTGGCGTTGACGCTGTTGTTCTGCTTTTTGCTGGGCTAATGCTTCTGCAACAGCCTGATGTTGTACCTGTACGGATTCCTGCAATTCCTGTACCGTCAAAGAGCGTGAGCCGTCATTAACCTCATGGTACATACTGATCTGCCCTTGCTGTAGCAGCTCCAGTACTTGTTCCGCTGTATACGGTCCGCGCTGAGATCCGCGCCAACGTATGTAATATTGGGCGGGTGCGGTAGAAGCGGGCGTGGAAATGCTCATATAAAAAATAATGGGCGTTGAGGTATTGCTTACTTAAAAAGCGGAGGCAGCCAGGGAGTTACCGCAACAGTAAATTCTTCGGCTGTGAGTATGGTGCTGCGCTGAGCTGCTTCCAAAGTGCCTTCAATAGAACCGCGATAAGAGAAGCAGGGGGTATATGGAATTCCTGTCGCTACAGATTCATAGGCGGCATTATCCCCTTCGCCCTTAAGCTGAAAGAGCAGTTCGGGCTTATTGGATGTCTTGCCCCAGCCAAATATACGTGCGGGCGTGGACGTGGCGGTATGTCGGACCAGCTTGCCGTCTTTATCCACAAAGCCCTGGTAAACAAAGCCTTCTTCCATCGCATCGCGGACCAGACGCTGCAGGGCGCGTGCCTGTTGGGAGAAGGGAATCATGCCGACTTTGTCAAAAATGGCGACGAGAGGCGGTTCGGCAGTCTTGTAGGTATCCACCACGAACCAGGAGCCGCTGACGGGTTGGGTTGCCGAATTCAGCTCTCGAACAAGCTGTTTTAGAGCCGGAGAGTATTGAAGACCGAAGAAGTTTTCTCGCTGGCCGGTAGTGAGAAGCTCGTACATCTTCTGGACAAAATACGCCTTGAACTGCGCGGAGAGCTTCTTTTTGTCGCGACGGGCTACGCGCTCAATAGCGAGGTGAACTGGAGCGCCGCCGGTCCCTGGTACAAATTGTGCCGGATCGCCGTCAACCATGTCGCGAAAGCCAATGTCTTCCATTGTCTGGGACACCTCCGTTCGACCAAAGTCCTGCTTTACTTTTACCTGTGCAGAGACGAAGAACAGGCGCTTTGGCATAAGCGACTGATTGTAAACGATACCCTGTCCCTCCGAATCCAGGCGTCCGCGGCTGACGACCGAGTTTTCGGTATCACTCGGCATCTCTATGGAATAGCGGAACACATTGCGGATATTGGGATCCGACAACACGTCATCGTACACTTTCTTTTCCTGGAGGAGGAGAGGGGAAGTGGGACAAAGGCCGGCTTTGGGATTTGCCTGGAAAAACTCATATGAATCCCGTTCACCACCAAAAATCAGGTGAAGGGCCAAAGCCTCTTGGCCGGGCTTTAGCGCCGGGAGCGCTTCGAGGGAGGATTTGTCTTCAAACGAGAGAGGGCTTTTAGCAGCAGCCTCGACAGCTCGCATGTAGTCCTCCAGCCTGGTGGCGTTCTTCATCGTCAGGAGCGATTGCTCCAGGTCGGCCATGGCTTTACGTACAGTTTCTGTTGAATGCTTCAGCGTACCGAGGCGCGTGGTAAGGTCACCGGGCATTTTCAGCGAGGCTATAGGCGCATCTTCCAGAGCGGTAAGCTGAGCTAGCTTGCTGAAGAACGCTGTTGCAACGGGTTGAAGTTCATCCAGCCGGCGCGAAATGGAGAGGTCGGTTTGCGCTTCTTTTTCCAGCACGTCCAGCATGCCGCGAAATTTCTCCGTGCGCTGATGAAGTGAGGCCTCAATCTGCTTTTGCCATGCGCTAACAATTGGACTGAGCCGAGATGAGGCGTTCATGCGAAACTCGTCGGCCAGAGCATCTCGCGCAGAGGCAGCATGATCGGCGCGCATCTGGGCGGCTATAGCAGCGGCGTCGGAGAGAATTTCCGCAGCGGCTGCAGCCGGATCAGGAGCTTCCGTGTTCGGCTTAGCTTCTGCAGGCGTGGTAACAGCGGACTGGAAAGCCTGTGCAGCGTCCTCAAAAGCTGTGCGCAAGGCATTCTCGCGTGATATAAATACATTGGCATTGCTAATTGCTTTGGCCACATCTGGCCGCGAAGCGTAGCTGGGGTAGTCCTTTTCGATTTCAGACAGAAGCTTTTGCGCTCCCGAGACCTGGCGGCCCTTTTCCTGACTCTCCAGTTGCAGCACCAGACGACCTGCAGTCTGATTTGCCAAAACGATGTAAGTTATGATTCCGACAACGGCCAGGACTGCTGCGGCCAGCGCCATCATCCATCGCGATTTCACTCTGCGCGAATGAGCGATTGTAGCGTTCAGCATCATCACACAGCGCTGATGGCGCGTGACCAGGGAGGGAGGCAGAGGGCGGGCAAAACGCTCCAGGGCGCGCCAGCAGTTTTCCACTTTGCCAAGAGCGGTTTGCATGGCTTGCTCACCGATCAAAGAGCGAGATGCCAGTCCTTGGTCGGCTTCTCCCAGGATGCTTTCCAAATGCTGAACTGCGGCTGTAAATTCCGCTTCAGTCTTTTGCTCGTGCTCGCAGATGCCGACCCAGCGAGTCGCCTCAGATACAGTGCGCTGAGCTTCGGCGTCAGGCGTTAGCGACTGGCTGTTGCGTAGCTGCTCCATGTGCTTGAGCAAGCCGGCAGCCGCCTGCCAGCGATCCGTTTTCTGGTAGTTCTGCAACTGAGGCAGGAAGCCGAGCCACTCTGCCAGCGCTTCCTCGCGAAGCAGGGCGGTACGCATTTCGCAGGCCCTGGTATAGACTGGGCCAGCGAGAAGCGCTCGATCCAGACCCGTGGCATCGAGCTCATCAATGGCTTCCAGTACCTGTGAACGATTGCCAGTGGCAACCACGGTAGCCAGTGACTTGAGCCGTGCGTCGACCACCTGCTTTTCAACGCGGCCCAGCTCGCGTCTGGCATTTTCATCTCCAGGATTAAGTCGCAAAATGGAGCGAAGCGTTGTTAGCGCTTCCTCAAACTTCCCCTTCATGGTGAGGCCGCGATATTCTCGATAGAGGGGATGGTTTGGCGGAATTCCCTGAGAGTACGCCTCGTTCAACTGCCTAATAACGGCGGCATCGAAACTGTCCGCTACGGGCAGGCCATGTTTCCGACAGAAGTCCGACCAGACCTGGCTTTTGGGAAATCCGAGGCGTGCCATGACATCGAGTAACGGCGGCTGCGCTTCGGCTAATTGAATAACCTGCCCCTGGTTGCCTGTCCCCAAAACCGCCGCACACTGGTCCAGCCGCAGTGAAGTTTCCCGGCACACTCGGGAATATTGCTCTGCCAGCGTCGCCGCCGCTGCCGGAGAAGCTGCATCCGGATTGCGCATCAAATCGACGATGCGACTCACCATGCGCTCAATTTCGGTAAGATTCATAGCTGGGGAAAGATGGGGAAATAGAGAATTACAGATCAGAGTGCGAAGACTTTGAGGTAAACTTGATCAGTCGGAACAGGGGCCAGGATTTTCTCGTATCGAGCATTTGTGAGCCTTTGGGTACTACAACCAGACAGATTTCGTAATTATCAAGTATTGCCCCAACAGAATTCAGGCTTTCAAGCCTCTTTAGTTTTTCTGTTTCTGCCTTGAGCTCATTCTTTTGCGACTGGGAAGGTTGTGGCTTACTGACAACTGGTTTACTATCGTCAGTAAATTTAGAGTGAGCAAAAAGCAGCTTAACGGAACGTTTCAACTTAAGATAAGTTGGTTGAGCGCGGGGCTTTTTATCATTCCTTTCTTTTGGGTCAGGCTTATCACCATCGCCAGATTTATCTGCCTCCTTAAAAAGCTCAAGCCACTTGGCTGCGAATTCTGATCCAGTAAATTTGGATTTATAGGCTTCGAGAGCGGGATCTTTCAGAAATTTGTCAAGTTCTTGTGTATATGCTTCAATTCGTTTTAGGAGGTTCTCACCGTATTGCGGGCTATCTCTATCAAGCTGCGAGTAATCATTGGAAAGAGTTGGAAATTCCAGCGGCTTGGTTGTGCCTACGGGAATGCCGGAATTCGCTACTTTAAGTTTAATGCCCTCACTCAAAGAGAGAAGATAATCATAGGTTACAAATCTTACATCATTGAGTTCTAGTTTTTTGCCCTGGTATTTGGATTGAATGTGGGAAGTGAATGTCATTTCACCTGCAGATTTGGCAAGTTCATCCAATTTTAAGGGATCTTTAAAAGCCGAAATTTGGCTGGCCTGTTCTTTTGCGTCCTCTTCATCAACCTGCTGAGAGTTTTTTTGAGTTGTGGGAGTTGGCGTGCTGGAGCTGGAGCTGTTAATTTCCTTGGTTAGCCGGTCGATTGCCATTTCGGTAGCAGAGGTATCGGGGAATTCAAGATCTGGCCTGGATTCAATAGGCTTAAGCGCTGGAAATAATTTTTCGTTAAGTGGTTTTGATGCCAGACGAAATTCGGTGGCTGAATATGTTGAATTTTCAGGATCGAAGATTTTCCAGCCAAAATCTTTCCTCTTCAGCCATTCAGCAAAGTGTGGCTTTAGACCGAGTTTTAGTTGTTTATTCTTATATGGCTGGACTTCTAATAGCTCTGCGGCACTGATTTTTATGATTGCGGTATCGTTCGTTGGAGTGAAAACGTGATATTGCTTATTACATATAATTTCAGTAATGTCGTTAAATTTTTCTAGTCTTAATTCTATCTGGTTGGAATTAATAATCCTTATATTGTAACCTTCATCATTGTTAAGTAGTATATCCGAGTCTTTCACGAGTTGGAAGTTCGTGAATTTAATATGGCTTTCGCCGTTAAATGATTTAATGAATGCCAGCGTCTTTATCGGCTCGTTGGCAATTATGGGCAAGGTAAGTTTAACTTTCGTAATTGAAGGAATGTCAGATTTTGATGCTGTATTGACGCACAAATAGGAGGCGTTTTGCGGCAGTTCTTTGTCCTTAAAAATACTATTGAGACGGCTTACAATTGATTCTTCGAAAGTAATCTTTTCTTTTACGGATGTTAAGTTTTTGGCAATAAAAGAGTCATCTTTTAATGAACTACGAAGTTTGTCTTTCTCAAGATCATCTATGAGCAGAGCATCTACTCGTTGTGTAAGTTCTGAAATAACCTGCCTTTGTTCCGGGCTAATAATATCCGCCGCAGGCGCAGGAATAGTGGGGAGTGGGTGAGTTTCCTTAGGGAGAGGTGAGTTTGTTGCGAGTACTGGTGACGCCGCAATCGAGGAATTAGTTGAGGGAATAGTTGAGGTAGTCCTTTGTGTATCTGTATTCGTATCTAATACAATGGCGAGACTATTGGTTTGGGTATCAGGATTAGATTCAGTAGTAGTAGCGGCAGTTTCAGGATTATTAAATATGAATATACCTATAAGCGCCCCAACTCCCATAATAGCAAGTGCTCCCAAAACCATAACCAGGGGATCAATCCTCGATTTCGGCTTATCACTTTCTTCTACAACGTTTCTTTTGAGCGGTGCACGTCCGCGATTGACTTGTTGCCCGCCTGTTTCAGGAAAAGTATGTTGTGGGGCATATTGAGCATCTTCCTGCTGATGGTGAACGGCGGCTTCAGGAAATACTGTTTGCTGGAAGGTAGCTGGACCAATCTGGCCGCCATGTGGCGAGGATGTTGCTTTCGCTGCTGGAGCACTTTGTCTGCGTACGACAGGCGCAGGTGCAGGGGGAAGATTTCCGGATGCAAAGTCGAGGAGCAGGGTGGGGCGGGCGGCGGTAGCGGTTTCCAGGCCCCAGGTGCCGAACCAGCGGAAGTCGCGGGGAGCGTCCTTAGGTTGAAGCCAGGTGGTGAAAGGGATTTGCCAGGCGGGTGGTGTGGTGGAGTAGTTGTCGCTGGCCGCTCGGACAAGGGATTCAGAAATGAGAGGGAGGAGATCAGCGAGTTCCCGGCCCCTGGGGGTGACGAGAGCGGCTGTGGGGATGAGCCCGGCGGGGACGAGGAGATCGGCGTAAGCAGGGTTTCCTGTGGCGGCGGTCCATGCCTGGGCGGGCTCTCCGGGATTGGGAGCGGAGGGGGCAAGCGCCGCGAGGCTGGGCAGTAGGTCGACGTCGGTGCTGGGGCCGGGTTCACCAGTCCATTGCGTGAGCCATCCGGTCCAGTTGTGGAGAATCGTCGCGGGATCGGGCAGTTCGCTCAGCTCGAAGGGCTGCAGGACAACGTGATGTGCGATGAAATTCGTGCGACTGGTGTGATCAAGGCCGGCGTCGCTGATTCGGCTGAGGACGTGGTAGGGAGATCCGCGGAGATCCAGGATGCGATGGGCAGCGATATATGGGTGGGGCGAGGTACGCTGATGTTGGAAAGTGCTGAACTGCTCCAGTTTAGTCTCCAGCATTTCGCGCATTCCATTGGAGCGGGAGACCGTGCAATAGCCGGTTGTTCCAGGTCTTAAACCGCGAATGGCGCTGGTGAAGATAAGCTGTTGGGGCATAAAGAGTAGCGTGTAGGGGCAGAAGCTGGCCACAGCGGGCCTTTTCTGCAGCTTTGTCTAAATGAAGAAGTGAAGCAGTTTGCGCGATCCAGATATGCCTGCTATAGATCAGAAGTAGTCTGGACCGCCTTTGGCGGGTGATGCGGGGCATTCGCCGTTATAGAAGCCCGGATTCAGGTGCGTGCAGCGGCAGCAGGTTCGTCTGTGGTCGGGATGAGCTCAGGGGATAGCTGGTGCAGTGCCCATAAAATGGGAGCCTCCACCAGATGAGGTCGCAGCAAAGCGGGGTCCGGTGCGATTGCAGACACTCCGTTCTCACGTTTAACGCGAAGCGGGGTGTGGCCAAAGGTGCTGACAGGGAAGAACTGGACCTGCGAGCTCAGTGCTTCAGCGTTGGCCACAATGGCGGGGGAGGAATCGAGCAGGAGTTCGCGCGTGATGGCGGAATTATGCCGAATATTGCCCAGGTGAAGCGATCCGTTAATCACGGCGGGACGCAGGGTATCGCCAGGATTGAGCAGGTGCAGCCAGGCGTCACTCTTGCCGACCATTACGGCGAGTGGTTTTGCGCTTTTCTGTCGCAGAGTAAGGTGGCCAAGACGCATGATGCGCGAGCGGATCTCCGAAAGAATGACATCCTGCATGTCGCTCGTGATGGCGTTCTCCAGTTGGGGATCGGCCTGGCCGCGCAGTCGTTGGCGAAATTCCGTGTTGTTGATAGGATCGAACAGGAAGAAGATGGCGGACGCGGTAGCGACGTGAAGGGCTCCCGGGTGGTCTTCAATGCGAACGTCGGGGCGGAAATGCTCACCCGCGTTGTCATAAAAGATGACCGTGGCGTTCTCCTCGCTGTTATTGCCGCCGCGGGAGGCAATGTGGAAGGAGAAGGGCTTGGGCATCTGCACTATTTTGCCGTGGCGCGGGATAGACTGATAAGTCGTGGCGTTACCGATCTGCGTTTTGTCGAGTACCGCTCCCTCGGCTGACGATGCGCCGAACAGGCTGTCGCGCATGACATTAAGCGAGGCGTTGGCACCCGGGTCGGCATCCTGCCAGGTGAGGCCGAGGTGGCGGTAGGCGACTGCGGGCAATGTCTTGGCAACGACCGCCAGAAAATAGGTTTTGCCGGCGCTGGCGTTGCCAACTACGGAGAAGATATGATGCGGGGATTGCAGGAAGGAAGGCGGGAACTTGGAGCGGCAGTGCGGGCAGGCGGTATCGAAGCAGGGGATACCCATGGCATCGAGCGCCTGGCCGCGGTTGTTGAAGCTTGTGGCGTGGAAACGCTGGGGCGCGTCTTCTCCCAGAATGGGGTCGCCGCGAAGGGAATCATGCATGGCGACATGCATGACGTCTTCAGCATCAAACTGAAGCCAGCACGTGGGGCAGGTGTATTCGCCCGTATCTCCCGCATCGACGGCCACGGGCTGCGGCTGAGGAGTCGGAGGCTGAGTGCGTGGCGTAGAAGGATGGGAGGCACCGTTGCCTGCAAAAGAATCTTGGAACGCGCCATTTCCGTTCGTCGAATTCCCGCCCACATGTGCCGGCGGATAGGGCGGCGGACCGGCCGAGCGAGGGGATGCCGGTTGCGTTTGCTCCGCCATGGAGCGAGGGAACTGGGCGAGGTGAAATCCGCTTTGCGAGCCTGTAGGGAACAGAGCACAGCCCATCGGCGACTTGCCTTCGGCAAATGCCCATGACAGCAGCGCCGGCAGGGGCAGCACAGGGCTGCTGGATCCGTCCGCATTGTCGTATAGCGTCCACTCGGTATGCCGGAAGCCACGGATCCAATTAGCGATTTCTGATTTCTCGCCGCCACGAATAATGAAGTAGTGGCCGGGAACCTGAAGGGCGTAGTCCTGGCCGGGAGACAGCTCGGCGTAAGTGGTGTGGCCGCCGTTCAAGGCTATTTCGGCTGCAGGATTCTTCAGAATCAGCCGGACGTTGCGGTTTTTATCCTGAGTAAGCGCGCAGTGCTGGGGCAGCAACTCCGGGTACGTGCTTAAAATGTGATCAGCGCCCGCACCAGTTCCTAAAACATGGGGAAACTGCGCTACAGCGGTTGCTTTTCCTGTAGCACAATCGATGATGCACCATGTGGGCTGGCTGAAAAATGAAAAAACCATAGTGGAGGCGCCTGGTGTCAGGCGATATGTAATGTATCCACATTACCAAAGTGGGAGAGACATCTGGAGACCCTTTCCGGACGCTTTGGGAATGAGTTTTTGTGAATTCGAGAAACTGTGGTGCAGCCGTGACCGGTTCTTTTTTTGTGACGATATCGTATTCAAACGAACAGGCAAGCCATATGTTGCGGCCTGATAAAAATATCGAAGGGATGAATAAAGTGGAAGGACAACATATATCTACAAGATATCCGCAGTATTGGTCATTCCAGTGGTGAGAAGCTGATCATTTCGTGGACAGCCGAAGCTGTAGATGATAGCAATGATTTCTTCTCGTATGAGCAACGCCCCTACTACCGCCCCGTTCTCGGATGTCACCGTGGCCGCTTATTACTATCCCTGCACCCATCCGCACGTTCGCTGGGATAAGGCTAAGTACAAAGGCTTTACCGAATGGGATCTGATTCGCAGTGCTAAACCACGCTTCGAGGGACATGAGCAGCCGCGCGTTCCTCTATGGGGTTATGAGGATGAATCCCAGCCCGAGGCTATGGCTAGAAAGATTGATGCCGCAGCAGACCACGGCGTGGGTGTTTTCATCTTTGACTGGTACTACTACAATGATGGACCGTATCTGGAAGGAGCACTGGAAGGTGGATTCCTGAATGCGCCTAATAACAGCAGAATAAAGTTCTGCATTATGTGGGCGAACCATGAGTGGTATGATATCCAGGGATACAACCCGGCCGAGCCAGTGAAGCTCCTTTACCCCGGAGCCGTAACGGATGAAACGCTGGATAAGATGATGGATCTCATCATAGAGAGGTATTTTAAACATCCCAGCTACTGGCTTATAGATGGAAAACCTTACCTTTCCATCTATGATATTAACGTTTTCCTGAACAGCTACGAGACTACGGAAAAGGCTCGCGAAGCTTTGGATCGCCTCAGGGCGAAAACTATTGCTGCGGGGTTTCCCGATCTGCATGTGAACTGCATATTGTGGGGCTCCCCAAATCTTCCCGGAGGTACAACACCCGCTGACTGGCCGCAGCTATGCAAGGATCTGGCGCTGGATAGCCTGACGGGGTATACATGGGTACATCATGGCGCGCTTAATTATGATACATTCCCCGTGTCCGACTATACATGGGGCCGCGATAAATACCTGGAATTCATGGAACCAGCTTTAAGTAAATATCCTGTGCCTTATTTTCCTAATACAACAGTTAACTGGGATAACAGCCCGCGTGCACATCCGGATTCAAGCTGGAAACGACCTGGCGCACATGTGGTAAATCCTGTTATGACCGGAAATACACCTTCGGCTTTTAAAGAAGCGACTAACATTATAGCCGAAAAGCTGGTGAAAGCTGAGAATATACAGCCGAAAGTCATTACCGTAAACGCCTGGAATGAATGGCCGGAAGGAAGCTGCCTGGAGCCGGATGTAAAAACGGGATATGGTTACCTGGAAGCCATTCGTGAATTATTCGGAAGCAATAAGACATAACATGCCGTTGTGAGGCTTCCTTGAAAAGTGGACTGATATTTAATTGCGCGAGGATATCTTTGGCGTAAAGTGGTTCTCCATGAAGGTCATTGCCGAGAATATCTGGATCAAACAATATCCGCTCAGCATGATGGGAGGGCACCAGGGACGCGTGGTGACCCTGCTGCGATTGTCCTCTGGCAAGCTGATTATTCACTCTACGGCGGCGTTTACGGCTGCTGATGTGGCGGAAATCAGCGCGCTGGGCACTCCCGGATGGATCGTCGACTCTATGTTGCGTCACGACACCTTCGCTAAAGAGGGGCACGCAGCTTTTCCTTCAGTTCCCTATCTGGCACCGGCCGGTTTTTCTAAAGAAGCCGGCGTGGCTACTCAGCCTATTTTACCTGCGCCTCCCGAGTGGGAGCCCGATGTGCGTGTGTTGCTGATCGAAGGCATGCCTTCCGCGCAGGAACACGTGTTTCTTCATGTCCCGTCGCGCACGCTGATAGTGGCGGATCTTGTCTTCAACTTCGACGATACACCTGGCTGGACGGCATTCTTCCGCCAGTGGGTGATGGGCGTCAGCCATTCCCCGGATGCCGCGCGTCTCTTTCCCTTTCTGATCAAGGATCGCGCCGCTTATAATCGCTCGGTTAAGCAATTGCTCGACTGGGACTTCGATCGCATTATTGTTGGGCACAACCTGCCTGTCGAGAAGAACGGCAAGGAGTTGCTGAAGCAGGCTCTTAAGCGGAAAGGGATGCTTCCTGATTAAGAGTGCGGAGGTGGACAGGTCCCATTTCAGTGGTAAAGCTTTTATTGCATCTCTTAGCGCATAGTTCATCATTCGACATGTGATGATGAACTGTCGTAAGCTGCTTTCGCAACAGGTGCAGCGATTTGCGTTGCCGCGTTGCAATTGGCGCCTGCCTTATCGGCCAGGGCAGACTGGATATGGGTGGAGGGGGAAAAACCTGTCTCTCAGCAGGTTGTAAGGCATCCCTGGTACAGCGACGTTAAACGGGATCAGCTTTCCGGCGGCGATTTTGTTGCCCACTTTGACAAAGGACGCGAGGGAGAGGCTGCGTATGAATTTGATGCCCCGAAGGGTGGCGACTACGATCTCTGGGTTCGTGCGAACACCACGGCGGTGAAGCTGTCGTATGAGTTGAATGGTGGCGCGGCAACGGATATAAAAGTAGATCAGGACCGCAGTGGTGTGGTGAATATTGCGCGGGATAGTAAGATTGATCTTCGCTTTGTGGCATGGGTTCGGGTAGGGACTATGCCGCTGAAGGCCGGCAAGAATCGCATCGTATTCCGGTTCCACAGCGATAACTCCAACCATGGCTCGCTGGATTGTTTTGTTTTTGTCAACGAGCCCTTTATGCCAAACGGGACGTTGAAGCCCAGCGAGATGGCAGAGCACGCGAAGCAGAGTGCCGAGGCCAATAAAGGCTGGCTGCCATGGGCACCGGGACGCGATCCGCTCAAGGATTCCCCAATCGACCTGCGCTATCTGAACGAGGCTTTTGCCGGCGAGCACGGACGCATTTTGGCCAGGGGCGAAGTCTTTGTTCATGAGAAGCCTGCAGCAAGTGGCCCAACCTCGTTGCCTGTTCGCTTCTGGGCAGTCAATGGCCCGCCAGAGAACCTGCAGGGTGAGGGAATGAACCGCCATGCGCGCATGTTGGCCAAGTACGGCGTAAATCTTGTGCGCCTACATGGTGCCGTGATGAATGAGAAGACGGGTGCAACCCGGATGGATGTCATCCGGAGCCGTATTGCCGCAATCAGGTCGCTAAAGGGCGAGGGGATTTACTCGCTGCTCTCAATTTACTTTCCCCTGTGGGTATCTCCCGATGCAGGCCCCGGTTGGCGCGAAGGTTATAATGGCTCGACGCATCCCTTTGCGGCCATGTACTTTAATAAAGATTTGCAGGCCCAGTACCGCGAGTGGTGGAAGGCTGTGCTGACGACTCCTGGCGCCGACGGCAGCACCTTACTTAACGAGCCGGCGCTGATGGCTTTGGAGCTGGTCAATGAAGATTCGCTGTTCTTCTGGACGTTTAACTCTGATCGTATCCCTGACCCCCAGATGCGCATTGTGGAGAAGCAGTTTGGCGACTGGGCCACAAAGAAATATGGCTCAATTTCGGCCGCAATGAGCACATGGAAGAATGTGCCGCACAAGCGCGATGCGGCTCTGGAGGGCAGGCTGGGATTTCGTCCGCTGTATAGCATGTTTACGGAGAAGACTCAGCGAGATCAGGATACTGCGGCGTTCCTGCTGGAGACTCAGTCGAACTTTTACCGCGAGACGACGGATTACCTGCGCAGCCTGGGCTATAAGGGCATGATCACGGCCTCCAACTGGACAACCGCCAGTAACGACGTCTTTGGCCCGCTTGAAAAGCTTAGCTACATGAGCGGGGACTTTATCGACCGGCATGGATATTTCTCCTGCAATCACAAGGGGGACAATTCCGCGTGGTCGATTCGTGACGGACACACCTACTCGGATGTCAGTGCGCTTCGTTTCGAGAGTGAGAAGCCTGGAGATCCCAAGCGCTTTAGCCATCCCTCGATGGATCCCATGTATAACGGCAAGCCGAGTATGATTTCTGAAACGGCATGGAACCGGCCCAATCGTTACCGCAGCGAGGCGCCGCTCTACTTTGCTGCTTACGGTGCACTGCAGGATACGGACTCGATCGTGCACTTTGTAATGGATAGCGACAATTGGTCCGTGAAGCCGCGCTTCTTTATGCAGCCCTGGACGTTGCTTACGCCGACCCAGGCGGGGCAGTTCCCTGCTGCTGCTGCAATTTATCGCCGTGGCCTCATCAAGCCTGGCGAGATGATGGCGGAGCTGCCGATGAAAATTTCGGACGCCGTGGCGCTGAAGGGCTCCTCGCTGGTACAAACCTCCAATCTGGACGAACTACGCAAGGCGGATGTCTCCAAAGCAGAGGTTGCCGAGGCACCCGCGGGTATCGATCCGCTGATCCATCTGGTGGGGCGATGCAACGTTTCAATAACAAATGCCGGTGGCAAGGCGACGCTTAAGGAACTGAAGCCCTACATCAACCGCACCTCGCAGACGATTGTAAGCTCGACGGGCGAGCTGATGCTGGATTATGGAAAAGGCATTCTGAGGCTGAATGCTCCGTCCGCCCAGGGTTGCAGCGGCAATCTGAAAGCGGCGGGTAGCACGGATCTGAAGGATGTGGTCATTACCTCCGACATGGATCTGGTCAATATTGTTCTGGTGGCTCTGGACGAGAAGCCGCTTGCCGTGTCGTCGCGTATCCTGCTTCAGGCGATGACGGAGGAGAAAGCGACCGGTTTCGCCACTGAGCCCGCCGGTAACGGTGTTATGCGTATTACCAGCATCGGCCAGGATCCGTGGCTGTTCCGGGAGATCCGGGGCTCGGTGAAACTGAAGCGTGCGGACGCGGCTCAACTCAAGATAACGGCTCTGAATCTTGAGGGGTATCCTGCTGGCAATGCTTCTGCTCTGGCAGCGGGTGGTGCCATAGAGTTGAAGCCGGGAACAGTCTATTATCTCATTCAGAAATAGGCTGCGCTGTCTTCCAAACTTCAGCTATTTTCCCAGGCGCGCCCGCAAGATAGCGCTTCGGTGTGCGCCTGAGCTGTTCTGGAGTTACGGAGGGCATTCGCTGATGCCCTCTACTCCGTATGTGCCCAGCCAGTCGTAGGTAGCTTCGGCGCCAGTCAGGAAGCGCCAGTGGGCTGGGCTGGTGGTGTCAAGCCAGTCGAGCGGTTCGGCCACGGGATGAGGGGAGGAGGCGATGCGGAACGCGGCAATCAGGGCGCGCCGTTGTGCCGGTCCAACAGCTTTGGGATCGGCCGAGACAAAAAGCGGCGTGCCGCTGCGGGCAAGCAGATCCAGCCAGCGCGAGTTTAACTCCCAGGGAACTTCGCCCGTGATGCCGACGCAATCCGCATCCACCGCGAAGAACGCGTTGTGCTGTGGCATTCGGAACGCAAGGGTGTTGATACCCATGCGGCGAGTACGTTCCCAGTTGCGGCCGCTCGTATCGTCACCCGTGCGCTGCAGCTCAAAAATACCGGCTGACAGATGGCCGACGGTATTGCAGCCAATAATGACAGACTCGCCCGCACCGCGACGGATAGCGCGATATAACTCGAGAATGATCTCGGCCGTCGTGCGGGTGCGATCGTAGAAATGCCAGCCGGAATTGGTAAGCACACCCTGCATGGCAAAGCCCCAGCGGCCAAAGATGTCGTGCGTCGTCCAGTCATGCTTCAGCAGCTCATAGCCCCAACTGTTCTGCACGCGGAAATCATTTTCGATTCGCTCCAGCACTTCGGGGATGGAAGGATCCAGAATCTTGATCCGGGCACTCGCCTCATTTGCCCTCGCCAGAGGAAGCAGAAGATTGTCCGGATCATCCGGATTTGCACCCATCGGGCGATTCCACAGACCGGGGCGAGTACCCATGGACTTGAGGTCCTTTGCCAGCCCCATCATGTCGTAAAAGCGGCTGTTACCGGCTGTCCATGGCCCGCCAAGCGGAGGTTGACCGGGGCGTGCGTGCTGCTGCCAGCCGTCATCAATCACCATGTACGGACGGTTCGCGAGGCCCTGGGTCAGGTCAGCGATAAGTTTGCCATCTTCGCGAACGGATTCCGGCGTAATATTTCCATACGCATAGTACCAGTTATTGGATCCATAGACGATATGGTTGGGAAGACGCGGCTGAGGACACAGCAGCCGGCAGAAGCGGCAGGCGGCCTCGAATGGAGTCGAACCTTCTATACCCTCATCCACTACTATTTCGGCGGCGCGCAAAAGTCGATCTCCCAGGAATACGCCTTCGCCTCCATTGCGAACATCCAGACAGAGAGTGACACCCTGGGTGTCCACTCGCCAGAAACAAAGCGCGTTCGGCTGCGTGCGGACACCGATGCCGACGGTATCCCTGGTATCAGTGGCCATGAAGTACCATGGCAGAACGCGCTCCGGAGCCATCACGGCCCACTGAAGAGTGCCGTACCCACGCTCCCATGCGTCGTTAAGGATATGAAAGCGCGAGGGAACGCGAAAATTCCAACGAAGCTGCACACTCTTCACCGCTACATCCGGCGACGCAATGACGACCTGACTCTTTGCGTGTGTCTCCGCAAGCCATACCTGCACGCCGTAGTGGTCTCCATTGGCCGCGCGGCTTGCACTGGTATAGGTGAAGCCATGATCCGTTTCGATCGTGACGGCATCGGGTTCATGCCGAATTTTGTTCCAGGAAATAGCGTGGGCGTTTTTAGAAAGCGAAGTATTCATGAAAAGTCAGCGATATCCAATCGGCCCAGCACTTTACACATGGGAAATCGAAGCAAAAGCAGAGAATATTGGAATCTGCTGTCCTCCTCTGGTAAAGCAATAGTTGGAATGCGTCAGCGAGTTTGCCCAGGCCTGAAACCTGCCGTGGAATAAATTGCGGCGACTCCTTAGAAAGACAAAATAGCGAATTCCGCGTTGACATCGAGATTGAAAAGAATAGGATTGTGCACGTGCACTAAATGCGAATCAGAAAATGACTTTGGCAACATGATGCCATTTTCATGACGCTTCCGCTTATTGTTCAGTTCTTGCGGCGTGCCTCAGTTGCGGCTCATTTTGCTCTTTTTCACCATGACGACTTCGACGTTACTTGCTCCGCCCCGGCCACTTAGCAGCGAATCCATCACCGACCCACATGTAGTCTCCTGGCAGTCCCCGCATGTCAGTGTGGTTTCGCCTGATCGCGAACGGCACAGCATTCACAGTTACTACGTCACCTGTCCAGAAAGTCCGGATGGTCGGCACGTCGTTTTCTACACTTCCTCCACCTCAAACGGTGAGAACGGCGAAATTTGGATTCGCGAGCGGTCTACCGGTAAGGAAACGTTGCTGGTGCAGGACATAACGACGGAAGATGCACATCGCGCCGCCTGTCAGCAATGGATGGCTGGGGGAAAAATCGTGGCGTTTCATGATTGCCGCAATGGGCGTTGGATCGTGGCGGCTGTTGATATTTCAACAGGTCAGGAACGCATACTGGCTGAGGACCGTCAGGTCGGCTTTGGCAATGCAGCAGGGGTCTGGCTGCCGATTTACGGATGCCACTGGAAAGTGGGCACGCATCGGGATCTGGAGCTGGTTAATGTCGAAACGGGTGAAATCCTAACGGCGCTGACTGTCGATGAAATTGTGAAGGCCTACAAGGCTGACATTGAAGCCATGGTGGGAGAAGGCGAGGTTTCGGTGTTCTTCCCAGTGATGAGCCCGGATGGTCAAAAGGTGATGTTCAAGGTTTCACGCGGCAGCGGCGGTGACGACTTCCGTTCCCCGGGTGCAAGCAGGCGCGAAGGTAAGTTTGTCTACGATCTCAAAGCGGCGCGCTTTATCCGGTTGTTTCGCCATTGGGGGCATCCCTCGTGGACACCCGATTCACGCGGAATCTTTGAGGCGCACAATATCCTGTCTGATATCTATACTGGCGAGACCCGCCATTTTGCGACGGGTTCTCCCAGTGATCACCCAAGCGTAAGCCCTGGCTCTCAGATCTTTGTCACAGATGGAGCTCTGACAAAGCTGTTTGGGGGAAATCCCGGCGAGTGGGGTATCGTGATCGGATCTCTGACCGCAGATGAGTACGCGACCATCCATCGGTTCGACCATTCCAAAGGCGCGACATCGTGGCGTCTCGTTCATCCGCACCCCTCATTCAGTTCGGATGGAAAGAGGATTTATTTTAATGTAAGCGATGGCCGCTGGTCCCGTCTTCATGTGGCTGAAAAGATCACGATTCAGAGCAAGAAGTCTCAGTAAATCGCACTTGCATTTATTAATGTTCACGTGCACAATAATCTTTGTTTTCGATGTTGCCGGGTTTACTTTATTTAACCATGAAGCCAGGTTCTTTTTTTAAATTAATTGTGCTCGTGCACATAGTCGTGGCTGCGTTTACCTCCTCGCTCTTTGCGGATACAGTGGCGGAATGGAAGTTCGATCAGTCCGCCGAAATCAGTGGCGGCAATCTGGTGACGCTCGACAAGGCAACACTGGGCGCATCCACCAGCTCGGAACTGATGAAGCGCTCCACAGCATCCCCCGAAAGCACCGGCCTGGGTGAGGGATGGCAAAGCTTTCTAAAGACTGGCTTTCTGGAAGCACATTCGGGCAATGAACGCAGCGATCATGGGCTGGTGACAAAAGCTAACGCCGCGGATGGCAAGGATGCGCAATACCGCAAGTACTTTGGACGGTCCGGAATCAAGCCGGAAAGCGGTGGCACTGTTTATATGGTGGTTAGTCCGAGGTCGAAGTGGAGCGCTGATGCCCGCTGCGGTCTGATGAGCACCGGCCACCGTATTGATGGTTATGTATCGCTGATGGTTCGATCGGGTGGGCTGGTGCTGGAAGTAGGCGGCAAGGGCTCGGGCAATCTGGAGCAGGCGGAGGCCAGGGTCGAAATGAGCTTTGATGCCGGCGACTGGTATTTTGTGGCGGCCAGTTGGAAAGGCGGAAGCAATCCCGTGCTGTACGTGCGACGTATGCTTCCTGTTGGTCCTTCCGATTCTCCTCCTGGCATAACGGGTACTGCTAATCAGGTCTGCGGAAGCTTTGAGCAGCCTCGGTATGATCCCATCGCCATTGGTGCGGAATGGATTAATACCGGCGCGGAAAAATTTACTACGAACGGTGCAGGAGCCAGGATCGCGTATGCACGCCTGGATAATCAGCCTGCGGAAGTAGCAGAAATGGAAGCAGTTTTTACGAGTCTCGGTGCTGCAGCGCCGGCCAAACCTTAGTTACATCACTCTGGCATTAACTTTCCCCATCCAGTCATGAAGAAGACATCCTTAAACCTGACCCGGCAAGCTCTGGGATCTCTGTCGCTTTGCCTTTTGCTAAGCTCAACTGCACCTTCGCTGACAGTGGCGCAGGATCTGAAACCTGTCGCTTCGCCCGCTGCCAAGGAGAAGACAAAGGAGCAGGTAAAGATCAACATCCGCCGGCATGCGCCGTGCAATCTGTTCAACACCACTCAGCCGGTGGTATTTGAGGCAGGAATCGGCGGATTGCCCGCCGGGACTTCGCAGCTTGATGCTGTGTTGACAGATGAAAGCGGTCGCGAGATCGCCAAGAAAACTGTTTCTGTTGAGGCTGCTCCCGGCAAGGGCAGTACTGTCTCACTGGACTTTGGGCAGCCCGGGCGCGGGTATTACGAGCTCATTGTCAGCTACAAGGGCAAGAATGCGGCCGGCGAGCCCATCGATGCATCCTCCAAAGCTACGCTGGGCGTTATGGAGTTTGTGTCGCGCACAGCCAAGGAAGTGCGTGATGGCGGCTATGCGTTTGGTCTGAAGTGGTGGGGTGGCATTCAGAATTTGCGCGAAATGGAAGATGCCATGACGAAGCTCGGCCTTCAGTGGACGCGCATTATACAGAATGAAGGAGGCAAAGCGACGACGCCTGGACGCATGACGACAGCACAGATCCTGTCCGAGTATCCCATGAACGCCGCCATCAAAGTGGAGCGTTTTCCCAGGGAAATGTATGACGTGGAACGTTACGGCCCCCTGGAAGAATGGGAAGTGAAGTATGGCAAGGGTGCATGGGTGCTGAAAACAGTTCCGAAGAAAGAGCCTTATCAGGCCTGGCTACGCGAGCAAATTGCGGCGATCCCCGCCGACCAGCAGGTTTTTGAGATCTGGAACGAGCCATGGGACAAGATGTCTCCGGAGGACTTCGCAAAGGTATGTCAGTACATCGCAGAAGTTATTCTGAAAGATCGCCCCAACGCTATTCTCGGGCCCAATCTCTACGGCAACACGAGTCCTTACGAATATGATCTCAAGCTGATCAAGGCGGGCGGACTAAAGGGGATGAAGATGGTGGCCCTGCATCCGTATGCCGGTTCGGAAAACCGCGAATGGTTTCGTGGTTACCGTAAGTGGCTGAAGGAGCAGACGGGCACTGACATGGATATTTACATTACCGAATACGGCTCTCACTCTACGCCTGAGGGCCCTGCACGGCGCTCTGAGATGGAGCAGGCCCGCCGCGTGGTACGGCAGTCAATTGCGCTGTACGCGGAAGGAGCAAAAGCGCTGATTCCTCACTGGGCTGGGCAATCCGAAAAAACTCCTACCTACATTGAGGACTGGTTTGGCTTCGTGCGCAAGAATGAGCAGCCGAAGCCCGTACTGCTGGCTCACGCTAATTGCGCCCGCCTGATTGATGGCAGCCGTTATATCGGCGACCTGTGGTATGGCCCCGGCGTTGGTGCCTCTGTGTTCGAGAAGAATGGCTCGCAGATTGTTGCCCTGTGGACTCTGGGCACCGAAGGCAAAGCGGGCGAGGAGAATACGGCTCGTGCCGAAATAGAAGTGGAACCGGGTGTGCCCGAAGTCGTGGTAACCGATATTCTGGGTCGGGAGAATAAGCTGAAGGCAGAGAATGGCAAAGTGAAGCTGACACTGGATGAATCGCCGATCTACCTGGTAGGCGTGGCCCCCAGTATGACCAGGGTTGCGAGCAAAGACCTGCGCGAAGACCGCTGGCCGAAGCCCGCCAAGCCGGCCCGCGCCGTTCGTATCTCTAAGAAACTGCAGGCAGAGCCCGTGCTGGATGGAAAGTTTTCGGACTGGAAAGGCGCCGCTGAACTGGGTCTGCTGAATCCCAAGGTGGCAGGAGCGGATTGCAGCGGAACGGGTTACATCGGCTGGGATGAGAACAATCTCTACATTGGCGTGGATGTTCGCGACAATGAAATGCTGAACAAGGAGAGCCGTGCGAAGCTCTATCGTCAGGATTCCGTTGAGCTCTTCGTAAGCACCGAGCCCCGCGATTCCGGTCGCGGCTATGGCCCCAATGACCATCAGTTCTTTCTCACGCCGACTTCTGGAGAGGGCAAGCCGATTGTGGGCGAGGTGACGGATCGCGAAGCAGGCGTTGTCGAGGATGTCAAGGGTGCGAAAGTATGGGCCGGTCCCATGCACAAAGAAGAGAAGGGCTGGGCGATGGAGGTGGCCATTCCCTGGACTTCGCTCAACGGCTTCAAGCCGAGTGACGGACGCTCTCTTGCTGTGGATATCCTGCTGAATGACGCGGACACTTCGCACGAGCGCTTCAAGCTGAAGGCTGTTGATTCGCCCGAGAATTTCTCGGTTATCGAGCCCTCGACGTGGGGACTGTTGAAGCTGGAGCCGTAGTTCTAACTTCAGGATGTAACGGAAGCCCGAGATCTCTATCTGGCTTCCGTGCGCTGGACCGCAGGCATATGGGAAGGCGCTTGTCATTTGCGTTGTTCACGTGCACAATAGTTTGAACGGTAATTCTTAATTCGCCGCCATGAAATCCGCCTCCCATATGTTTCCATGCCGCCTGGCATTCCTGCTTATGCTGGCCTCCTGCACCCTGCGTGCAGATGTTGTTCTGCCCCGTATTTTCTCGGATCACGCGGTTCTGCAGAAATCGGCTTCGACGCCAGTCTGGGGGAAGGCTGAGCCGGGAGAAAAGGTGAGGGTGTCGCTGGGAAGTACGACTGCGGAGACGGTCGCCGGGCAGGATGGAAAGTGGCATGTTAACCTGGATCTCTCGAAGCCAAATACCAGCAAGGAGCCCGAGGCGTCCGTTCTCGTCGTGGAAGGCAGGAACAAGGTGGAAGTGAAGGACGTGCTGGTGGGGGAAGTCTGGCTGTGTTCGGGACAATCCAACATGGAGTTCGTTCTTGCCCGGACGATTGATGCGGAGAAAGAGGTTGCGGGCAGCACTGCCACGCAAGGGCGGTTGCGCGAGTTTAAGGTAGGACGTAAGCAGGTTCCCGAACGCGCGGATAACCTTGAGGGTGCTTGGACACCAGCGTCACCAGCAACTGCGGGCAGGTTTAGTGCGGTGGCTTATTCTTTTGGACGCAAATTGCAGAGCGATCTCACGGCGGCGGCGGGTGACGGAACAATCACCCCGGTTGGTTTGATCACCAGCTCCGTTGGGGCAACGCCCTGCGAGGCCTGGACCAGCTACCAGGCGCTTTCGACGGATCCTGATCTGAAACAGGCGACGGATCGTGACATCAAGATTTTGAGCGAGTACCCGGATAAGAAAAAGGCGTATACGGAAGCCTACAAAGCCTGGGAGACGAAATATCAGCTCGAAGACAAGCTGGACAATGCTGTTGCCGAGAGCTTTGCCTCGATGACCGACAAGACGGGCTGGAAGAAGGCAATGGTTCCGGGGGCCAGTAAAGATGCAGGCATCACTCAACCTGGCGCGGTGTGGTTTTATCGATCGTTTGATATTCCGGCGAATCAGGCAGGAAAGGATTTAAAGCTTGTCCTGGGAAATCCTGTAGGCTTTGAGACGGTTTACTGGGATGGAAAGCGCGTATTTCAGCGTACGCTGGAGAATTACCGCGGTGAAGGTGAGAGCCGTGAATACGCGCTGCCTGCGCGCCTGATAACGCCCGGAAAGCACAAGCTGGCCGTGCGGCTCTACAGTCCGCTTGTCGTACCTCAAATGACCGGCAAAATTTCCTTCGCGGGGGAATGGGTGGCAAAAGTGGAACTGGCTATGCCTCCGCTAAGCGATGAGGCACGCAACGCAGTTCCGGCTCCGCTGGAGATGTCGCCTGACGCAAAGAAGACGGGATCGTTTCTTTACAACGGTATGATTGATCCGCTGATACCGTACGGAATTACAGGCGCAATCTGGTATCAGGGCGAAAACAATGCGGAGCGAGCCTGGCAGTATCGCAAGGCGTTCCCGCTGATGATTAAAGACTGGCGCTCACACTGGGGACAGGGCGATTTTCCGTTCTACTTCTGTCAGCTTGCCAACTACCACGCCAAGAGTTCGTCTCCGGGCGATAACGACTGGGCCGAATTGCGCGACGCGCAAAGCAGCGCACTGACCCTTTCCAACACAGGCATGGCCGTTTTGATCGATGTAGGTGAAGCCGCCGATATCCATCCGCAAAACAAGAAAGATGCCGGTGAGCGACTGGCGGCCATTGCTCTCGCCAGGACCTATGGCAAAGCAGTATCTTTTTCAGGGCCCGTGCTGAAAACCGCTATGGTGGACGGCTCCCGGATCCGCCTGCAGTTTAACCATGCGGATGGAGGACTGCTGGCTCGGGAGCTTCCCGAAACGCACGTGATTTCCAGTAAGGAGGCGCGGACAGAGAAGCTCGTTCGCAACAGTCCGGGCAGTCCGTTGGAGGGGTTTGCCATCTGCGGAACTGATCGCCGCTGGGTATGGGCCAACGCGACAATCGAGGGAGATACCGTTATTGTCGAAGCTCCCTCAGTGCCGCAACCGAAGTTTGTGCGATATGCCTGGGCCAAGAATCCCACCTGTAATCTTTATAACGCCGCCGGCTTTCCTGCGTCTCCCTTCCGCACAGATGACTTTCCCGCCACTACGGTGGACAAAAAATATTAAGCGCGCGGCCAGTCTGACCTCGGCTGTTTACTTAGCCCTGACCAACACCACTTATGCGAAAACTACGCACGTTCTATCTGGCCGCAATCGCGTTTGCGATTAGCGTTGCCCTGTGTCCCATGGCGCTTATGGGAGCACCCAGAATTGAGATTCCGCGTCAGCCGGAGTGCAATCTGTTTGCACCTGGTACGCCAGTCAGGTTTGAGGCAAAGCTGCAATCGTTTCCTCCAGGTACCGGCGAAGCTGTGGTGACGGTGACCGACTATTTTGGAGAGACAAGAAAGCTGAAATTGCCCGTCACGATCGTGAAGGGACAACCTGTGTCCCTGCCATTGGATCTGGGAGTGCTTTCGCCGAGCTATTATGAGCTGAATGTGCAGGTAACAATCGGCAACGCAACTGGCGCTGCGCCCGTGATGAGCTTTGGCGTCACTCCCTTTGTCAGCCGGACGGCGGAAGAAGCACGGAAGCAGGGATCGCGGTTTGGTCTGAAAATGTTCATGATCGGCTCGCCTGGCGTGTGGTGGCGCAAGGGTGAGATCTGGAATCTCGCCGAAGTGGCGACGGCGTGCGAAAAGCTTGGCCTCCAGTGGACGCGCCAGCAGTTCAATCAGGGCCCGAGCGATCAGCCCGGCGTCATGAGCACGGACGATCTGCTCAACAAACATCAGATGAACGCGGTGTTGAAGGTGGAAGGTTTCCCAGAAAGCTGTTATGACGCAACGCGTTACGGCCCGATTGAAGCCTGGGTAGCCAGGAAGAAGAACTGGCAGCGCAATACCGTACCTCTTAAGGACCCCTACACAGCGTGGCTAAAGGACCAGATATCGAAGATTCCTGTCGAGCAGAACATTTTCGAAGTAGGCAACGAGGTATGGAGTTATATGTCGGCGGAGGAGTTCGCCGAATGGTGTAAGATCGTGGTTCCCGCTGTTAAAGAAGTACGCCCGAATGCGAAGATTGGCGCGGACCCAGGAACGGGCGGCGATTTTACGCACCGGTTTCTGGCGGCCGGCGGCATGGATAATATGGAACTCTGGTTCAATCACCCATACAGTTTCACGCCGCTGCCGGAGCACCGTATTCGCGGTTTGGTGCGCAACATGCGCGACATTCTGAAGCGGCGTACTGGGCGTGATTTCGAGCTTTGGGTCACCGAATACGGCTGGTCCACTGCACCGCAGGATAAGCGCAAGCAGGCTGTCTCGGAGAAAGTCCAGGCTCAGCGCACCTCGCGTGTATCGCTGATGCTTTACGCTGAGGACGCAAAATCACTCATTCCACACTGGATGGGAGATCGCGAACAGGACGTAACCGAGCGCGAACATTTCTTCGGATTCTTTCGACTTAACCACCAGCCGAAACCGGTGGTGATCGCGCATGCCACCTGTGCCAGAATGATCGACTGCAGCCGCTTTGTGGGAGATCTCTGGTATGGACCTGGCGTTGGCGCAATGCTCTTTGAACGCAATGGCGAGTACACACTGGCTCTCTGGGCTCTCGAGCAAGATCGTCCCGTTAAAATCAATACCCGCGTGAAAGAGGTTACGCTGGTGGACATCGTTGGCGGCGAAAAGAAGATGACCACTTCCGAAGGGATGCTGCCGCTTACCCTTAACGGCGATGTGGTCTACCTGAAGAGTGTCAGCGCCGACCTTGCTAAAGAAGCTGTTCCGCCCACAGGCAATCTGAACCCAGACCTCTGGTCCACGCGCCTACTGTCAACTGGTGTGGCTAAGACGGCTGCTGCGCCGGTGATCGATGGTGCTTTGGAAGACTGGGCTGGCCGGGATGTGATCGAAATGAAACCGGCTAAAGCTGGCGATAATCCGGGAACAGGGAAGGCCATGCTTTCCTGGGATGACTCGAAGGTCTATGCGGCCATGCAGTTCGAGGGTATCGAGAAGGGGAATAAGCGTTCTGCGGAATTCGGACTTAGTGTTCAGCCCGATCGCCAGATCGACATGGGCGGCACGCTGCTCTACGATTTTCGCTATAAATTCGCTCTGCCAACCGCTGAAACCCCGGCGCTTACTGTGGAATGCCCGGACTTTTTTAAGCCGTTGGAAATTGGTGCTGCCGATGATAAGTCTGGAATCAAGTGGTCCGCTGTTCAAACCGATACCGGCTGGAATATTGAAATGGCGATACCGGTGGCGTTTCTGAAGGGTATGCCTACCCCAACCGCAGGCCTGAAGCTTTCAGGAGGATTCATCCTGCGAAATCCCGAGGACAAAAACCGCCCCATACTGGTGTACGGCGAAGAGCGCCCTCGCCTGTGGCCCTACATTACGCTGGAGACTGCCAAGAAATGAGAACTGAAGATTTAACAAGAGATATGTGGAACCGGGGCCAGCTTGTGGCATTTTCCGGACTGGATGGAGCAACTGATTACTCAGAAGGTCTGGTCGCCAGAACCGTGACAGGACCGGATGGCATCGAGATTCGAGATCCGGGTACGTGCACCATTGTTTTTTCTGATCCAGCTGCAACTGGCGGCTCTGTACAGTTTGGCGGCGACTACTTCAGCTTCACAGGACAAAACGGAAGTGTGACGCGTGGCGCGATGGTTGATGGGTGGCATCTCATTATTCAGGGACCCTGCTCGATCGGCGAGGTGACGGCGGCGTTTACAGATCGTACCAGCACGGCCAAATCAGCGCTTTGTATTGCGGAAAAGAATGGGCGCGTCCTTGTCGGTTCACGCACTCATTTCAACGCATCGCTGATCGACGCTGACATCGATGCGCTGATTCGGCAGCGCAGTGCCTGGCTGACTTCGCAGGAGTTACCAAAGAATCTCAGCCCCCTGCGCCGTCAGACTCTGGCTCGGGCCTTCAACATGATGAAGAGCCAGGTTTACTCTCCGGAGGGCGTAATCAAGCATCGCTGGACGACGCCGGATCGCTGGCCGCACAAAGATATGTGGTTGTGGGACAGCGCTTTCCATGCCATCGGCTGGCGGCATATCGATCCTGTCCTTGCCCGGGAATTCATCAACGCGGTTTTTGATACACAATGTGCAGACGGATTCATTGCGCACCGTATGTCGCCCAGGGGCGCTGTATCAGAATTCACCCAGGCGCCGGTTCTGGCCGATGCGGTGAGTCGTGTGCACGCTTTCGCGCCCGATCCTGAATGGGTGCGGGATCTGCTGCCACGCCTGGAAGCTTATCTGCAGTGGGACATGGCCAACCGCGACAAGGATGGCGCGGGTCTGGTGGAATGGTTTATTGAGGATGATCCGGTTTGCCGAAGTGGGGAAAGCGGCATGGACAACTCGCCGCGTTTCGATTCCGCCCGTCCTCTGGACGCGGTGGATTTCAATGCGTTTCTGGCTCGCGAATGCGAAGTCATGGCCGGCTTTGCTGAAGCTTTGGGCATGCGGGAAAAAGCAGCGCACTGGTGTGCACATTACACGCGGCTCTGTGCATTGATCAATGAGCGGTTGTGGTGTGAGAAAGCAGGGTTCTATTTTGATTTTGATCCTTCCATAAATGCGCGTACCGCCGCGGTTTCCAGTGCCGGATTCATGCCTCTGATCTGTGGTGCGGCCTCGCAGGAGCAGGCCATACGTCTTGCGGCACATCTGACGGATCCACAAATGTTTGGGACGGAATTTCCCGTGGCGTCCATCGCACGGAAGGACACCGAGCATTACTCCAAGGACATGTGGCGAGGGCCGGTATGGGTAAACATCAACTGGCTGCTGATACAGGGGCTGGAGCGATACGGATTGAGAGCTGAAGCGGACCACCTGCGCTCGTGCACAGTTGCAGAAATCGAGAGGCACTGCGGCACGTATGGCACTTTCTTCGAGTACTATGATGACAGAAACGAAGTCGATCCGCCCGAGTTACTTCGTAAGGGAGTTTGTAATCCTGCCAATTGCTTCCGTCAGGTTATCCACGAATTTGGCTGGACAGCAACGCTTTACGTTGACCTGGTGCTGGGCAGGAAGGGGCGCGCGGAGGATTTATAATTTTTAGTGCAAAAGCGTTTCTATCGCTTGCATTGTGCACGTGCTCATTGTAATATTCATTGCGTAGTTACTACCATCCCTTTCATTCATTCTGCCAAACATGAACCTCGTCACTGAAACTCCGCCCGCCGCTAAAGTTTTGCATGCTAATGACTTGTCCAGAACGTCCAGTATCGTTCAGACGGCTGTCTCCAGCAACGGGCATCGGCCGGAGATCAAGATTGCCTATCTGGGCGGCGGAAGCCGTGAATGGGCCGGAAAGCTGATGGCTGATCTGGCCCTGACGAATAAGATCGCTGGCACGCTGGTGCTGCACGATATCGACACGGAAGCAGCCCGACGCAATGTGCAGCTTGCCGGCGAGATTTTTGGGCATGCCGAGGCTCGTACGCAGTTTAATGTCCAGGTGGAAGACAACATTGGCCGCGCACTTCGCGGTGCGGACTTTGTCATCATTTCCATAGAACCCGGCCCAACGGAAATGCGGTATGCGGATCTGGAGATTCCCGCCAAATACGGCATTCTGCAGACGGTGGGCGATACAACGGGACCGGGCGGTATCCTGCGCGCTTTGCGCACTGTTCCCATCTATCGCCGCTTTGCGCATGCCATTATGGAGCATTGCCCAAATGCCTGGGTAATCAATTACACGAATCCGATGGCGATCTGCACAGCCGCATTGTACGCCTATGCGCCGGGAATCCGTGCTTTCGGTTGCTGCCATGAGGTTTTTGCGACTCAGAAGATGCTGGCCGATCACGTGCACAACTGGTTTGACGTACCTGCTCCCGACCGTACCGAGATCGAGCTGGAAATCACTGGCGTCAACCACTTCACCTGGGCCACGAAAGCCACCTGGCGCGGACACGATCTGCTGCCCAGACTGCGTGAGCTCGTCGGAGATCCTGGCTTTTTTGAAGGCGGAACGGATTTTGCACAAAAGGCCAAAGCGGATCGTTCCTGGTTTACCAGCCGTCATCTTGTCGCGTGTGATCTTCTGCGTCGTTTCGGTGCGCTGGGCGCGGCGGGTGATCGTCACCTGGTGGAATTTGTACCCTGGTACCTGACAAGCGAAGCTGAATTGCACCGTTGGGGTGTTGTGGCCACGCCATACTCTTATCGCCTGGAGCGCAGCCAGCAGCCGCCCGCCCGCCTGGGCAGTGTGACGGCCCGCGGCCTCCAGCCTTCTGGCGAAGAGGGCGTGGACATGATTGAAGCGCTAATGGGGCTTCGGCAGATGCGCACCAACGTCAATTTGCCCAATACCGGCCAGATGGCGGGTGCCCGACCAGGCGCGATTGTGGAGACATACGCCTACATGGCGGCAAATCGCGTAACGCCGCTGGTGGCAGATCCGTTGCCTGCGGCGGCTAACGCGCTGGTCAGCCAGTCGCTTGCGGAGCAGGAGATGGTGCTGAACGCTTCGATTCGCGGGGATATGGATCTGGCGTTTCAGGCGTTGCTCGGTCATCCGCTGGTGCGGATACCCACCGACCGCGCCTGGGAGATGTTCCGTGAGATGCGCGAAGTTGTCAGCCATATGCTGCCTCGAGGGTAAAGAGTTAAGCTGAGGGCAGTGCAGGGGAAGAATAGACAAAGCATGTGCAGGTGCACATTATCGGTCCTGGATTTCTTGGGTTATTTATCTTGCTTGATATTTTGTTTACCTGACGGCTTCCGGGGAACAATGTATATTGTGTCGGGAAGCCAAGAGCAGCGGCGATGGCTTTTATTGGTCGTCAATGCCTGCTTTTTTCAGTCTGGCTTCACTTTTTCCCACCTGCCTGCCGCGTATGATTACCAGAGTTTTCTCCTTCTCTCGCGCAAAACGCTTGAACGCAGGAAGGTGTATGTCATCGGGATTTTCCCTGGTAGAGGTCACCCTTGCTCTGGGCATTGTTACCTTTTGTCTCTTGCTTCTGATGGGTTTGCTCCTGGTTGGCCTGAACGCCATGAAGGCGTCCAGGGATGAAGCAGCCGCGGTCAATTGCCTGGAGCAGATTTCGGATGCGATCCGTAGCGGGCTGATCGATACTGGTTCCAGCTATCACGCTGCTGGAGCGTATTCCGGCATCACCTGGACGCTGGGCAGCGGTGCGGTTTCCGTGCCAGTGACAAATCTCTCTGCGGGTGGCTTTCCTACGTCGAGCCCCACTGAGCAGCAGTACGTCGGCCGCGTCGAGCTAACCCCGCCGGCGGACAAAAGCTCGCCCGGCACAGCTCTGATCAGTGTGGCATGGCCCCGTCAGGCTCAGTGGAACTCTTCAACGCGCACGTGGGAGAATGCGCAGGGTTCTGTCCACATCTGGCTGGTGTTTATCCCAAATCCTTAGCGCCGAGGTTGGTTTAGCTGTTTCCCAGCAACTCAGCCATGCCGGGGACATTACGAAACTCGTTTGCAAGGTGACGACCGATTTCTTCAAAACCGGCGCTTGAGGGATGAAGGAGATCGTCCGAAAGCGCAGAAATTGAGACAGCGTCCCTGAAAGGCGCATGGGATATCCATGGGCAGTTCAGCGCCGCAACTTCCTCGCTCACAACGTTCCGGAAAGATTCTGCTTTGTCGCGATCCTTATGGCCAGGAGTGACATCACGGGCATTGCACAGAACGTCCAGGCATATGACGGGGCGCCGCCTGACGTTTCTCAATGGCGAATCATCCGCGAAAGGAGTCAGAAAGCGACGTACCCGGGAGCGGAATGTCGCCACTTCTATGCCGCCCAGGAGATTTATGCCAAGTTCCAGAGAGGCGAAGTCCCAGTCTTGTCGCTCCGCCAGCCAGTCGGCCATCTCAGGTTCCAGATGTGCGCCGCCGCCTAAACCAAGATTGGAGACATCGGTGCCGAGCTGCTGCGCAATAATGGCGGGGTAGGTTGCGGTGCCCAGCGGCGTGTAGGCTCCGTGCGTGATGGAAGATCCATATGCAAGATAGTGCCGTGCAGGGATATCCGAGCGTACCGGCGGCTCAATGTCCCCCTCAAAGGAAACCATTTGTATGGCGGGAAATAGGGGAAGAATAACACGCGTGAGGGCCGGATTGAATCTTGCGCGAGTGTTTTTGCCTGCTGCGCTGATTCCGGCAGCCAGAGTCTGAGCCTGAGCGGGC
>JBGGNE010000375.1:0-7531 GCA_041287705.1 Methylacidiphilales bacterium | reverse complement strand
GGCGCACGCTGGCTCCGGTGGCGCGCTGCGTTTCCAGGATCATGGTGCGTACCTGGCAGGCAGTGGGCTCGGTGATGCCGTCCCGAGCAAAACTGCGGCCTTTTTTAAAATGGCCACCTCCATCTGCAGCCGGGCATTTTCGCGCCGCAAGGTGCGCAGCTCGTCCGCGCCGCCCTGCGCACCTTGCGGCCCTGACGTACGTCGTTTGGACTGGCTCACCCAGATGTAAATCAGGTCAGCCCCAATCCCGAGTTCTTCCGCCAACTCTTTGACGGGCCGGCCCACGCGCACCAACTCCACGGCCTGCGACTTAAATTCGGCGGTATAGCGCTTTCTGGTTTTCTCTCTCATGGTGGCTTTTTCGGTTAGCGGCTGGTCCAGAAATATAGCTCACCTCAGTCCTGACGGAGCTCAGGAGCCTTCATGAAGAATGTAAAAAGCCGACTGCGGGGAAAATCTTCAAGGGAAGGCTGCCTGCAATGAAGACCTTTAAAAAGCATCTTCAAGAGGCTGGAGTCGCTTTCATCGACACGAAGGGCAGGCGCGTAGACTTCCATTCTTTGCGGCATACGTTGGCAACAAACATGGCCTTGGCGGGAACGGCACCCTGTATTGCCATGGAAATTATGCGGCACAGCGACATGCGTTTGACCACGAAAACATATACGGATGCGGTCATGCTGCCGGTTTACGACGCCATAACTAAGCTGCCGTCATTTGCTCCTATTGAGAATGGAGTCTCAAAAGCCTCACAAATAGCCTCACAGATTTTGTTCCGCACTGGTCAAAATGGGGCAACCACTGTCAACAGAAGTCCAACTGGACCCGGAACGCAAGTGATGGAGGCTGAGACGCTTAGTCCAGATCTGTCCGTTCTGGACATGACGGGACCGGACAGAGGAAAAGGGTCGGAGCGACAGGATTTGAACCTGCGGCATCTTGGTCCCAAACCAAGTGCTCTACCAAGCTGAGCTACGCTCCGAATTTACAGGGGACGACCGACTGATACTGAGAAACGTTGGACGATATCCCAGGAACTGTGAACTCTACTTGAAAACGGTGCGGGATGGCAAGCACGGATTTGAATTTAACGGGAAAAATCCAAATCTTTCTTCTATTCAAGGGCTGAGACCGGCCTCTTAGGGGGGAAGGCTGTAAACTCCACGGCCACCAGACGGCCTGGAGAGGCGCATACGGGTGGCGGGAATGAGCGACGATGCCCGGGGGGAAATTGCGCGTCCGTCCCGGGTGACGTTTCGTTTTGATGCACAGGTCTCGCGGGTGCGAGGCCATACGATTCGACGGGAGGCGTGGCGCTTTTTAGTAGGCGGCCATGCGCTTGGGGTCGATGTCCTTCATGTCCTTGGGATCATACTGCTTACCGCGGGCATAGATCTGCAGGATGTAGACATCGCCTTCGGTATCCATGGTGACGCCGCAGCCGGTCAGGTTCCACTTGTACAGCATGTTGCGGTTCTGGCGCTGTTTGCGGGCCCACAACTGTACGGTCTGGCCAGCCAGGTCAACATCGGGCCACAGGTGGGCGAAGTTCTCGGCTGCTTCGTAAATGTAGGGGTTTTCTTTGGTGATTTCCACAAAGCGAGCTGCCCAGAGGGTGTGCGCCTGGTAGATGTTGCCGTAGGAACCAAAAGCGTGAAGCTTGCTGGTTTTACGGGCAATTTTTGTCAGCCCCTCGTCTTCTACCAGCGGAGGAACGCCGTTTTCCTTGCGGTAGTCGTTCACCACATTGATGATATGCTTTTCGAGCACTTCATCCAATATGCTGATTGGCGGGGAGTGGTTGTTGGTATGACCGGAGCTCTCTCCCTCGGCCGCCATGGCGGGCCGGGGAGCCATTGTGAAGAACAGGCACGCGGCGGCGACCGCAAGTCCTGTGATGAGTTTTAATTTATCGCGCATACCGTGAGAATATGAGGTAGAGTGCTGAGTGTAAATACCTAACATGAACTTTTTATAGAAAAATGCTTGAAAAGTTATCCGTTTGTTTCAATAGTTATGTATCTTTCTCTGTATCAATAGGTTGAAATCACGGGAACGAGCGGTGCGCTTCGTGTTTTCGTAGCTCTGTTATTCTTCTGTTTCCTTTCCATGCATCGTACTTCCTCGGTGTTGTCAGGCTCATCACAATAAAGCAGGTCCTCACAACAGAAGGGGAGGGGATGGAGAGGTGAATGGATTCTGTGACAGATTAAACATCGCGCTGATTGTGAGCTATCACAAGTGGGGTATGCAATTTTCCGGCGGGTTTGCTCAGGCTTCATTTTTATGCTCATTTCCACTTGACGCTCCCATTGCGTTTCCCCATGATTGCCCACTTTCCCCTTTCCCATGAATCTCAGCCGGCCACTTCGCTTTGGCTTGCCTAAGGGCAGCCTGGAACAACCCACTATCGACTTGCTGGGTAAGGCGGGCTATGTCGTCAACGTCTCCAGCCGCGGTTATAAGCCTTTTATTAACGATGCCGACTTTGATGCGCGCCTCGTCCGGCCGCAGGAGATGAGTCGTTACATCGCCCAGGGTTTTCTTGATTTCGGTATTACTGGCAAGGACTGGATTGCCGAGAATAATCTGCCGGTGCATGTTATCTCCAGCCTGCAGTACAGCCGCGCCACCAGCCTGCCCGCCCGCTGGGTGCTGGCTGTGCCGGAGGATTCTGATATACGCAGCCCGAAGGATCTGCAGGGGAAACGTATTGCGACGGAAGTCATCGGCCTGACGGAGCGCTATCTGGCTTCTCATGGCGTGACGGCTATTATTGAATTTTCCTGGGGCGCCACCGAAGTGAAGGTGCCTGAGCTTGTGGATGCGATCGTGGAGCTTACCGAGACGGGCAGTTCTCTGCGCGCCAATAAGCTGCGTATTGTGGACACGCTGCTGGAGAGTTATCCGCAGCTCATCTGTAATCTGACGGTGTGGGAAGATCCCGCTGCGCGCAAGAAGCTGGAAGCCCTGGCCCTTCTGCTGGCTGGCGCGCTGAATGCCCGCACCAAGGTGGGACTTAAGATGAATGTTCGGAAGGATTCTCTGCCGGAACTGCTGAAGTGCCTGCCTGCTCTGCGCAACCCCACTATCTCCCCCCTGGCGCAGGACCAGTGGGTGGCTATCGAAACCATTATTGATGAGACAGTTGTGCGTGAAATCATTCCACAGCTGAAGGATATGGGTGCCGAAGGCATCATTGAGTATCCGCTGAACAAAGTAGTGTATTAATATATAGAGAGAAAGAGCCTGTATTCGCGAGCCCATGTCGCTCAATCCGTATTCCTGACAGCACTCTGTTACAGGTCCGAGGTTTTACTGATGCCGGTTCCCTTTCTCCTCCCGATTTTCTTCCCTCCCTTTCTTTCAACCTAACCACCCCCTGCAACAAGACCAGTCCTATGGGTTCCCTCAAAAAGCGCCGTAAGTCCAAGATCAATAATCACAAACGCCGTAAGCGCATGCGCGCTAACCGCCACAAGAAGCGTTTGCGTTACAAGGCCTGAGGCGCTACGCTACGCGCGTGCCCCAGATGTCTTCGTACTCCATCATTCCTCGCCCTGCCAGCATGACGCTGGAATCGCATTCCCTGACGTTACGACGCCCCGTTGTTGGCTGTCTGTCAGGGGGTGCCGCGTCACGCTGCGCGGCGGCGTTTGTCCTCTTCGCGCTCGCTGTAACGTGCGTGGTATCTCCATGCCACGCCGCCCGGCGCAAGCCGCAATCCCAGCAGTCGCCGGCCGCGGACGCACCCGCAAATGGTGCCCCGCGCGGCGAAGCCGATCCTGATCCCGGGCCAGATAATTCCCCTGCCACGGCGGAAGATCCGCGTCCCGATAAGGTTGTCCCCGCCAAGCTGCGCCCGGAGAACGAGCGCAAAGCCAAGGCATCCGCCCTTTATGCCGAAGCTATCCGCGTCCATGACGAGGAAGGTTTCTCGGCCGCTATGCCTCTGTATGAAGAAGTCCTGAAGCTGGACCCTTCCATCACTGAGGTGTATGTCCGTGTCTATAAGCCGCTTCTGACGCGCAACCAGGCAGATAAAGCCATGGCGCTGCTGAAGAAAGGTATTGAAGCCAGTCCCGACAGCGGCACCCTGCGTGGTCTCGCCGCCGAAGTCGCCCGTTTTCAGAAGAACAAGACCGATGCTCTGCGCTACGCCCGTGAGGCTATTGAGAAAGCGCCGGATGAAGTTCTTGCCTACTCCGTACTGTTTCAGATGTATGGGGATGAAGGTAAGCCTGGCGATGCCCTGGCCGTTATTGAGGAGGCCGCAAAGGCGAACAGTAACAGTGCCGCGTTCTGGGTGAAAATCGCCAACATTTACGCTGAATCCCTGGCTCAGGGTACGCGCGACATGAAAGAGATTGCCGGTCGTGTTCTGCCTATTTTTGAGAAAGCCCTGGCCGTTGGTCCCGCCAATGCGGATCTGCTGTCTTCCATGGCCGACTATGAGCTGATTCTGGACAAGAACGACGCCGCTGCCGCTCATCTGAAGGAAGCGCAGAAGCTGGATCCCTCCAACGCCACGGTAATGGTGAAGCTGGGTGCGCTGGAAGAGAAAGCGGGCCGTAATGCCGAGGGACTGAAGATGTACGAAGATGCGTACAAGCTGAAGCCCGACATGCCCGACCTGCGCCGCGCTCTCACGGAACGCTACATCGCTTCCCAGGCATGGGAAAAAGCAGCAGCAGTGCTGGAAGAGTTGGCAAAGTCTGACCCGACTCAGTGGGACTATTATTTCGATCTCGGCCGCTGCTATGACAATCTGAAGCTGCCGGAGAAGGCGGAAGCCAACTATCAGCTCGCTGTAAACCTGCTGCCGCCCTACGCCAATCCGTACCTGATGCTGACGATGTCGCAGCTGGTCCAGAAGAAGGTAGATAAGGCTGCGGAAACGATCGGCATGGCGCGCCGCCGGTTCCCGAATGTGGCCCGTATTTTCTTTGCCCAGGCCCTCGTCCTTCGCCAGCAGAAGAAGTACGACGAAGCGCTGAACAGTCTGCAACAGGCCCGCACGCTGGCCGAACTTAATGACCCGGATCTGCTGGGCGCCAATTTTTATCTGGAGTTTGCCTTTTGCCAGGAGCTCGCCGGTGAGCGGGAAAAGTCTGAAGCGACGCTGAAGCAGGCCATCCTGAAGTTCCCGGACAACGTGGAGATTCAGAATTCGCTGGCCTATTGCTGGGCGGAAGCGGGCATAAATCTCGAAGAAGCGCAGGAGCTGAGCCTGAAATCGCTGCGTGAAAAGCCGGATGTGGGGGCATACCTTGACACTCTGGGCTGGATATATTTTAAACGGGGTAAGTATCCGGAAGCCTTGCAACATTTGGAAAAGGCCGTTAGCCTCACGCAAAATGATCCTGTAGTACTGGATCATCTGGCCGAGTGCTACCTGAAGCTCGGTCGGACCCAAGATGCTATTTCCTCCTGGAAAAAACTAATCACCGCGAATCCTGATAACAAGGATGCGCAACCCAAACTGGATGCCGCCGAGGCCGCCCTAGCCCAAGCACGGAAGAAAGATGACACTCCGCAATCTCCACCCCGCAAGTAACGTATGGCGGCTATGCCTCATCGCCGTGTTTGCCTTCACCGCGATGTTTGCACCCGCGGTGTCCTCGGCACAGGCCGCCACCAAGTCCAAAACCAAAGCCAAAGTCCGTGCCAAAAAGGAGCCCACGGATTCCGTGGGCGCAACGGGCGCCGGCACCGTACAGTCGAGCCTCTCCATGGATGACGCCATTCAGGCCAAGGCAGCCCTGCTTTACGACGCCACCTCTCGCAAGATCCTGTGGCAGCGCAACATCAGCGAGCCTTTCCCACCCGCCAGCACCACCAAGCTGATGACAGCGCTGCTGACTTACGAGCGCTTCGGTACGGCCGGCTCTGTAACGGTGCAGGTGGAAGATACCAGGGTGGAGCCCAGTTCGGTGCCTCTCATCACAGGCGAAACAGTTCCGATCCACGATCTGTTGTACTCCCTGCTGCTGGGCAGCGATAACGACACCGCGATGGCTCTGGGCCGCGCTACCGGGGGCACGCTCCCCAACTTCATCGACATGATGAACGCCCGCGCCAAGGAACTGGGTTGCCGCAACACGCATTTCGCCAGCCCGAATGGCCTTCCGATGCCCAATCAGTACACGACCGCGGAAGATCTGCTGCGCATCTTCCAGAAAGTGGTATCGAATCCAGAGCTTCGCACGATTGCCGCCACGCGCTCCTTTGTCCTGAAGACCCGCGCCAAGACGGAGACGATCAAGAATCATAACCGTCTGCTGGGCGTCTATCCCGGCATGGATGCCGCCAAGACCGGCTGGACCCGCGCTTCTCAGCACACTTACGCCGCTTCAGCCATCCGTGATGGTCGCGAACTGCAGCTCATCATTCTGCAAAGCGCCAACAAATGGGTGGATGCCCGTATTCTTTTCGATTACGGCTTCTCCACTCCGGCCACTGCTGCCGCGCCGCGCACTTCCTCCAAGACCGACTTCTGGGGACGTGGCCGCACCACAACTCCCACGCCTGCTGCACCCGTGGCGACTCCCGTGCCCCGCGCTGAACCCGTGCCTGTAGCGCCTCCCTCCGGCAACCACGCCGGTGCCGATGATGAAATTCCCCGCCCTGCACGTGGCGGCGGCGGTGGCACTCCCGAATCAGCACCGGACCCCGCGTATTACCCCATGCCGCAGAGCCCCGAATTCTCCACCCCGGCCAACAGCGCGCCGATCAGCCCCGCGCCCGCGTCTGAATCACGTTCCGGCAGTACAACACGGCAGCCCCAGCAGACTTCCGAGCCCAAGCGCCGCTCCTTCCTGGTCGCCGAAGGTGACACAATCGCCCGCATCGCCGAAGTCTGCAAATGCTCTGTCGATGACATTCTGAAGATCAACCGCATCGCCGATCCCGATAACCTTACTCCAGGCCTGACGCTGATTGTCCCGGATAATCGGAAATAATACTGTTCGCCGGACCGAACCTTCTGAAGCCGGTAATATTGAACTGCTCACGCAAAAGATCCGCTCACTAACTACGCATACCACACCGGCGCTCTGAGCTTATGCAGGGCGAACAGTATGCTGGCTACAAGCACCGCCAGCGTCAGCGCAATAAGAGCGTAGCCGCCTGGCGAAATCTGCAGGAACGCTGAGAAGCCAGTGACGTTCATCGCCACTCGCAACTCTCTTCCCTCCAGCCATGCCAGATCCGCTTTACCGTCGCCATTGAAATCGGCGGCCAGGCAGCGGAGAAGGGGCATGGATTCGGGGGTGCTGGAGATATCGGAGGCAGTGACCGTTGCGTTTTCCTGCAGCTTGATGAACTGACTTTCGTTGAAGGTGCCATCTGGTTTGCCGCGCAACAGATTCACGGCGTTCAGTTTCACGCGGAGCGAAGGCACTGGCAGCATATCCAGATTGCCGTCACCGTCACAGTCCGCGGTCAGAAGCATGTTCCAGGATGTGATACGGTCTGGGGGAAACATGTAGACGGTGGCTGGCTTGAAGGATCCGTCTCTGGTGCCTTTCAT
>JBGGNE010000374.1:0-27651 GCA_041287705.1 Methylacidiphilales bacterium | reverse complement strand
GCGTTCCCGAGCTGGAGTCACTGCTTTTGGGCATGGCCGGCACAATCGACGCCCCCACGATGCGCGAGCTGAACAAGAACGTAGAGCTGGATCGCAAGAACCCGCGAGATGTGGCAGCAGGATTCTGGGCGGCGCATCCGTGATTCAACGTGGAATCCTTCGTTAGGTCCTGCGATTGGTTTAACTCGGCAAAATGGCCTTACTTCTGTGCCCAGCGATCCTGGGCGCAGCGCGGCGTTTCGTTGTCGCGGACGTTGTGCTGCTTCAGGATATTACGGTGAAGCTCCAGAATGGCGTTGGCGATGCGATCTCGAGCTGCTTCACGTGGTTCTTTATCGATAAAGTGGAGCGGTGGACCATAATGCACAAAAACACGGGGACGGCGATAGAGACTGCGCCATTGATAAAGCTGGTCGGAGCCGATGATGGCGACGGGCAGAACCGGCACTTTGGTGAGCTGCCACATGGCGGCGGTGCCCAGCGGAAGCTCAGCGCCGCCCAGAATGGAGACAGTGCCATAGCGCAGGCCGCGTTCGGGAAAGATACCGACCACACGGCCCTGCTCAAAACGTTGGATGGTGCCTTTAATCGCGGCGCGGTCTACTTTCTGACGATCGACCGGGAAGGAATTCCATGAACGCAGGAGCGAGCCCACTACAGGCATCTCCAGAAGTTCCTTCGTGCCCATGTAATCGATATCGCGCTTCAGTGCCATGCCGATGAGCATGGGATCGAAGTG
The DNA here is from genome assembly GCA_041287705.1 of Methylacidiphilales bacterium. Taxonomy (GTDB): domain Bacteria; phylum Verrucomicrobiota; class Verrucomicrobiia; order Methylacidiphilales; family UBA1321; genus LW23. The sequence goes on along the minus strand of JBGGNE010000374.1, from coordinate 26,912 downwards.
GCTGATGTGGTTGGCAACCAGCAGAAAAGGGCCATCTGCGGGAACATGCTCTCTGCCAACAAGATGCACGCTTGAAACGAGATTCGCCATTGCGCGGCAGCAGACTTTGCCAATTTTGTAACCGAGGTAAGACATGGAGTTTGCACACTCATAGCCGAATTTTTTTTGACGGGCAAGATAGGGCTTGTCAATAAGACCGGACTAGGATTAATGGAGAGTGCCGATTCAGTGCACCGCAATATGACGATCAGCGATCCGAAGACTATTACGCCACGAGTGCGTGCGGGGATCGACGCGGCTGCAAAGTGCTTTGGTATAAAGACGCGGCTTGGTCTTTTGGTTGTGCTGATGTTGTTGCCGATTTGCTCCCTGCTTATGTGGGGCGCGGCTTATGCCGATATCGTTTTTTGCTTTAGTCTGCCCGTATTTATTGTGATGTTCGGAAGCTTCTTTACGGAGAAGCCGACCAAGAGTCTGTACTGGCTGATGTGGGGTATTGTTATACTCGTGGCCGTGCAGCATGCTTTTGTTTTGGGCAGCGTGTTTAATCACTGCTCAAGCATTGAGCATGAACTGCTTTGTGTTATCTTTTCCATTGTCATTCTGTCACTCTTACTGTGGTGGTGTCAGAAAAATCGTGAGGTGATTGAGGATATGCGGCTGGTCTGTTTGTTCGGATCTCTGTCCTTTGTTCTTATCCTGATGCCAAGTGCTGGAACGGTGCAGTCCACATTTGCGCGTTCCGACTTCGCACGTGTCGCCAATATATCCCGCGAAAAACCCGCAGCTGCGCCTGGTCAGAGCAAGATGTCCATCTATCGTGGCTTTAATGAAAAAGTAAATGAGTGGGTGCCTGCCGACTATATCACGTACATTCTTGTCTCCATATGCCATGTGTACATAGGTCTTGCCGTGGCAGCCGCTATTGCAGGCATCATCTTCGTGCGTAAAGATTCGACACTCTTATTGGGACGCGGCGCTTTCCCTAATCTATCAGATCTGAATGCCATTCTGATGGCGGGCGCCGGTGTTATCTCATTCTTTGTCAGTTCCTTTGTTTTCGGCGAAGTGCGCAACAGCATTCAGGCGATGGCGCGCAATGTGAATGCGGTTGGTGGGGACTATGAAGTTTCATCTTACTTCAAGACGCTGATTACCCTGATGGATGTTGTGCCGCTGCTCTGTATTATACTGGGTGCAGCTCTTCTGATTGCCCGTACTTTCAAGGCGGAAGAGATCCATATTCAGTTCATTACATACATACTTGTCGTAATGACGCTGGCGGGGATGGCGCTCTATGTCCTGCTGGGATTCTATACTCGTAAATCGGTGCCCGCCTCTGTTATGACGGCCCTGCTGCTGGTCGAAACCGGCTGCCTGCTGTGGAGACGGAAGCAATGGGTATCGGCCGTGGTGACGGAATGGAAGGAGCCTGCTCAAAAGATGCTGGTGCGCGGCTCTCTGACGCTGGCGGCGCTGATCAGCGCGGCGATCGTTCAGGCAGCGTCGATTGCCCCGCACAAGGCCGCCTACATTCTTCAGGTGCTGGACTGGCGCGAAAGCTTCAGCACGGTCGAGGCGCTGCGCGAAGCACCCTTCGGCCATAACTCAGGCAGTTCCGCATGGATGTACGTAACGGGAGCAGGCTCTACGCTGATCGCTGCCGCGGGCATTGCGGCGTTCGTCATGCTGCTGACCATCCTGCTGGATATGCTGAACAAATATTACTGGGTGCAGGTGGAAGTGGCACGCATGCAAATGCAGGAGGAAGAAGCCGCCACGCTTTTCGGCCAGCCAGCGACGACCGCGTCAAGGGATGGGGAGCCAGAGAAAGGGGCGGGGGCGTAATTGAACCACCAAGACACCAGGTTTCGGAAGGAGCGGATAAGCCAGAGGCCAGGAGGGCAGTGGGTGCGCTATGTCCTGCATGGATTTATCCGTTTTCCCCACGTTGCGGCCGTCGCGCCGTAGCGACCGTTGCGTTAAAAAAGATAGTCGTATTGACACGCGGCAGCGGGTTGCACTACCAGGTTTCGTTCCTCTCTGAAACCTGGCCAATTACTCCGTTTCCTGTGCTTTCCGCTTTCCTCTTCTTCCTATAGAAGCGGGAAGCGGAGATGAGGCGAAGTATCTGACCCCGAAACTACGCCTTCTTCTCATGCCGGATATCAACGGCCTGGTACAGATAGTAAATTTCTTCCGCGATGTTCTTCGCGTGATCGGCGATGCGTTCCAGGCTGCGGGCCACGAGCGTCAGGTTCATGGCGCGGGTGATGGTGGCGGGGTTCTCCAGCATGTAGGTGGTCAGTTCGCGGGAGAGCTGCTTGTTGATTTCATCCACCGATTTGTCGCGGCGAATGATTTCCTGGGCGAGGTCGGCGTTGCCATCGACAAAGGAGGTCATGCCGTCGCGCAGCATGCCCATGGCAATCTCGGCCATGCGGGGGATATCGATCATCGGCTTCAGCTGCGGTTCCTGATTCAGATCTTTGGCGCGGCGGGCGATCGACACGGCCTGATCCGCCAGGCGCTCCAGGTTGCTGGAGATCTTGGAGGAGACGAGCATGAGGCGGCAATCAAAGGCCACGGGCGAATGGAGAGCGATGTAAGTGATGACCATCTCGTCCACGGCGATTTCCAGCTCATCCAGCTGGCAATCTTCAGTTTCGACGGTGTCGATGAGCGAGCTGTCGCGCTCCACCAGCGACTTCATGGCCAGGCGCAGGTTGCGCTCAGCCAGGCTGGACATCATGAGAACGGTTTCGCGAATTTTAGAAAGTTGGATTTCCCCTGTCATCTCTCAAGCTTGTCGGACGAAACTGGGGAAGCAAGTCTGCATTTGGTGCCAATTGCGCGGCAAAACGGCGTAATTTCCGTTGCGGAAACCATCGAAAGAGCCCCCTGAAAGGAAGCGGCTGAAGCGTAGAAAAAGGATGCATACCGGCGACGCATGGGGCATGATCTCCGGCAGACGCTATACATTGTTGCCTTATGAAGATCGCCTTTTTCATCCTGGGATTTGCTTCTGTTACGGCGGCGTATAGTGCCATTCGATCGCCCAATGTGGTCTATTCGATCCTGAGCCTGATGGCTTTCTTCGTCAGCGTGGCAGGGCTGTATGTGCTGCTGATGGCCGAATTCATCGCGGCGGCACAGGTGCTGGTTTATGTGGGGCCCGTGGTGGTTCTGATTCTCTTTGCCCTGATGCTGACGCCGCAGGCGCGCGGCCGGGATGCCGGCCGGGAGCGCGTGGACTCCCGAGGATGGGGCTGGGGACTTGCCGCCGCTGCCGGTATCCTCTTCGGCATCCTCATTCCCGCCGCCGTTATGGCTGGCTTGCCGCTGGAGCCCGCAGTAAAAGTGCAGGAGCTGAGCCCCAACACCCAGCAACTGGGCCGCACCCTCATGATGCCCTACACCCCCGCCCTGGAACTGATGGCCGTGCTTTTAACGGCAGCCCTTCTCGGTGCGGTCGTCATCTCCACGCCGCGCACCCCCGAGGAAGTGGAAGCTGAAGCAAAAGCGCAAAAACCGGAACATGGCGCAACGTCTTCCTCCTGACAACGATCTCTCCACATCCCCAGCGACGACAAAGTCGTCAGCCAAAGGGTGCAGCGTCACGCTGCTCACGCTGCCTTCGGGCTTTCCCTTTTGTGAGGAAAATGCTGGAATGCGCTTGCGCGGTATTCATACCTGCTGACCTGACTGCATCATTTGCGCTCCGCACATGCCACTGCAACACATCCTCATCCTGTCCTCTATCCTGTTCTTTATGGGATTGCTGGGCGTGCTGACGCGGCGCAATGCGATCATGACACTGGCATCGCTCGAAATCATGATCAATGCGGCGTGCCTCAACTTCGTGGCATTCTGGCGTTACCGCCCCTATACCGATAACTCCCAGGGACTCCTGTTCGCGCTCTTCGCCATTGCGGTGGCGGCGGCTGAGGCGGCGGTAGGTCTCGCGCTGGTTATCGCTCTGTATCGCCACTACAAGACGGTGGATGTGGAAAAGTTCCGTAACGAATCGCCGCTGAACGGCGCGGCAGCCAGGAATCTCCCGGCTTCGGACAGCAAAGCATCGAAGCCCACCTCCGGCGCATGAATTCCCTGCTTATCGTATTGCTGATGCCCCTGGCACCGCTCCTCGCGGCGCTGGTAGCCGGAATGTTGCGCCGCGAGAACGGGCGCATGGCCAGCTCCATCGTCACCTGCGCGGCCGGCGCATCCCTGGTGGCGTCGCTTGCCGCTCTCATGCTGGCCTGGGCGGCACCCGGGGAACAGCCTGCGTTTATTTCCATCCCCTGGATTCAGGCCGGAACCCTTCGTCTGGAGCTCGGCTTCCTGCTGGATGTGCTGAGCGCCTCTATGGCCGTTGTGGTGGCCCTGGTGAGTTTCCTGGTGATGATCTATGCGCGTACCTACATGGCCGAAGATCCGCGTCATGGCGTGTTCTTCGCTTTCCTGGGACTCTTTGAAGGCGCGATGCTGGGCCTGGTTTTATCCAACAGCCTGCTGCAGCTCTTCATGTTCTGGGAACTGGTGGGGCTGGCGTCCTATCTGCTTGTAGGCTTCTGGCATGAAAAACCGGCGGCGGCGGCCGCGGCGCGCAAGGCGTTTCTTACCACGCGTATCGGCGATGTGGCGCTGCTCTTCGGCATGCTGCTGCTGTTTGCCATCACGGGCACCGTCACGTTTCATCAATACGGCGGCAGCGGCCTGGTGGATGAGCAGATGCTGGCTTTTCTGAAAACTTCGCCCGGCGTGGTTCCGGGAGACTGGGGTGTAAGCGTGGTGGGCGCGGCCATGCTGCTGATCTTTGCGGGCGCCGCCGGTAAATCCGGGCAGGTGCCGCTGCACGTGTGGCTTCCGGACGCTATGGAGGGCCCGACGCCAGTATCAGCACTCATTCACGCGGCGACCATGGTGGCGGCTGGCATCTATCTGATGGCGCGGCTAGCCCCCATGCTGGCGCTGGATGAAATGGCGCGTGCAATCGCTGCCGGTGCAGGCGCGGTCACCATGCTGCTGGGCAGCCTGCTGGCGCTCGGCCAGACGGATCTGAAGCGCGTGCTCGCGTTTTCCACCATAAGCCAGCTGGGACTGATGATGGTGGCGGTAGCATGGGGCACCACTGCGTCCGGTATGATGCACCTGACCACCCACGCTTTCTTTAAGGCGCTCCTCTTCCTCAGCGCCGGGGTGTTGATTCACCAGCTCGGCACGCAGGAAATCAGGCAGATGGGCGGGCGCAGTGGAAAAGCCGGCGAGCCGGAGGCCGCGCTGACTCTCTTCGGCAAGGCGGGCTTCCTGATCGGGCTGCTGTGTCTGGCGGATGTCCCGGTCACTTTTATCCTGGCACAGGTGACCAGCAAAGAGATGGTGCTGCATGATGTAAGCGCACACGGCGGTACATTTTCCTCCATGCTGACAGGCGCCCTGCTGCTGGGCAGTACCCTGACGGCCCTGTACGCCACGCGCCTTGCCTTCCGGCTCAATCTCTTCTCCATCTTTGCACTGCCATGGCTCAGGGCGGCAGGAAAGGGGAAGGAAGCCGCATCCTCCGAAGAAAGCGGCAGTACAGCCCAGAAGGAACGGCAAAAAGGCACTGTGGGCCGCAGCTCTAACGTTAAAGTATCCGGTCGCGGCCGCTTTGCTCGTGACGGTCACCAACATGGCGCCGGGAGTGAATCGCACAGCGATGGCCATGGACATGCTCACGCCACAACCCATGGCAGTCATGGTCATGGACACGACCGCTTCCGTGTCGAGCGCGATCTGCCACTGGTAGCGCCCCTGGCTGTGCTGGCTTTGCTTGCGCTTTTCCTGGTGCTGGTGCTCAGCATGACGCGCGGGCTCACGCTTTGGGAAGCAGGGCTGGGACGTGTTTCGGGACAAGTGGCCAGTGCTGGTGCGCATGGGGAGGCGGCGCATCCCAAAACCCAGCAGGTTCACGGTATGGATAGTCTTACCGGCATTGCGCTGCTTTCCATCGGCATGGGTATCGCGATGGGAGTATGGCTCTACCGGCGGGACCCGGAATCACCCGCAGCGGTTGCAGCTTCTGCCCGCGTGCACACCAGCGCAGGGTTCCGCAGGATCTTTGCGCCCGTGGTGCCTGCTTTTCGTAACCGCTTTTATCTGGATGAACTCTATGCGGCAACCCTGGGTCGCGCCTGGGCTGCCGCCTCTGGCGTTGTCATTCTGCTGCTGGGGCTGGCGTTGCTGGCTTCTGAGGCCGCGGTATTTGCCGGCCAGTCTCTTGCGCGGCTTCTCAGTTCGTTTGGGGATGCGCTGCTGCTGGATCGCTGGCTCTTCGACGGTTCGTGCTCCAGCCTTAAGCGAAGCGGCTCTGTTACCACAAGTCCGGAGAATGGCTATTTGCCAGGGCATCTGCGCTGGTTTGTGGTGGGAGTCGTCGCCCTTGCCCTTGTCATCTGGATGTCCCGCTTCTAGTCTCTCTTTATCGTTACAGAACCCGCCGTTCACGCTGATTTTAACTCTGATATGATCTCTGCCTTCACCTTCCTGCCCTTGCTGGGAGCGCTCGTCATTGTGCTGCTGCCAGCATCGCGTGTCGGCTGGGTGCGGTATGTGGCGTTGGTAACCTCGGTAATCACCTTCTGCCTGGCCGGATGGGCGGTAAGACATTTCGCGAGCGTACACTGGCAGCGGGAAGATGTGTACATCCTGCGAGGAGAAGTGAAAGCACCCTCGGCAGATCCCTTGGTGGATAACTCTAACGTTAAAGCAACCGCCGCAGACGGCTTTGGCGCGGAAATGCTCACGCAGACCGATACTCCTGCTCCTTCGCCGACAAACGCTCCAGCTGTCACATCGCCTGCACTGGCTCCGGCGCCCGCGCCAGCATCTGAACTCACTCCCGCACCTGCCCCAGGCTCAGTCCCCGACACTTCGCCCGTTGCAGCCACGAACGAAGCGCCGAAGCCGTCGCCGTTCGATCCGCTTCCGCCAGTCCCCGCCGCTACCCAGCCTGCGGTCGAAATCCATCGCATGGCCCCCGTTGTCCACCCGGAGATTACGGCGAACGATACGGCTGCCATTCTTGTGGAAGCCCAGCGCGATCGTGCGGCGCCCATCGTTGCGCCGCCGGCCTACATGTTTGAGGAGAACTACGAGTGGATCCCCACCATTGGAGTGCGCTACCATGTGGGTCTGGGCGGGCTTAACGTACTGATGGTGCTGCTGACCGCGCTGCTGGCTCCTCTCTGCGTCTGGAGCAGCTCCACGAACCTGAACCATGACCGCCTTTACTGGTGTCTGTTGCTGGGGCAGTTCACGTTTTTGTTCGGGGCATTTACCGCGCTGGATTTCGTGCACTGGTATATGTTCTGGGAGCTCAGCCTGGTGCCGGCCTACTTCCTGATCAAACTATATGGCGGACATCGGCGGCACACCGCTTCCACCAGTTTCATTCTGTGGTCGATTGCCGGGAGCGTCTGCCTGTTGCTGGCATTTCAGTATATTTACGTGCGGATGGGCACGATGAATCTGCTGGAACTTGCCGAGCAGGCGCGCGCGGGAACGCTGCGTAATGAACTTGGCTCCGCCAGCGGCTGGGTGCTCATGGGCATCTGTGTGGGGCTGTTTGTCAAGGCGCCGCTCTTTCCCTTCAACGTGTGGCAGCGCGATGCGTATACCCAGGCGCCTGTGCCCGTCACGGTGATTCTGTCCGCACTTCTTTCGAAGCTCGGCGTGTATGGCTTTTTCCTCCTGGCACTGCCTCTGTTCTCCTGGGAGATTTTTTACTGGCGGGACTGGATCTTCGCACTCGCCGTGGGCACGGTGCTGATCGGCGCTCTGGCGGCCTGGCACGCGCGGGATCTCAAGACGATGCTCACTTACTCGTCCCTGAGCCATGTGGCGCTTTGTTTCCTGGCGATCACCGCAGCCACCATTTCCTGGCAGCGCGGGCCGGTTCTCGCCAAAACAGGCGCTGCGGAACCGCCCACCGCGACGGCCACGAATAGCAGTGCAAACTATACGGGTGACCATGCCGTGCTTCCCGCATCCTCCGCCGAGATTGCTGCTGTGACATTTGGGTACAGCTATAAAAACTGGCAGGCCATGGCCTTGCAGGGCGCTATTCTCCAGATGTTTGCGCATGGATTAATCTCCGCGGGACTTTTCCTGGCGCTGGGCATGGTGGAAAAGCGTGTGCTTGCCCGCTCACTTGCTCTTACGCCGCAGCCTCCCGGTGTCGGTGCGCCTCCTGCGACTCGGCCCGAGAACCCCGGCGAGATCTGGATGGGCGATGCTGAGACTACCGAGAAGCCTGGCTTTACTCTCCCGGATATCGCTGGAATGCGCGCGACGCATCCGCGATTATTCGGTGCATTCTTCTTCCTGGCCATGGCGTCGCTGGGACTTCCTTTCCTTGCGGGATTTAGCGCCGAGATGCCTTTGCTGGCCGGCTCATTTGCCCTGGCGCCATGGTGGACGCTGACCGTTGCACCGGCACTCTTCGGAACAGCCTGGTATGTGCTGAACGCCGTGCACGTTCTGTTTCACGGCCCGCCGCTTCCCGCGCTGGCTTCCGTATCTTCAACGTCGTTGTCCACGTCCGCGCTTTCTTCCTCTTCCGGCGCGAATGTCTCCGGCATACCCGCGCCTGCGGCCTTTCTGACTCCGACCACGGCGATTGCGGCAGAAGCGTCCAGCGCTGCGGGCTCGCCCGGAATCCCTTCCGCGGCACTGGCCGATGCCACATCGTCGGATCTGACTCTGGGTGAGCTGGTTGCCCTGGGGCCGCTTATGGTGCTGATCCTTTGGGCCGGGCTGGCGCCGGATATTTTCCTGCGCATGATAACTTCCGCAGTATCCACGCTGGCAGGTCTGGATTTGTAGCGCGGTACGTGTACTCTTTTGCGCTAACCGGCTTCTTTTTTTATCCTTACATGCTGCCCATAGTACCAACACTGCTCAGTTTTGCGGCGGCGGCACTGTGCCTGTTTTTACCGCGGCAGACGCCCGGGCTGGCACGCTGGGTAGCGCTGGTGGTCAGCATCATTGGCCTGGGCCTCTCCATCGCATGCTGGGCGATGTACGACCCGACGAACACCGATTTCCAGCAGGTCGTCAGCGCGCCGTGGGTGCCCGATCTGAATATCCAGTGGAAGACCGGCATCGACGGCATCAGCGCCACGCTGATGGTGATGACCGGCCTGGTGGCGGTTTCCGGCGTGCTCATCGCGTGGGATGTGCAGCACCGCAATGCCGAATTCTTCGCGTGGTTTCTTACGCTCATCGGCGGCGTCTACGGCGTGTTTATCTCGCTGGACCTGGTGCTTTTCTTCATCTTTTACGAGATCGCGATCGTCCCCAAATATTTCCTCATCGCCATATGGGGCGGCGAGCGCCGCAGCTACGCGGCCATGAAGCTGGCCATCTTCTCCTTTGCCAGCAGTACGCTGGTGCTCTTCAGCATCCTGGCAATGTATTACGGCTCGGGATCTTCCACTCTGGACATCACGCAACTGACCCGCTCCGCCAACTTCTCCCAGAGCTTCCAGATCGCTATCTTCCCGGTTCTCTTCACCGGCTTTGCGATTCTGGGCGGTATGTGGCCGTTCCATACATGGGCGCCGACCGGTCACGTAGCCGCGCCGCCCAGCGCTTCGATGCTGCTTGCGGGCGTTGTCATGAAGCTCGGCGCTTATGGATGTCTGCGCGTGGCAATCGGGACTCTGCCCGCCGGGGCGATGGCCTGGGTGCCCTTCTTTGCGGTCCTGGCGCTGATCAACATCATCCACGGCGCTCTTGCGGCTCTGGCTCAGAAAGACTTCAAATACGTCATCGCTTACTCCAGCATCAGTCACATGGGCTTTGTCCTGCTGGGCCTGTGCAGTCTGGATCGCACGGGCATTACCGGCTCGGTTTTCCAGATGTTCTCGCACGGCCTGCTGAGTCCGCTGCTTTTTGCGCTGGTTGCCGGAATCATCTACAGCCGCACCCATACCCGCGACCTGGCCGTATACGACCGCTTTGGCGAGCGCATGCCGGCTATTGCGGCGGTGACCACGATAGCCGCGCTGGCCGCCATGGGCCTGCCAGGTTTCTCAGGCTTTGTCGCCGAAATGCACATCCTCATCGGCACATGGCGCCAGCCCGCAGTGGCGGATATTGTGGTGATTCTGGCGGGATTCGGCATCTTTCTTACAGCCGCTTACACCATCACCAAGCTGCACATGGCCTTTTACCAGAAAAGCGTGGAGCCGCTGCCCGCCACGCCCTGGCCCGACCACTTTGCGGGGCTGAATCCGCGCGAAATCGTCGTATGCGTTCTGCTTTTGGGCGTCAGCCTTGGTGCGGGGCTTTACCCATCACCCGTGCTTAGCCGTATTGAGGCGGGCCTAACCTCCATTCTGCGTCTTTACCCCACACGCTAAAGACTTAATTATAATGGACTGGACGATGTTACACCTGATGGCTCCTGAGCTCGCCGTGCTTGCGGCGTTGCTCATTTGCCTGGGCTACGATTACAGCTCCCTGCGGCACGAGCCCGCCTTTGTCCGCGAGCCTGCCGCGCTGAAGATCTGCGCTGCCGGTCTCTTCGTGGCCGTGGCGGCCAGTCTGATCCTTTTGCGGGTAGGCAAACCGCACGGAACGCTTTTGGACGGCCAGATCTCTGTTACGGTCTTTACTTTATCGCTAAAGGCATTCGTTTACGCCGGTGCGCTCATCTGCCTCATCTTTTCGCGCGGCGCTCCCCGGCTGCAGCATATCAGCGAGTACCACGCACTTTTCCTGCTTAGCGCCATAGGTGTCGCCGTGGCGGTCAGCACGCGCAATCTGCTCATCATCTTCCTGTCGCTGGAGCTTACCGCGCTCTGCCAGTACAGCCTTACCGGCCTGGACCGCACACGTACAGGCACGGAGGCGGCGTTCAAATACTTTACCTTTGGGGCCACGGCCAGCGCCTTCTTACTCTTCGGGATCAGCTACCTGTACGGCGGCGTCAATCTGCTTTCCCTGGCGCAGATGGCTCCTGCTATCTCCGCGGTCACGCTGCCTTCGGCCCTTCTCACCACAGCGTATCTGTTCATCCTGGCGGGGCTGGGTTTCAAGCTGGCTGCCGCACCGTTCCACTTCTGGGCACCGGATACCTATCGATACGCGCCGACTCCCGTCGCCGCCTGGATAGCGGGGCCGTCCAAGCTTGCGGCATTGGCGGTACTGATCCAGATGCTTTTGCCAACACTGGACTACCCGCTTTTGCGTGTGGACTGGATTGCCGCGCTTTCCTTCATGGCTGCGCTTTCCCTTATCCTGGGCACGCTTGGCGCGCTGCGTCAGACTCAATTGAAGCGCCTGCTGGCCTACAGCGCTGTCGCTCACGCCGGCTACACGCTCATCGGCGTCGCGTCCGCCACCCGCGATGGATTTACGGCGGCGATCTTTTACTCGGTACTCTATGGCGTGGCTACTATGGTGGCGTTTGGTGTCGTGCTTCTGGCCTGCGAACGTCAGGGCCGCCCGGCAACCATCAACGGCCTGCGCGGTCTCGCCGCCCGGTCGCCGCTGCTGGCCGCGCTGCTTCTTGCGTCCATAATCACCCTGGCCGGCGTACCGCCGCTGCCTGGTTTCTTTGGCAAGTATTTCCTCTTTGCGGCGGCAATCGGCAGCAAGAATCTTCTGCCGGCCTGGCCGGGATTGCCCTACGTGCTTGTCGGGCTGGCTCTCGCCGCCAGCGCCGTCTCGCTCTACTACTACTTCCTTATTCTTAAAGCGGCGTTAGTTCTGGAATCCGAAGACACCATCCCCACCGACTCCGCCCTGCAGGAGTACGAAGACAGCGGCGAAACAGGAACTTCCGCCGTCCGCAACGCCCTTTCCCTGGCCCGCCAGGATTTCGAAACCAAGCGCGCCCTGCCCGAGCTTCTGGCACTGTGGGTCCTGGTCCTCCTCCTCGCCTTCGCCGGCCTCTTCCCCGCCCCCATCCTTGATCTCATCGCCCAAGGCATGAAGGAGATGTAAGACCATTTCTTGTTGAGCTCAGTTGTCGAAAGATTAGAACGTTTACGGGGTGTTCGTACGGCCAGGAAGAGTCTGAGTCTCCTGAATTTGCGATGCCGGTGGAGGTGACGTTGCCTTTTTGCCTGAGATGGAGTTCATCATCCCTGGTCCGTAGACGAAGAGTACGACGGTGAGGGCGAGGCTGCCGAGGCTGATGACGAGGAGGTGGCGCTCGATATAGTCGCGGCATTTCTGGCTTCCGTAGGCGACGACGGCGCCTGTGGCCAGCATGCGCGGCGCTCGTCCGATGAAGGAGGCGACCAGGAAAAGAGGGAGCGGTATGGTGAAAATGCCGGCAGATATCGCCACTACCTTGTAGGGGACCGGGCTGAAAGCCAGTGCTATTACGGCGACAAAAAGCGTGGCGCCTGGGTCGGGGCGCATGCTTTCGACGAGCTGCGGGGTGAGACCTGGGATCCAGGCGTAGGCCAGCGGACTCAGCGCATCCCAGAACCAGGCGCCGATCAGCCAGCCGAAGACTCCGCCCAGTATACAGGCTATGGTGCTGCCCAGGCTGTAGCGCAGCCAGTGCTCCGGGCGCGCGTAACACATGGCCACCAGGGGGTAGTAGGGCGAGATAAGAAAAACGGAGGAGTTGGCGAAGGAAATGAGCAGCAGGACAAGGTAACTGTGCTTATGCTGCGCGCACTCCATGCACTTGCGGTAAAGCCACTGCATGCGGGGGTTGCGTGAAGTAAGGGAAGGGGACTAAACCAGCGAACCGGCGGGGCACGGCGCTCCCCAGTAAAGGTCAGGGAAAGAACAGCCAGGAGGGACTGAAGGAGGGGAGAGGCGCCGCGCCGGGATGTTATTACGTCTTGGGGTCGGTGGTGGAAAGCGGCTTGTCGCCCTTGCGCAGCAGATCCTTCAGCACTTTGGGGCTGCCGGCAACGCCGTAGGAACGTACAAGCTGGCCGTCGCGGTAGGCAAACATCTGCTGGCAGGAGTAACAGAGCAGTATCTCGTAAGTGTGGCCGCCATCCTTGGCCACGAGCGCCTGACGGGGCTTGAAGCACTTGGCTTTCTTGGTATCCCACTTGAAAATAGCGTCATTGAACGCAGCCACGGCAGTCTGAGCCTGCTCCGGGCGCATGTACATTTTGCCCAGCACTTTGAAGCCCTGCAGTGTTTCTTCGCCCTTTTCGGGGCTTTCCATGGGCTCCAGCGAGTAAAGCAGCATGTCGCCGGGGGGATTGGCCAGAATCTTCTGGAAGTCCTTAGGCCAGGGTTGCTGAGGGTATTCCGCTCCGTTGGCGCGAACGGGATCGTTGTCATTAACAACAGCCTCGGGCTTTTCCTCGTCCCTGGCGTGTGATGTAGCGAGCGGGGCGCTGATAAAACAGATGGCGAGCGCGACGCCGAGTATAAGATGAATGGATTTCATAAGAGACCCTGATAGTTATATTAGCTCACATTACCAAACCTTACTCTTTAACAGTAGCCCTTCTTCTAACGGATACCAGCAGATTATTGTGACGTTGCGGGCAGCTCCGCCTCGGACTTATTGCTCTCCGGGCTTCTTGGCCAGCGGTACCCCAGCGGCGGAAAGCAATGCGTTCAGCTTCTCGGGCTGTCCTCCAACGCCGTAGTGGAACATGTATTTGCCATCCTTCCAGGCCAGCATGCGGCTGCATTCGTAGCAGAGAAGCAGATCGTAGGACTGGCCGCCGTCGCGTTCGATTCGCAGAGCATGACGGGGATTGAAGCATTTGGCCCAGTCGCCATCCCACAGCGTTACGGCGGTCTTGAATTCCGCGATGGCTTCTTTGGCCTGCCCGGCGCTGAGAGGAGTTTTGCCCAGCACTTTGTATTGATAGAGCGCTTCGCCCTCATGCTGTCTTTGCTCGACGCTGTTCATGCGCAGCGGATCCAGGGAATAGAGTGTGACTTTGCCGGGATTCTGCAGCGCTTCCTCAAAGTCCTTGGGCCAGGGATCCTGTTTCTGCGATTTGGCGGGAGACCCGGCTATTCCTCGCGTGGGCAGCGCTGCCAGAGTTATGCACAGGCACAGCCACAGACACAGGACCCAGGCGATGGAGCCCGGACTCCGCACCAGCCGATTAAGGTTCGCGGCAAAAGTCATCTTCATAGAATTACGAATCATTGGGCGCAGGAGCCGGGGCAAGGGGAGCGCCCGCTTGTTTAAGGATGGCGTTAAGTTTGTCGGGCGAGCCGGTGACGCCGTTGCTGACGATTTCCTTGCCGTTACGGAAGACGGACATGCGGTGGCACTCGAAGCAGATAACAAAATCGTACCGGACTCCCTTGCGCGTCAGCGTCAGTCCGTGCCGGGGGGAGAAGCACATCGCGATCATGCCGTCCCAGCTTTTCATGGCGGTGCGCACCTGCTGAATGGCGATTGCGGATTGCTCGGGCTTCAGCGTGGTCTGGCCCAGGATGGCGAAGCCCTGAAGATCTTTGCCCTTGTTCCAGTCCTTTGGCGGCATGATCCGCGGGTTTAGCGAGTAGAGAATGGCGGGCTTATCCGCAGAGTCTGTACTGGCCAGAGCCTGCTCAACATCGTAGGGAAGCGGCTCGTTCTCTGGCAGCGGCTCTTGTTTGGCCGCGTGGCCGGTGCTCATGGTGATGAGCAGAATTCCTGCCGGCAACAGGAGAAGATGAAGGATCTGACGGAGGCGCATGTGAAAGTGAGGGCAGGGCGATGTAATCAACAGACAATAAACGGCTCAGGCTCTCAGGCGGGCTCAGGCCGTTTCGTCTTCGATTTCCTTCCAGATATCCGGCGGCTCTTCGAGAGGACGGCCGGGCAGGGGACGGGCGTTGCGGCCCAGCAGCGGCTGCAGTCCGGCCCAGTCGGAGTAGAGGAAGGGCAGGTAGTAGATGACGAACATGGCCACGCCAACGACCTGCATGCCCACCAGATACCAGGGCCACGGTCCCATATAGTCCAGGATGGAACCCGTTTCCGGCTTGGCCATCGTGAATCCGTAATTGCTGCCCAGCGTGTAGTTGACGATCAGGTTGAAGAACAGATAAACCTGGCACCACAGAAAGACCCGCCAGATCGACCAGAACTCCGGACGCATGTTCAGCCCCCACGTCATATAAAGCACGCCGACCAGTACGCCGCCGTGACCGATGAAAAAGCTGAAATAGCGAAAGGAAGGGAAGCCTTCGCCATGGTTCAGCTCCGGAGTGAGCAGCGCCTGTACCGTGCCGGCGAATCCCCAGAAGTAAGCCACTTCATACAACCCCAGCGAGCGCATGAAGATGGCGCCGACCGTGATGTAGACCGCGACATCGCACAGGTGCAACGGCAGACTGACATTGATCGACTTGCCCGTGGAGAGCATGAAGATGCGGATGCACACATCGTTGGTCAGCATGACAGCCGCGAAGGCGCAGGCCAGGATCATACGGGTGTTCGAGCCGAGCCATGAACGGCGAACGGCGAGGGACATGAGTGCAGGCACCACAACAATCAGCACCAGAGCGGTGATGTGTGCGGGACCCATCCGGACAAAATCAGGGCCGTTCATTGGTGAGGGAGTGGGGAGCGTGGGAGACTTAATCTTCCATGGGGCGGAAGGTGAGAATGCCTTCCTTCTTGCTGTAAGCGGCAATAATTTGCTTGTCAGTGCGGTACCAGTAGTGGAGATCCTTGTTCCTCGGCTTCTTGGCGTTGGGTTTAAATTCCATGGGCTTCCACGCAAAACCGTTCCCGTTTGTCTGAAGAAAGCGGGTAATTTCTTTCCCATTGAGAGGAAGCGCCACACCATCCTTGTTCTTGGCCTTGCTGTAGATCTCCATCACGGAAGTATCCCCAAGAAAATAGATCGTAAGGCTGTAGGCATCTTCATCAATGCCGTACACCATGCCTGGTTTGACGTTGCGTCCCGCACCGTATTTGGCCCGGATCTGCGCCGAGCTGTCTCCAACCGTGGCGTGCACCGGGGCGGTGGGCAGGATCACAGCGACAAGGACGGCGGCGGCCAGAAGAAGCCGGAATGACAGAAAGGAAAATGACTTCATCGCGGAGAAAGAGCGGGGGATTTTGGAAAACAGAAGGTAGCGGAAGACTGTAAAGGGCAGGGGTGTCAGGATGGCAAGCCGGCGTTCGTCCGGCAAGCCAGGAGGTTCTTGAAGAGAGTGAGCACGGAACTGGAGGCAGTGCGCAGGTAAACTTTCCACTGAGGGGGTTCCGCTACACGGCGACCAAAGTTTGAGGCTGGTAGTTCTTCTTCGATCCTGTAACTCGCTACCATGGGACGCAAGGTCAGCACTCCAGTTCCTTTGGTGTACTCTGCAACAATCTTTCCATCAACTCGAAACCACTTGTAAATTGTTGTTTTGGTCTCGGAGCGAGCTTTTCTGTTCTGAAGGGGGCGCCACCCAAATTTATCACTCGTAGCCTGCAGAACGCCGGTAATTTCCCGGCCATTGAGAGCAACCCCGGTCGGCTTGCTGAAGATCATCAGCGCGGCCTGATCATTCCAGTTGATGGTCGAGAGCTCATACTGGGCTCTATCCAGTTTGAAACCGTAAAGGGTCCCGTCTTTGATCGCCTGACCGGCCTGGTAAAGATACCTGCCCTGGTCCAGCATATCTGCAACGCCTGCGCGAAGGGACATTCCCAGATTGCCCATCAGGGCAAAAGCGATCAGAACGACAATCAGTAACCCTCTATGGCGCAAAATGTAATACATAGCTCAAAGACAACAAGTCTCGTGTGAACTTATTACAGTTAAAGCAGATATATCACCGGCCAACAAGCAAAAAGCCGGAGATCAGCGGCAGGTGTTACACTCTGCGTTGATCATCCGGCTTTGCGGAGTGCGGTGACCGATCACCGCTACATTACGTCATCAGGCCTGAACGCGGGCGACAGCGTTGCGGGTTTCAAAGGCCGCGCGTGCTTCGGGGATCATCGCGTCCGGCTTCAGGAGCTTGGCGGGCGGGTACTTGATGTCCCAGATGATACCCAGCTTGTTCAGCGTGAGCAGGATGTAGAAGGTGACGTCCACTTCCCACCAGAAGAAACCCTGGCGAGCCGAGAGCTGATAGTGGTGGTGATTATTGTGCCAGCCTTCGCCCATGGTGACGATAGCGAGCCACAGGGAGTTCTTGCTGGCTTCACCCGTCTCATAGCGCTGCTTGCCGAACATATGGCAGAGCGAGTTGATGGCGAACGTGGTGTGGTAAAGAATTACAGTGCTGATGAAAAAGCCCCAGATCAGGCCCATCCAGCCGCCGATAAGGTAGCAGGCCACCGCGCAGGTTACGGGCGGGATGAAGTGATACTTATCCAGGAACAGCAGCTCGGGGAACTTGGTCAGATCCGTCACGGCCTTGCTGTCATACTCATCGTACTCGTTGGAGAGCACCCAGCCGACGTGCGACCACATGAAGCCTTCCAGCTTGGCGGAGTGCAGGTCTTCCTCGGTATCGGAGTGCTTGTGGTGGTGGCGGTGATGCGCGGCCCACCAAAGGGCACCCTTCTGAGCGGACATGCCGCCGATGAAGGCCAGAAAAAATTGGAAAAACCGGCTGGTGCGGTAGCTGCGGTGGGAGAAGTAGCGGTGAAAACCGCCCGTAATGCCGAACTTGCGCAGCACAAACATGAAGAAGCAGAGTGCCAGCGCCGACCAGGTAACACCCACATACAATGCCGTAAAGCAGATGAGATGTACGAGGACGAAGAGGAGCCCGGCCCAGGTGAATTTGTAATCTTTTGTCATGGGGTGCAAAGATTCTGCATCGCAGCGATTGAGGGAGCGTTAAAGTGCAGAATGCTCCCGTGCGGAAGGGAAGGATTTGGTGTACGTCGTCAAACGCCCTTCACGTTTTTCCGATGTCGAAATAATAGTCGAAAAGCAACTCTCGTCACGAAATCTTTTGGGTTAAGGGTAAATATTTGTGGTGCAAGGTAAGTATTTACAGATGAACGAGATATAATCTCAAAGGCGAGTTAAGCTTCAAAAATGCCTCACTCTGAAGCGATTAGCTTTGCTGATGCGCCTTCCAACTGGCTGAGAAATTAGGTATTCTAACCGAACCAGGACTCTCCCATACAAAGCAACGCCATCGCGCAAAAATCATTGCGACGGCGTTGCGGATGATGGATCTCCGGCTATTCCGAGACGAACTTGGCGCCACCTTCCATGGCTCGCATCGCGGGTTGGTCGATGACATGCTTCTTCTTGCCGCGCGCTGCTCCGATACGGACGTAGTTGTCGTCCACATCGCCCAGCTTGTAGCCGCCGATGCCGACGTTGTACTCATGCATCTTCAGGCCGCCGCCGCGCAGAATGGCGTCGCGTTCGTTCACTCGATCCTGCGGAGTCAGTTCCTGGCCCAGTTCGGGTACTTTGCCGTGATAATGAATGTAAGCCGCCAGGTTTTTTGCCTGCGCATCCAGCATGCCGGTGCGGTCTTTGCCGCTCTTGCAGTTGAAGGCGACCTTCAGTCCCATCTTGTCGCAGAGAACGGACAGGCGGGCCACCATCTTGTAGGGCTCGCCGCCCTGCTGCTGGTAGCTATCATCGTTCCACATCTCGCGAATCTGGGAGGCCAGCTCGCGCACAATCTCTTTCTGTTCCGGCGTTACGTCGGTGCGCTTCAGATATTCGTCCACCTTGCCGCCCAGCGGCGACGATGAGCTGGAAAGGTCGCTGCCGAAAAGCTTCTCCATGGCCGCCCGATTCTCGTCCTTTACGTTCTGCCAGCCGCCGGTGTGGCGCCAGGATGAACTGAACGGACCCGCGCCCTTCACGGCACCCTGATTGACGCCAAAGTTGAACGCCATCGTATCCACCTTCACTTTAATGCGGACCATCTCTCCGAGGTTGTCCGGGTTCGGCACTTCGATTTCGTGCACGCCATCCACCGATTTCCAGGCGGCAAACTGTTCCTTCATCTGCTGGTGCTCGTTCGAATTCTTGAAGAGCAGACCGCCAGAGATGAAGTTGAGGAACCTGCGTGTATTGTCGGGCGTCACCAGGCCTATCGAGCTAATGTTCAGGCTGACCGGCTCGCCATCCAGACCGCGGGCCATCGCCTGGCGCACCAGGGCGGGATCCATCGCTGCCGATGCCTTCACGACTTCCATGGCACGCGCCGTATTGGCTCGTTCGCGAGTACCAAAGAAGCCGCGTATGCTCGCGATAATCCCCCTGGGCACGCCGAAGGCAGACAGAATGCCGTGGCGCATGCCCTGAAAGAGCACGGTGCCGTCTTCCGCCGTGGCTTTGGTATGTGCCAGATTAACGCAGTGGCGTGTTTCTTTGGAGCTGCCGCTGCTGACACCGCGAAGGCCGTGGGCCTCATAGCTCTCCTTCAGGCCGCCAATGTGCCTGGCCGGCGTGATATCCGACTGAATGTTGTACGCCCTGGCACCCAGGCGGAACTGGTACGTGCTTTTGACGGGATCGAATCCGGCGAATCTGTTCTGCGCTTCAGCTGCTTTCTCGTGAATGAGCGCTTTGGGATCGACATCAAAGTCGAGATCATCCAGCCCGCTCCACAGTATGTCTTCTATCTCGTTTTTGCCTGCCTTCAGATAGCCTTTCACGTTGTCCACATCCTGGGGCGGCTGCTTTGCGGCGACGCGGCGGTTATCGTAGCGCTGCTCAATTTGGCCGCGAAGTGCGCGCAGGGCGACCGCGTCTTCGGGAAACTCGCGAATCAGATCATCAATGGCCAGCATGGCGGCGCGTGAGTGCATCCAGACGGAGACTTCCAGGTTTTGCTTCGCCACCGGGTCCTTGCTCAGGAATGCCTGATGATACTTCACATGCCCGGCCAGCTTGTCCTTCATGTCGACCAGTTCCTGCTCCAGAGCCAGCAGGGTGTCGCTGACATCTCCGCCTTCTTTCAGCAGCCCTATTTCATGGAGTTTGTTGTCGATACGGGTGCCCAGCTTCTGGGCTTTCTGGCTCAGGTCCTGAACGTCAGTGCTGGCGATGGGGCAGTCGCCGAGAAGAATGTTGCCTTCGGCCAGAATGTCGATGGCATCGCGAGCGGGTTCAGCTTCTTCCGGTCCCAGCCTGTGCATTTCCGCCCGCATCTCCTCCAGGGTTACCGTGCCCAGGTGAAGCTCGGGAAGCTGCCCCAGGTGGCGCATACCTTCCATGAACCCTCGCGCCTTGGCCGTGTAGTGGGCTTCAATGGCCTTGATCAGAAACTCTCTCGCATCGGCTGCCTTTATCGGGCGGCTGTGCATCAGGGGGCTGGCCATCATCTTCTGGGCCGCCTGCTTCACGATGGCGGATTTCTCCTCCCTGGTCAGGTTGGCGGGCAGTTCGTTTTCTTCCTGAAAATCGCGTACAGCATCTTCCAGTCCAGAGCTGACCAGCGCGCGCCCGGCGCGAAGATTGCCGCTGGTGATATCGCGCTGCATTTTGGCCGCGCGATTGTCCAGAGCGATTGCCCTGCGAAGGGAAAGCGGCTGGGAAGTCGAACCCCACACTCTGGGGTTGGAGCGTATGGCGTCGGCAATATGGTCGCCGTAGCGCTGGCGCAGGGCTCCCTCCATGATGTTGCGCGCATCCTTTACACACTTCTCGCCGGGCCGCGCTGAGACGTTGCGGCCCTGGAAGCCAGACGGTGCGTGCCCGATTTCCCGGCCGTCAGGAGACACCAGGACGTGGCTCAGGTCAGTTCCGGCGGAGGCCAGGGAGTGAATCTGTGTAAGCAGTGACATAGGAGTGGGAGAAAGTTGGCAAAAACAAAAACGATCTGCCGGGATCCAAAATGCAAAAAATCGGATAGAAAATGAGATTCCCCGAGTCAGTCAGAATTACACCAGGCCGCGCAATCCCTGCGGTGGCATCTGAATGTCGTACTGGCCTTCATCGGCGGGTGCAGTCTCGTCGGCCGGGTCTGTCTCTGCATTCATGTGAAATGCTTCATCAGCGCAGGTGCCGAGCCCGAGGCCGCCTGTTGCGGTTGCGGTCGCGTGCTCCAGCTCTTTGGTCCACTTCTCCGTGGATTCCACAAACATCTCCAGCAACTGGGAGAAGGTTTCGTAGGTGAGGCTCTCCAGACGTGCGCGATTTTGCAGGACAACAAGGTCCGTCTGGGTTTCGATCGCAAACGTGCACCCTCGCGTGGCCAGCCAGAACAGATTGGCGCTCAGCAGTTTCTCCAGAATCGCAACGCGGATTTCTCCCTTGGGCACAACGCCTATATCGCTGGAGAAAATGACGCAGTCTTCCACGGGCTCCCACTGAACGTGGATGCGGGTGGAGTCGTCGAAAAGCAACTCGCAGTCGCCATTGGCATCTGCCTGAAGATCGGGCAGGCCGATCACTTCGCCTAATTTCTGTAACAGGGACTCAAAAGTTTCCAGCGGCATACGCCTCATTATGCCACAATGCAGGCTTGTTGGGAACTGTTGGCAGTAAGAAACGTTTATCAGCCAAAAAGTAAGCTACCCGACATGGACTCGAACCATGAATAACGCCTCCAAAGGGCGCTGTGTTACCATTACACCATCGGGTATCAGAACCAGCAACCATGCCCAAACGCCGGGAATCTGTCAACACGCTTCCGACATTCGCGCGAAAATTCCGCAGATTGAAGGCCCATGGTCTTACCCCAGACTGAGCTGCCACGACACGCCAAAGCGGTCGTTGATCCAGCAGAACTTTTCGCTGAAGCCGTAATTATCCAGCGGCATCAGTACTTCGCCTCCATCGGAAAGCAGCCCGAACGCCTCGACAAGCTCGGCTTCATCCTCGCAGTTCACAAACAGTGAGACGGCCGGCGTAAAGCCAAACCCATGTTTGATCGGGCTGTCGATGCACATCAGCGAGTGGCGGGCCACTGTGAACTCCGCCCGCTTCACGGTGCCCTCCGGGCCATCGTCGTCAGCGCCGTATTTCTCCATAAGCAGGACTGTGGATCCGCGAAAAGCCGACATGTACAGAGCCATGGCTTTTTCAGCCTGACCTTCGAACATAAGCAGGGTGGCAACGGATTGAGGCATTGGATGAGGGGAAGGGGATGGTGAATTGAAACCTGAACCAATATTAGGAAAAACAGCCGCGTTCAGCGCAATAAGTCCCAGGTACCCATGGCTTCGGTGGCTTCCTGCCAGCCCGGACGGGATTGGGGGGAAGCGTCGGGGGGGCCGTCTGCCGGATCGGGCGGGGTGACCGCAACGCTTCCTCCCGCGGGATGCCGCGCGACGCCGCTGGCGGAAACAACCGGCACCGCGACCGCCATTTTGGGGCAGCGGCGCAGGTACTCCAGCTCGGCGGGCTGCACGGATTCGTTGCGGCTTAGCTTATTGAGCAGAGCGTTGACTTTCGTGTTAAAGCTTTCCGCTTCCGCCACGGTACGCAGAAGCACGGTCGTCAGAACTTCCTCTCCCACAACGGGGATAGCGGCCATTCCCGGTACGCTCGCGGCGCGTGGCTCCAGTTGAGTCTCGGCTCCGCCTTTGGCTTTCTCCACCATCACCATCCTGCCGCGCAGAATGTAGGCGAAGAATCGGCCGTCTTCGTATACCGCCGCGAAGTCCCCGCTTTTGCACAGCACCGAGCCCATGTCGGTAAGAACGCGGCCCGCCCGAGCTTCAGTCTTTGCCGCTTCAGGAACCAGACGCGGCGCCACTTTCTGGAAGACCGTGCCGCGTTTCATCTGGAGATTGAGCGCCGGAGTTTTGTCCTTCAGGGATGGGGAAACGACTGTGACCTCCGTGTTGGACATCAGTCGTGCGGAAACGCCGCGGCCAAGCACCAGCACCACACTTGAGCCCTCCGCAGTCTTTACAACCGTATCGACGCCCACGTCCATCCCCTCGAACATACGCCGCTTCTGTCCTTTTATCGTGACCAGAACGGAACCGCGAATCTCCACCAGCTTCACTTTCAGCAAGTCCGCTTCGTTTTTGGGCGGTGCGGCGGGCACGGGGCTGCTGAGAGGTTCCGACCAGAACGCCTCACACACCAACCGCTCCACATCAGGCCGGGACGGTGCAGGAGTAATCAACGTGATGCCGCCGCCGGCCTTCGCCAGCCGGAATTTCTCCGCGCGAAACGCACCCACACCGGGCTCTGCGTTGCGAATCTCCAGCTGCCCCTGAGGCAGCGGCCGAAATATCTCGCCATCCACTGTGCTGCTGCCGGCCGTGGTGCCGCTGCTTCCCAGCCATTCGCCGCCGAGCACATGCAGGGGCGGCTCTTTGGGAAGCCCGGCGCGTGTGTAGCGCCAGCCCTTGCCGAACGCCTGCAGATCAGTCTCTTTTTCCACAGGAGCATGAGCCCCGCGGTGAGGTGCCGCGGCAGCCGTGGCGACAGTGCATCCCACCGAGGCGCAATAACCCGGCACACCCAGCAACAGAGTCAGGAGATAGAGCGCCCTCCACATCGTCGGTTAAGCGCGCATCGCTTCCGCGTCCACGCCCACCCTGGCGCACCAGTCGCGGTAGGCCTGCGGTGCGATTTCCGAAGGCTTGATTTCGCTGCGTCCGCCCCAGAACACGTTGGTGTAGGAGAAAGGAATGCCCGCTTCTTCCAGGTGTTTATCGATCGCCGCCTTGTGCTCGCGCACGCGGTCTTTATCCGTGCCGTGGGCGACGGCCATGATGTTAACGTCCTTAAAGTCCGGACCCCCTTCGCGCCAGTAACAATGCGTCAGAATATGGTGCCGGCCTGCTTCCTTGCCGGCTTCAATTTCGCGGCCCTTCGGTACCGCCCAGTGGAACAGAGCGTTAAATTTGGTGACGCGTTCGCCGGTCTGCAGCGGCTTTACGTGCTCCAGGAAGGTCGAGAAGCGGCCAATGACGCGGCGCTCATTCAGGTTCTCGGCCACCTCATAAAAGACGGGCAGGGGAAGGCCGGCTTCTTCAGCGCGCGCCGCCCACAGGTTCAGGCCGATTTCCTCCGGCTCAAACTCGCGCTTCAGAGCCACCAGCACGCGCCAGTCGAGCTCCGAAAGCTTCGTTACTTCCACCTTATGCATTTCGGCTGCCTCATTGGCGCGGGCGCCGGGCTCCATGCTCTTGCGGCGCACGTGGCCGACGCCAAGCGCAAAAATCCCCTTGGCGGGCATTAGTCTAAAGTGGTCCGCGCCAATATGATCCGCCAGATACTGGGCGTGCTTCTGCATGCTGAAGCCCTGCGGTACCTTCAGCGTAGTCCACAGCTTGTACTGGGAGCCCGCAGTTTCGCCATCCGTAGATCGCACAACAACGTGGCCGGAGAACGGATCCTGCTTAAAGAGATAGTCAAAGCCCGCTTCCAGGCGATCCGCGGGAACCCTCCATGCGACCAGCGCGCCCGGCGCGAGATCCGTTGCCATGAGGGTCTGACGGACGCGGCGGATCGTGCCGGCGCGGAGCATGCCACGGATGCGCCCAATGACCACGTCGACATCCAGCTCGCTCTTCCGCGCGATTTCGGTCATGGGATCGCGCACAAACCCGGAAATCTGATCTTCTGAAACGGCGAGAATACGGGAATTGAGGGTTTCTGCGGGGCTGGCAATCGTGGCTGTCGTCATGGTGGCCGCCAGTATAATCGGGACGCCCCGGTAAGGGCGAATGAAAAAAATGCCGGATGATACCCGTGGTATCCGACTTTTATTAAGCCGCACTGATGCCCAGAGCGCTTGCTATTAGATAAGATTATGCAGGGCTGCGTAAAATCTGGCGATTGTGCTGTCGGTGATGAACGCAAAAGTCTATTCTCCAAAATAAATCACGAAGCTATGGAGTTGCATTTTGTGTCTGCCAATGCTTAGCTCGTCTTTGACATTTACTATCGCATTTGCGTACAGAATTATGGCTTGGATATTGCTCGCCCTGGGGATCTGGCTGATCTTTATTAACCTCCAGTCTTTGATGGAGAAAGTAAAGAATCTGACACAGGCCAAGGCCGCCCGCGAATGGCCTTCGGCAAAGGGAAGTATCATTGCTTCATCCGTAGATGAAGGTAAGAACTATAGCTCCGAGACCGGCCAGCAGACCGTAACATACAGACCCAGCGTTGTTTATGGATATAACGTTGGCGGCACTGCCTATCAGGCCAATCGTATTGCCTTCGGAAGCATCCTTTTCTATCAACCCACTGAAGCGCAGGCTTTTCTGGAAGCTCACATGGAAGGAATGTCGATCCCCGTCTACTATGATCCGAAGCAGCCTTCCGAAGCCGTGCTGGATACAAACCCGGACCACGCGACACGTCTGGTAGCCGCGGACTTTGCCATGATGGGCTTCGGCGTTGGCTCCGCACTGCTGGGTATCATGGGCCTCTCGGGCGTGCTGTAACGGTTGGAACGAG
The DNA here is from genome assembly GCA_041287705.1 of Methylacidiphilales bacterium. Classification (GTDB taxonomy): domain Bacteria; phylum Verrucomicrobiota; class Verrucomicrobiia; order Methylacidiphilales; family UBA1321; genus LW23. The sequence continues at coordinate 1,629 of JBGGNE010000374.1, read as the reverse complement.
GATGCCTTGCGATCGGCCCCGAGGCGGCAGCACTTCAGGAATACTGGCTGAGGGTCTTTATGTGCTCTTCCTTCACCTTATCGATAAGGATTTGAGGGGACAGCACCTTGGCGTGAGCACCCCAGCTCAGTACCCACGGCTTGATTTCCGCGAAGCTGGAGAGGGAAAGCTGAAGCTCCAGGCAGCCGTCGGCCAGCTCGGTGATCTGCTGGCTGGGATGCCACACCCACTCGCGGATAAGTTGCGAAGCAAAGGTGTCGAACCGGATCTTCACCTGATGCATCCCCTTCGACGAGAAGACGCCGAAACTGTCCTTCAGGTAATGGGTAATGGAGAACTTCTTAGGGCGCGTAAACGCATCAGATGTCACCACCGGCTTGCGCATTCTGGCGAGCACGAAGGTACGCATTTCCTTGCGGTCCACGTCGTTGCCAAAGAGGTACCACTGGTTCAGGATGCAGGCCAGATGATAGGGCTGGATGGTGCGCTTCTGATACTCGGTGCTGTTCAGCTTTTTGTACTCAAACTCCAGCGCCATGCTTTGCTGGACGGCATCGCTGACGGCGCGGAATGTATGAAGATCCAGCGGCGTTAATTCAACGGAGCGAAAGGAGATCAGCGATTCATTCCACGAGAGCGTAATGTTGCCGGTAAGGCTGGATGTCAGCTTCTCAAATGCACTGCGCAGGGGTTGCTCAAAGGGAGTGCCCTTGTACTGAGTCAGCGCCTTCTGTGCAACGAACACGGAGACGACTTCTGATTCGGACAGCTCCATCATGGGGAACTGGCTGATCGGCTGGTTGAAATGGTAGCCGCCCTTGATAGAGTTGTAGACAATCGGAAGGCCCAGACGATCGCGCATAAAATCGATATCGCGCTGAATCGTTTTGACGGTGACCTCTATCTCCAAAGCAAGTTTAACACGGTTAGGGAACGATGATTCCTTAATGAGGTGGAAGATGCGATGCATCCGGTCCAGCGGCGGCCGTGTCGTCACTTGGGGTGTACGGTGTCTGGAGGATGCTTTGGGACGCGCCATGCGTGGCATCATAGTGGGCAAGAAATGCTTTGAAAGAATAAATTTACTCTTGTTAATCTTCCTCTTTCCGTCGTTCAATCATTCGCGTGCCATGATGGCCCAAATGTCATGATACTGATGGAGGCGATGCCGCTGATCGGCCTTCTCCGCGATGCGACCCTTGAAGTTGGGATAGTCAACAGAAGCGGCAAGTTGTTTCATGATCGCGTTCCACTGCACTTCGTCTTCTATAATACAGCGCCACGGATAATCCGAGCCCGGGTAAGACTTTACCGGTGTAAGTCCCAGATTGACAAGATCCTGCTTCGCTCTTGCGCGAATGTGCCAGGTCGTTTCTTTTTTAACTACGGAGTAAAAGCCGTGTTGAGTGAAGATCCACATAGGTAAGTATCAATTTCAGAATGATATTATCACGCGCACAGGGACATTTGCGGTCCCTGAGGAAAACTTTCCTTTTTAGACCAATCGCAGACGTTAATTGGTACAAATCCTGGGTCGCTTTTGGGCGATAGCAGCGTTGCGCTTTCGGTCATGCATTATTCTAATGCACTCCCTCAATCGCGCCTTGCTCTCATCCCCAAATCGATCCC
>JBGGNE010000373.1:0-12199 GCA_041287705.1 Methylacidiphilales bacterium | reverse complement strand
ACATCTACGGAGCCCAGATCCTCGCGCGCTGGCTGAATGAGCAGCTTGGTCTGCCCCAGCCGCCCGAACTACTGCAGGCAGGGGAAACTCCTTCCTCCCCTGTAGCACCTTCTCATCTTCAGACCCGCTCACTGCAATCCCTATGAGCACCCTTTCTTCAACGCCGTCGGTCAGCGAACATGGCCCGGAGCAATCGGAAAGCGCTCCGGAGAGAAATCGGGGCCAGCGGCATGCGGATCTTCCGCCGCTTCCTTCTGCGTGGTACCGGCATGGCCCTGTTTATCGGTTTACCCTGATAGCTGCGGCGCTGTTTGCGATGATGTCATATCCCCACTGGCCGTCGCTCACGGTTCCTGTGACAGCGACCATCTTCAAGGCGTCACTCCGCGATCTCTCCCCTTTCACTGTAGTCTGGACCTATCAGTATGAGTACGAGATCGGAGGACACAAACACAAGGGCAGTTCGTATATCCACCTTGGCAGATACCGGCCCGATACGCTGGACTGGCTGCCGCAGCCCGGCGATCGGCTTCGTGTCTACACCAATACGGAGCATCCCGACGATGCGTCCATCGTGCAGCAGTACTCACGCTGGCCAGATATAATCTCGCGGATTCCGTTGTTGTTCTACTTCTGGAGCATGGTGCTTCTGGTGATGTTCTGGAGCCTGTACGTCGCCCTTGTAAGACCGGCAGCGGCAGGACTTCGCCACCATGTGGAGCCGGGACAACGCGTCTGGGTTCAGCTCCGGTGGCGCGGTAATGCGCTTAGACCGGAGGTATTCCTGGCCAATATTAACGCATTTGGCCTGTTTTTCATATGCTGCATGTTTCTCACCGGCCCACTTATCGCGCATGGCATGCTGATGTTGGCAGTTGGTGCATTTTACGCCGGACGCCTCGCAGACCGCGCCAAATGCAGCACCGAGATCGTCGCCGACCTTGAGGCTGGAACCCTGCAAGTCCCGTGTTTTGATGAAACTGCCTATATCGAAGACTACAATACGCCCACGCCAATCCGCACGCTGCCACTGGCGGATGCAGAGTCCTTCTTCGTCCGATCCTTCCTTACGGAGCCTTATCAGAAGCGTCTGCAACTCTGCCTGCTTCTTGCGGATGGGGAAGTGGTTCCCGTTGATCTCAACAGTTCCACGCTTGATGAGTACGGGATACAGGTTCTTACCAACTGGCTGAATGCTAGGTTGGGGCTGGCTTCTGCGTAGTTCTCGCCTTTGCCAAACGCTCACTCTTTTCCTTAGGAGTCGCCGCTGAGCAGTTTGGCTTGAATGAAAAAGCGGCGAATACATCGATTAACCGCGCGACCGTAGTCGCATGACCTAATGAAACAATCAGAGGATTTTAAATGAGCAGAAAAAGTCTAAAGTTAGCGAGGGCAAGAAATAAACTCGCAGGAGAGGAGTTTTCCAAAGCAGGAAACCTTGTCATCAAAGCATTTAAAGAACTACAAGTTAGCCGTAGCATGCCTGATTGGTTTATAGGAAATGTAGATGCGATGCATGCCAAGACATCGATTAACATTTGGACTTTCTCCTATTTTTTGTACAAGAAATGCGTTCTCAAAGAGGGCGAATATTGGCACATTAACAAAAACGGCTCAAAAATGCTTGTTTTTGCGGATGGAAGTGTTCTTATTAATGGCACTCCAGATAATTATGAAAAAGTATTTTTCTTTGAAATAGATGTCAACGTCGATACAGGCGAATGCACTATTGTTAAAGAAACTGATCTGGCAACTGTAAACAAGGATGATTTCGAGCTCTATATTAACAGGCATAATCCTTCTTGATGAAACTTAGATGTTTAACGTTTCCGGTGGTAGCCCTCTCTTTCGAAAAACGTTCACTCTTTTCCTTGCTGTGGAAATAACAGGGTTGCGCCATCGTGTAGAACCGGAGCGCTCTGTATGGGTGCGACTGTGATATGGCGCGCCATGCACATCAAGGCTGACAGCAACGCTGAACAATCGGCCCGGACTTTCCCGGTCTGGCGCTTAAAGACAGTGTTTAAGCTGGCGCAGGCGGGATGCTTTCACCAACATCCCCAGCGCCAAACATGAAACTTCTCTTCATCAAATCGCTGTGGGGTATGGAAGGCACTCTGCCTCAGCAGCTGGATCAGATTGCGGGTGCCGGGTACGATGGCGTGGAATGTCCCATTCCCGGTTCTTCCTCTGCGGTGGCCGAACTGCGTCGCGAAGTCGAAGCGCGTGGGCTTACTTATGTGGCGCAATGCTTTCATAACACGCCGGAAAACCTGCTGCCCGATCTGGAGCGCGCAGCGGAATCGGGCGCGGTGCGTGTGGCCCTACAGGGCGGGCTGGACCGGGCATCGTGGGACGAAGGATGTCGCTTTCTGGAAGCGTGCCTGAAAGGCAAGGCGGCTACGGGAACGCGTCTGACGGTGGAGACGCATCGCGGCTATCTGTTCTTTAATCCGTGGCAGACGGCGGCATATCTGCGGCAGTTTCCGGAGATCGAAATCACGGCGGACTTCAGCCACTGGGTGAACGTGTGCGAGGGCTCGCTGCCGCGCTGCACGGAGGATATAGCACTGGCAATCACGCGCGCTGCGCACATTCACGCCCGCGTGGGTTACGAGCACGGCCCGCAGGTGCCGGATCCTGCTGCGCCAGAGTATCAATATCAGGTGGAACGGCACATCGGCTGGTGGCAGGGGATGGTGAAGGCCAACAAGGACCGCGGCGAAGAATTCCTGACAGTCGACCCGGAATTCGGCCCGGCCGGCTACCTGCACACATTGCCCCACACCAATGTACCGGTAGCCAATCTATGGCAGATATGTCTGAACTTTACGGCGCGCCTGAGAAAGGAACTGACGATATAGAACGGCAAATAGCCAGCCTCTCAACGCGGCACGAAGCTCTCAAAAGAATCTGTGTGCATCCTGTCCGTCTCGTCCATTATATCCGGACGGATTAGAACTTCCAGAACCAGCCTGTCCCCATGCGCTGTGCACGGATTGCGGTGGCACGGTGGGAGGCATGGTGAGTAAAAGATATCAGGCAGTCAAAGCAGCCTCCGGCAATCCACCCTCTTACTCCATGCCTCATTAAAATTCTCAAACTTCGGACGATGAAGTAGCCACAACCGTGCGTCAGGTCATTGTAAAATCCAGGTGAAGAAAATACGTGTGAAGAAAGCCGCACTTCGGCATTGCGCGTGCTTTCTCCCCATGTCATGGCGCACAGCCCGCGGTGCCCAGCGCTGGATGACCGTGTTGTACCGGTCGGTTGACCAAAGCTGGTGCATTTTGGGCAGTGTGACGATTCTTCTTCAATCTATATGATGATCAGTCACTTACACCTATTAGACAAACCACCGGAGCGGCTTTTTTTACTTAAATCCGCCATTTAGCCGAAATGAAAGATTGCCGCTGCCCCCTCGATCGGCATACTTCCAAACCCGATGCCTAAGCACCTCGCCGCTCTCAAACGGGAAGGAGACAAGCAGCAGCCTTTGGGTGTGCGGTCAGATTCTTCGATCCCCGCCCCCATCGTTAAGCTCTTCCGTGCCCGGAACGAGTTCGACCGCCTGCTGCAACTCACTGAGATTCTGAAGCACGAGCAGATTGATCTGCCCGACTTCTTCGATTCCCCCGCTGTCTGGAGCGTTATCTGCCGCGAGGCAAACCCCGACAAGCTGGCCTGGCGTCTCTGCCAGGAAATTGCCCTGCGCACCGGCGGCCGCGTCCCCGCGTGCCTCCAGCCCTGGGTTAGCCGGCCGGACTTTGCCGCCGAACAGCGAGCTCAGGAACTGGATCTGTTCCAGACGGAGCTGCAGCAGTGGCTGGCCCCTGCCGAATCCGCTGGCGGTCCGCGTCGCGATCTCTCCCTGGTCTGGACCGTCAAGAAGGACATCATTAACCTGCGCAGCGATGTCACGATCGACATGCGCGCCCACAGCGCCAAGGTGCGCAATGGCAGCCGCAATTATCATCAGGTGCGCGGCCTGTGCCAGGAGTTGCTGCATCGCCCGGAGATGTTTACCGACGAAGATGCGTCGCTGCTCCGCTGGCTGAACGATTTCATGCCGTTCCTGATGTCCGACAAGCAGAAGAATGGCAGCCCGTTTCTTACCGATAATCGCTCCCTGCTGGCCTGGTTGCAACAGTGGGGACAGCCCACAGCCACCGGTGGCCCGGTCGCCAACGCCCGCTGTCAGTGGGATGACGGCACGCCTGTGCTTTTCTCACACATTCCCGCCCGCGTGATCCCCGTGTTGAAGGCCGATACGGCCAAACACGGTGCGCGCCCGACGCACATTTCCATCGATTTTGAAGTGCACATGGGTGAGGAAGAGCCGGTTCCGCTTTCCGACGCAATATTCTTCCTGTGCGCAAATGAGGAGACGGCCCAGCTCGATATCGAGATGGTGCTGGCGCGTGGCAAGTTCTACCGGATTCGCGAGCGCCCGCCGCGAAAGCTTCTGCTGGTGACGCTCCGCAACGGCCCGTCCCGCTTCCAGGCTGCCAGCGCCCGCAATCTGCTGCCCAGCCTGCTGAAGAAGTTCCCCAGTCTGCAGGCCGGCGTGCGCGAGCACCTGCGGCAGATTCGATGCAACGTCACGTTTCTGTTTGCCCTGGCGCAGGACGACATGCTCAATATCCGCGTTCAGGCGGTATCCCTGAAAGGCGGACACCTGTGGGAATGGACGCACGGAGGCTGGTCCTCGGGATCTCCCAAGACCGCGATTGCCCCTGCCAGGAATGGCCACCACGCCAATGGCAACGGCAAGGATAAAGATAAGGATAAAGACAAAGATAAAGACAAGGATCCGCATAATCACAATGGCAACGGTCTTGCCAACGGCAACGGAGCGCATGCTTACTCAGAAGAGCCGGTAAACGCCCTGGCCTCTGCCGCATACAACGCAGAGAACGGCGAAGTCCTTTCTCAGGAGGTCGTAATTGCCGAGCCGCTTGGCGAAGTCTGGGACGAAGTGCCCGCAGAGCCGGATGTCGAAGCAGCGCTGGCGTGGCTGGATCAATGGGGTGCTGAACCTGGCGATCTTTGTGGTCGTACGGATGAGCCCGGCGTCTTTCTGCATCTGACGGGTCGCGAAGTACAGCGTGTGATCAAGCTCTGGCAGGATCGCTCCGCGTTGTGGAAGTGCTTTGGCAACAAACGTTTCCAGGCACTGGTGGAGAACAAGCGCTCCCTGTTTCCGAAAGTGAAGATTCAGTCTACGGGCATCGACTGGTTTACCGTAAAGACCGAGTGGGAGGAGGAGTGCCTGAAGCTGACCGAGGAAGACTGGATTAAAATGCGGCAGACTTCCGATCCTTACGTAAAGCTGAAGGACGGCTCATGGATCAGCATCGACGATGCCAAAGAGCTGGATGAATTTGCTACCGCACTGGCCGATCTGGGCCTGGGCATGCGTCAGGAAGAGCAGCGTGTCTCCACCATGCAGCTCAGTGGTTCCAGCGAGGAAACCTGGGCCAAGCTGGAGCGCGCAGGCGCCCCTCTGTGGCAGGCGGAACTGGGCAAACTTCGCGAGGCCGTGCAGGAATTCCATGGCGTACCGGAAATCGAACTTCCTGACGGTCTCCACGCTACACTGCGCCCCTACCAGCGCGAAGGGCTGAACTTCCTTGCGTACTCGTCTTCGCTGAAGCTTGGCGCCATTCTGGCCGACGACATGGGTCTGGGCAAAACAGTACAGGCGCTGGCCTGGCTTCAGCATTTGCGTGAAACTAAAAACGCAGGGCCGTCGCTCGTCATTTGCCCCAGCTCTGTCGTCTTTAACTGGGCTCGCGAAGCGGCGCAATTTACGCCCAGCCTGCGCGTTCTGGTTCTTACCGCCGGCACGCAGCGTCACAGCCTGCGCCGCACGATTCCGCAACATGATCTCATCATTACGAACTACGCGCTGCTGCGCTGCGACGTGGCGGAACTGAAGAAATTCAATTTCAGCGCTATCATTCTGGACGAAGCGCAGTACATCAAGAATCCCGACAGTCTGGCCGCCCGCGCCGCCCGCTCGCTGCAGAGCGATCATCGTCTGGCGCTGACCGGTACACCGCTGGAGAACCGCCTGCTGGATCTCTGGAGCCTTTCGGAATTTATCGCGCCGGGCTATCTGCCGGGGCGTACGCACTTTGCGGAGCAGTACGATAAGGATGGCTCGCCCCAGGGCCGGCAACGGCTGGCGGCACGCATGCGCCCGTTCATTCTGCGTCGCCTGAAAAGCCAGGTGGCGCGCGATCTTCCGGATCGTATTGAGGAACGTATCGACTGCGAATTGCTTCCTGCCCAGCGCGAGTTTTATCTGACGGAGCTAATGCGGATGCGTCAGGCCTGGAATCAGCTGGATCCCGCCGATCAGCAGACGCGCATTCACGCTCTGGCGGCGCTCACGCGTCTGCGACAGATCTGCTGCCATCCCGCTCTGGCCGGCGCCAAGAAGAGTGTCGGCAGCGGCAAAACCTCTGCGTTCTTCGATCTCATTGACCCGCTGTACGCCGGTGGGCATAAGGTGCTGGTATTCAGCCAGTTCGTGGAGATGCTGAAGATTCTGCAGCGCGAGCTGGAATCAATGGATCGCCCCTACTACATGCTGACAGGGCAGACCACCAACCGCGGCAAGATTGTCGAAGACTTCCAAAGCGACAGCCGCCCGGCAGTGTTCCTGCTCAGCCTCAAGGCGGCCGGCACGGGTCTTAACCTCACCAGCGCCAGCTACGTCATCCTGTACGATCCGTGGTGGAATCCCGCCGTGGAAGCGCAGGCGATCGATCGTACGCACCGCATCGGGCAGGACCGCACAGTTATCGCATACCGGCTGGTCACCCGCGATACGGTGGAGGAAAAGATCTACCAGCTACAGCAGCACAAGGCGCAGCTCTTTAAGGATGTGTTTGGAGAACAGGGCTTTACGTCCTCTTTGACCATGGCGGATCTGGAATTCCTTCTGAGCGACTCCACGGTGCCGGAGGGGCAATAGCCCCTCGGTGCTGCGCTTTATATGAAGCTACCCACAAGCACAGAGGCGGTATCCCGATACTATCTGGCGCTGTTGTTGGTTATTGCGTTGGTGATCAGTATAGTAACAGTAAGTCGGGGAGCTATACCGCAAACGATTTTTGGTGCAGATAGCGCAATATCGTTTAATGCGGGATGGCGTGCCTATTGCGGGTTGCGGCCTCATGCTGACTTTTATTCATCATTAGGCCCGTGGATTTATCTGTATGTAGCCACGGGTTATTATTTGTTTGGCGTTAGTGTGCATGTTATAGCCTACATGAACGCCATTCTGTTCTGCTTGCTGCTTGGCATAACCTGGTATTTACTTCGTGACAGGTTGTCTCCCTTCTGGCTGTTTTGCGTCGCCTTGCTCATCGCTGTATGCTTTGCGGCACCATTTTCCCTGCGGTATTACAAATGGCTTCCCACGTACGTGGCGATCTATAACAGGCATGGCTGCGCCTTTATGCTGCTCTTCTGCGCGTTGCTCTTTAGCCCTATTGTGACTAAAGTGTCGGAGCTGCGCTGGAAGATCACTTCCGCAGTGCTGGGTCTGTTGCTGCCGGTCATGCTTTTTCTGAAGATCACGCTGTTTACCATCGCTGCGCCGGTGTTGGTGGCCGCCTACTTTATTGAAGTGAGGAAGTGGCTTAACATCAAGTGGTTTAGCGCGATGTTTATCCTGTTTTCCGTATTTTTCCTGGCTTATATACGTTTCGATGTTGTCGCCATGGCAAGTGATCTGGCGATTACGGCGCGAGCCAAGTCTCAGTATTTTCAGGCGATGGCGCCGCATGTTCAGAGGACGACGGATGAGCTGATCTGGTGGTCTTTATTTTGCCTCGGCATGTTTGGGCTTGGCGCATTTTCCCTGTATAAAAAGCCGGAGCTGAAGTTTGGGCTGTGGGAACTGTTCTCCGAATCCGTCATCGTTATTCTGATGCTTGCTGTTTGCGTTGCTATCGTATTCGGTAATGCTCTGTATGTTGTCGTGGAGGACTATCCGGTATTGATATTGCTGACGGCATTAATTGCTGTCCGGATAACTCAGCGGGATGGTATCGAATTACCGTGGAGTGAACGTACGCCGTACTTCAAAGTCATGATGGTGACTTCCATCATATTTGTGCTGAGCTATGTGGTCAATACAACCTATTACATGGTAGGCTATGAAGCCAGGCCGGAGCGTGTTTCTCAGTTTGAGATGCCAACAATGCGCGGCCTTGTTTTTGACAAAAACTTTGTCACGCACACTTCAGTCTATGTTACCGAAGACGGAATCAAGCTGCTGACAAAACATGGTGCTGAGGACAAAAGGTTTGTCGTCTTTGAGTTTACTTCATTTCTGCACTTCGCCTTAAGGACAGTGCCTTACAAGGGCACGCCTTTCATTGATGATCGCGTCAACATAACCAGAGATTCCTTCCCGGCTCCGGAGAAGTTTATTGGCAATGCAGATTATATCATGGAGGCAAAACCTCCCGGACACTCTTTCAACACGGTACTGACCCTCAAGGCATGCTATAAAGATTATCTGGAAAAGAACTATAAGGTTATAGATGAATCCCAGTACTGGATTTTGCTGAAACATCTATAAGGAGTCACCGGAAAATAACCTGTAGGACCTTACTGCCTCAGCCGCTGATCGTTCGTGCTTTCCTGCGTGGCATTCAGGCTGGGAGACGGAGGCGCCGAGACATCTGTGGCGCCGCCAGAAGCTGCAGCCGCTGCGGCGTGGTAGCGCAGGAAATCCTGCTCCATGGAGCGGATTGTTTCGCTGCTGTCACCGAAGGCCGCAACGTCGTTCATGACGTGAGAGGCGAGGGGAATATCGCCGGTAAGTCGCTCGGTATTGGCACCGCGGACCGTGGCGTTTTCCTGGGCCAGCTCCAGCTCGGCGTCGATACGGGCCAGATCGCTTGCAATTTCCTGCTGAGTATCCTTGCGCTGCAGAAAGTTGGCCAGGCGCTGCTCGGCAATGGTCAGCGTGGCGCGTTTGCTCTCCATCAGGGCAGGGGAACCGCCTGCGCTGATATCGCTTTTGAGCATGGCGATCTGCTGTTCCAGATCAGCCTGATTGGAAGTCGCGGCCTGACCCAGATGGTGGCTGGCGACGACGAGCTTCAGGTAAGTCCACAGAAGCTTGTCCAGAGCAAGGCGGTTGGCCTCCAGAATGTAGGAGTCCGCCTTGTTTTCGCGTTGCGTGTCGATGATGCGCTTGCAGCGTTGCTCGACGCGGAAATACTTGTCGCTCAGGCTGGCGGAAAGCCGATTGATCAGCCGGCGGCGCGATTCCTCCGTACCGGTTATCGGTGCCTGACCGCGGCGGCTCTCTATGCTGATAGCGTCAGTGATTTGCTGAAAACGCGGGTTGGTCGCCAGCGCGTACAGGTACGCGATTTCCAACCCGCCCCCTATCGCATAAAACGATGGGTGGACAAATGCGCCCAGCACGACAGTGCCAATAACCGCAATCAGGTTAAGTGGCACGCGGCCGACGCCGGGTACCTGCGGGCTGGCAAAGAATGCGGCTGTAATGTAGCGAAACATATCGTTGGCCAGCTTAGGCAGGGGGCTGTTGCTAATCTGTTACTGGAGCTGTGGGCCCATATTTTTAGTTGCGGATTCCGTGGTGCCCGGCTGATGCTGCGGGGCAAGGGGAGGTGCGTCGAAGCTCAGGCCTTCCTTGGCGGCGAAGTCGGCCAGCGCGGCGTCAGCCAGAGCCTTCTGCTCCTCTTCCTTCATGGCGAAATCCGTGGTGTTCAGGGCGTCGCGGGCCACGCGGGCGCGGCCTGAAGCCTGCTGGCGATCTTCTTCCACCATCTGGTGCAGACGATCGAGAGTGTCGCCCGTGCCGCCGATCTGCGAGATCATGCCGCTGGCCATTTCGTTTAGTTCGGCCGTGGCTTTCTTGATTTTCAGGTCGGTAAGGCCGGCGCGCAGGGCTTCGATCTTGCTCTGGGCGGCTTTGATCGAGACGTCGCGGGCGCGCACCAGTTCCTTGTAGGTGTTCTCGGCGCCGTTCAGCTGCTCGCGGTTCTCGGCAAGTTCGCGCTGTACGGTCTGCAGGCGCAGGGCGTACTGGGAGGCCATGTCGCGGTTGTTGACACGTAGAGAAGCGGTCGTCTTGGCGCGCAGGTCGCGTTCATCTACTTCCAGTTTACGCACTTGCGACATCAGGCGCTCGCAAAGGCCGGCGTGCTGGCCCAGGCCCTGGTTATATTGCGCAATTTGTTTGCGCAGATTTTCTTTTTCCACTTCCAGCAGGGCTTCAGGATTCTGGCGCTCAAGGCCCGAGATGAACAGGCTGATAAACCCGCGAAAGATGTTGGACAGGCGTCGGAACATAGGGAGCGGAAGTGTAAGGGTATTGAAGTAGGGGAAATTAACGAAGCACCGGATGCCGGCGCTGCGCCTGGTGAAGAGCATTACGCTCCTCACCTCTTTATTGTCATGATCTGCAACGGATGGTACAGCACTGCTTGCAGCAAAATGTTATCACCCCGTCACGCGCAATTAAGGCGAGGAGAGGGGGCGGGTGCGTTTTGCCTGCGTAAGATTATACGCCGATATGGCTCTGTCTACAACGGATTTACTTTTACGAGTAAAACAGAGGCAACATGCAGCGTAGCCATGCACCAAAATCCGCTCTCAGCGCTCGACGTATTGGCGGAAGCGGTTATGGTGGAGGCGTATGTACGTCCCTGCCTGCCCGGCGCGCGTGGTCATCTCCATGCGGCGCCTGCCTCATGCCCTGCTGATGCTGGTGTGCGCCCTCGTGTACTCCTCTGTAGCCCTCCATTTCACCGCCTGCTCCAAAGCCCCCGCTACCCTTACATCCTCCGGCACCGTGAACCTCCGCCCCATCGCCCTGCTGACCGATTACGGCATCAGCGATCCCTACCTGCCCCAGTTGAAGGGTTCTATCCTCACCATCAACCCGAACGTGAACCTGGTGGACCTGACGCATTCCGTCACCCCTTTCCAGCCGCGCGAGGCTTCGTTTATCCTGAATCTTGCGGCTCAGGAGTTTCCCGCCAACACCATCTTTGTCGTCGTGGTGGATCCCGGCGTCGGCACCAGTCGCCTCCCCATCCTGCTGAAGACCGAAGCGGGCAAGTACTACTTTGGGCCGAATAACGGCATCTTTACGCGGCTCATTAACCGCGAAGGATTTGCCAAAGCCTGGAAGCTGCAAAATCCCAAGTATTTCCGCGAGCAGAATGTCTCCGCCACATTCCACGGACGTGACATCTTTGGTCCCTGCGCCGCGCACCTGGCCGCCGGCGTTGAGCCCGATCAGTTTGGCCCTTCCATTTCACGCAACGCCATTGTCTCGCTCGGTACCCATCCCCCCGCGGCGACAGGCCAGAGCATCACCGCGGAAGTGCTGCACGTTGATCATTACGGCAACGTCATCACCAACATACCGCGCGATTTCTCCCCCAGCCTTCAGGAAGGGGTGATGCTGCGCATTCTGATCAATAACGTCATGCACACGCCTATTATGGTGCGAACCTATGACGAGCTCACCCAGGGCAAAATGGGCGTGCTTTACGGAAGCAATAACCTTCTGGAGATCTGCGTGAATCGCGGTTCGGCGGCGGACCTGCTTAAGCTTAAAGTCGGGGATACTCTGGTGATCAGGCCTTAACCTTCAGTTCTGGAGGGTAAGACCATTTCGCTGGATACGAAAACAAAAACGGGATGGTTGCTGCTGGTTCCGGGCTTGTTTCTTATGATCAATGCTATTGTCTCGTTCTTTGCTCTCATTCTTAACTACGGTTTTTTTGAATATATGAATGCTGATAGTATTGCGCCGCAGATTTGCTGAGCAATAGAGACAGAAATAACGCCGTCAGCTATCGCTGATTGTGCTGTTAACAAAGTAACTGAGCCCTACCCTGTACCCATGTGGAACTGGCTCTTTGGCAGTAAAGAATTACCGCAGCAGCAACAGCAACCCGCTGATTACGTGGCGGGAAATCTGCGCGCCTCGTATGATATTGCGGAGGAACTATGGAAATTCCAGTTGGCCGGCATTCCTTTTGGAGTACGCGGCACCGGTAAGGAATTTGATCTGCGCGAGCTGGAGTGGGCTGAGAACACCGCTCGGTTGATCCAGACCATACGGCCCGACATCGAGGCAAAAGTGGATGAGCAGTTGAGCGGTTGGTTTGGCGCATGCGATCCC
>JBGGNE010000372.1:0-33773 GCA_041287705.1 Methylacidiphilales bacterium | reverse complement strand
ATGAAATGGCCCAATGGCGATGTACTTACCGCAGTGCATAAGTCAGAAACTTCACGGGACAAGGCGGTGCCCAAGTGGTCAGGAAGTCTTCACCGGCGCAATAGTTCTTTTGGAGGAGGATTATGGAAGGGCAGTATGACATCAGCCGGCCTTCGTTGCGTGTTCGAAAGGGAGGCGCAACAGTACCTGTTAAAGGAAAAATTCTTCAGAGCGACGGTCCAAGTAACAGTATGGTACATGAAGCCGGTGCGTACGGAAATACTTATGAGGTACGATATCATTTTCGCGAATTTGTACGGCTACAAATTGGGAATAAGTGGTATCGCGTATCTGATTATTAGCCTTGGAGACTTCACATGAAATTTCAGAAGGTGAGCGAGGCGTGGACGAACGATGGCTCTAGCGTAGGATTTGACAACAACGGATTTTAGCATGAATACCAAATTTCGGTGCATTTATATTGTTCTGGTTTTATCTTGCCTCTCGGCTAACGCTTTTTCACAAGTGGAAACTTCCAAAGGTCTGAGAGAAAATGACAATTCCACAAAAGCTCATATTGAAAGACAAGACGTTGAAGCTCTTCTGAAGCTAGCCAGATCTAGTACAGCTGATCACCAACTGAGGAGAGAGGCAATAAGAGCCATTGCTAAACTAGGTTCTATTAAAGAAGCCCGAAAGCTATTCGAAATACTGGATTCTATCGGTGGCGAACTTACAGGTCTTGAAGGTAACCTTCGCACACAAGATATTAAATGTGATTTAATGTTAGCCTTAAGTAAACTTCTTTCAATTCCACTACCAAGTGGCTATAAAAAGGATTCAGAGCTGAGTGCGCCGGAAAAATCGCGCTTTGTTCTATATAACTCAGGAAAGTCCATTTTTGATAAATATCTGGTTGATTTCATGTCATCATGCCGCCAAAAGTTGAAACTTCCTTAACGCAGTCAAATCACAAGATGACAAGGGCACTAATAGTAGAGCAAGGTTACCTAAAATAGTCACTTCGTTATAATAGTAAATCAATGGCTCAATATATCGCTAGTGTTCAGGTAATGCGCTGAGCCGATCTGCTGAAGCGGGCGTGTCGTCGATCCCGATCTTCTCAGCTATACGGTCGGCGAGTTCAAAAAAGAAATACTTGTCCGCAGGATGATGGCCCTCGATGGAAAGATTCTCATTCATAGCTTCGTAATTTCAGTCATCGCCACGGGTATGCTCCTCCTCAGGCTTCACTTCCACCTTTGACCAGTGCCAGTCGGAGCTATGCGTGTTGTAGCAGTAGCGGGCATGTGCGCAGCTATGTTGCAATAACGCCAAACTGTCCCCGGGTTCCCAGGCAAAATGCCGTTCATAACCGCAATCTTCGATGCCTGTTTGCAGAAATTAAAGCGCCAATACGGCGCAATGCAATCGGGTATCGTAAGGTAATATGCACGGCATCATTATGAATACGTGCTTTTTGCATGGAGCGAATCCGTGTGCAGATAAATCAAGTGAATCATAAGCCACTGATATCTAATATCTTATACACTTTTATCTGATTCAGTAAACATGGCATCCCGTTTGCTTTGTTTGAGTTACAGCAGGTATATTCTCCAAGAAAAGCCTGAAAGTATGCAGTCCTTCTCAAAAGTTACTTTTTACGCAAAATCCCCATTCTTATTTACATGAAAAAACATATTGTTTCTATTTTAAGCGTAGTTTGCGTAATAGCTTATGTCAGCTGTGTTCTCACGTATGCCCTCGCGGAAGCATCTCCTTCTCCGTCGGCAAAATCCAAAGGAGTTACGCCTGACACGACCGCAACGGAAAGAAAGGACAACGAGCAGAAGCAAACTGCAAAAACGAAAAAGGATCATCAGAAGGTCGTTCCTGACCCTCAGAGAAGCGCATAGCCAGAAACTGCCTCTGCAAGTGATGGTTTCGCATTTTCTGAAAAATTGCAATGTAGACAAAACTCTCAGCCAAGGGAGTTACGCTGCTCCATACGGTAGGCACGTGGGGTGGTACCGGTATGCTGCTTGAAGATGCGGATGAAATAGGAAGGTTCGCTGAAGCCGCAGGCCCAGCCGATTTCGGCCACGTTGTAGCGGAGGTCGGCAAGCATGTCCCTGGCCAAGGAGATCCGCTCGCCTGCTATCCACTTTGCCAGATGAATTCCGCGCTCACGATGGAATTGACGGGAGAGATGGTCGGGTGTGCAACCGAGTGTGGCTGCCAGTCCCGCTACGGTTAAATCGGTATCGCCCAGGTGCGTACGGACATACTTTTCGGTTTCGATAACCAGTGCTGAGCCGGTGGGTTGTATCGGGTTGAGCTGGCTCCTGATCTGGATGAGTGCCGCGTAGAGAAAGGACTCCAGGCAGGAGCGGATATAGGCTTGCCGATATTCCTCTGCCACTGCTCTTGCGCTGATGACATCGTCCAAATAACGAAACGACGCCTTGCCGCGAAGCCCTAGCAGGTGCGTGGTGCCATAGCCCTGAATGCGGTGCAACGGATCCGCCCTGCCACGATGCAGGAACATGCCGTTGCGATCGTACATGCACACCAAAATGCCGTACGGCGTCTGCAAATCGAGTGGCGTTTCTTTGTGAGGCACTCCACGGGGCATGATACACGCTTCTCCCTCCAGCAGGCGGAATCTGTCGGCGGGGCAGACAAAATCGGTGGCGCCTCCGGTCTGCAGGAATAACTCCGGCGTCGGATGGAACTCGAAGCCGGGACGCAAACGGTGCAGGTCCTGCTCTCGGGGGACGTGTATTCTAAGCTTACCTGACTGTAGACGCCGGAGGGTGTCGGAGAGATCGTCGATAAATGCCTGACGAGGGTGGGGCGTCATGCCGGAAAAGTACCATTAATGCCGTATAAATGCGACTATCACGTGTTGATGCAACAGGAAATGCTGCTTAGGATTCGAAGCACGCAAGTTCGACCCATTCTTCCTTTATCTATGAATCGACGCACCTTCCTGCAAGCTGGAGTCCTCACCGGCGCTGCCCTTATAACTGGCATCGGGTGGGGCGCTGCTCAGCTTTATGCGGAGGACGAGAAGGCGCAGAGACAACTCAACGCGCTTTCGCGGCTCAAAAGTAAACTGGAGAGCGGCCAGTCCGCCGTGCTGCTCATTATTTCGGACAGCACCGGCTATGCAGAGGACTCTGCCACGCGCCGTTTTGTGCGCTGGCTGGCACTAAGCTATCCAAAGCATACGGTGCGTGAATCGTTGTGGAATGAGTGGCAGACCAACAAGCCGTCGGGACCAAAGGATTATGCGGGCCCGGTCACTCTGTCCACCGGCATAAATGGCAGCAGCGCAACGCTTGAAGTGTTTAATGCCGCGCTGCCGGGTGGAGTTGCTCAGAACATGGTGGATGGAGCCCGCTGGAAGGCGATGATTGCTCCGCTGCAAGGAACCGCACCGGATCTGATTCTGTGGAATCACGGACACAATCATCAGGCCAACCTACCGCTTGCCGACTTCCCCAACGGGCGCGGCTCATTCTATGCGCCGATTGGCCGTGTGGCGTTTGAGTTTCCCACCAGTCCGCAGGCCGCCATTGTGCAAAACCCGTGGCGGGATAATGACGGCTACCAACGCGTGATGGAATGGTGGAAGGCTGTTGGCACCGGACTCCCGGCACTGACTCTGATCGATGGCTATTCCCCTTTTATAAAGGAGAACAAGGATGCCCGCCTCTATAAGGACACCGTTCACCCCAGAGCGGAAGGCTACGAGCTGATTTACCAGCAAATACTGGGCGCCTGGAAAGATAGCTCCCCCGGAAAGGATACGAATGCAACCACGTGCTGGCCAAAATTTGCAGACGGCGACCCCATTCTGAATGAGGACTTTGCGGCATGGACAGCGATGACAGAACTGCCCAGAAACTGGGTGCTGCAAAACGGAGCTTCGGTGCAACAGAGTACGGACGTCACTTTCGGTAAGGCAGCGACCTCCCTCTCCATAATCGGTACAAAGCAGAATGGCGCACTCCAGTTTAAGTTTCCTGATGCGGCCCTTAAACGGATGAGAGGAAAGACGCTCAGTATCGCAGTCCTGTGCTATGTCCCTGGGGATGCGGATCAGGACATGCAAATCAGTTTCATGACCAGCTCGAGCAATCAGGTGACAGGTTCCACGCAACGCGCGCGCGACAACTGGAAATGGGTGGTAATGGCAGGGTGCGTCGTTTCGGCAGAGTGCGCTTTTGCCGTCGCCTCCATCTGGCGCTCCTTTGCAAAGCCCTGTAATGACAAGCCGATCTTTATCCACAAAATAACCGTAGTGGAAGGCGACTGCCCTAAAGGGATGCTATGAAGATAAAAAAGATCCATTGCCTGCAAATCTTTGCCATGGTGCTGCTTCTGCAATTTCTGCCCTGCTTCGGATTGCTAAAAGCCCAGGTTAGAGGCGACCGCCCCGTCGATATCTACACAGGGGGCGAACAAATCACGATGGTCCTCACCCTGCCTTCCGCAGTTGCCGCTACGACCACAACTCCTGCTGCCGGCCAAAGTAATGTCACGTGGAAAGTCCGCGACTGGCTCGGCAATGTGCAACAAACCGGCTCTGTACAGCTACCTTCCGGCCCGCTTGTTAAGGTAACGCTGGCAATTCAGCCCCTTCCCTCCGGGTGGTATGAGGTGGCGTACGAAGTCAATGGAAGACCGTCCGGCACAAGAACTTTCGTGACGGGTGAACTCTACAGGAGCAAGGGCGAAGGATTCCGTTTCGGTATCTGCGCCCACATGATGAGAACGGAGAATGAGGACTCCATCAAAATGACAGAGCTTCTGAAGGCGATGGGAGTCGACAGTCTGCGCTTCGAGATTCCGTGGGCATCCGTCCAGCGCGGCCCGGACAGTCCCTTTCAATTTGAAAAGCATGACGCCATTCTCCGCACGATGACAAAGCTGGGAATTGAACCGATGGTCCTGCTGGATTATGGCGTCTCCTGGGCCTCCACCGCGCCGGCTGGCACCTCCGACGCCCACAAATATAATTACGCACCGCAGATGGAGCACTGGCTGGCCTATGTACGTGCCTGCGTGGAGCGCTACGGCAAAAACGTCCGCTACTGGGAAGTTTGGAACGAACCTGATATCGGTTTCTGGAGGAGTTCCACTGATGCATATATCGATCTCTTTGCCCGCACATCGGAGGAGATCACAAAGCTGGATCCCGGCGCTCAAGTCCTGAATGGCGGCCTGGCGATGGTTTCTCGCGAACCAAACCGCGATTTCTACCCGCAGTTCATGGCAAAGGCCGATCGCAAAAACTGGGCCGTGATGGCTTATCACGATTATATGACAGTCGCGGAGAATAGAGAGCGCTTTGCGATGGCGCGCGACCAGATGCGCAAGAACGGCTATTCCCTACCCATGTGGATTAATGAGGGTGGTTTTCACACGCTAATGCCTGGCGGAGAACGTGCGCAGGCCATCCTCCTCGTCAAAAAAATCGCACAGAGCGCGGCCCAGGGAGTCCGCGCCTATTTTTGGTACGATCTCCGCGACGACGGGGAGGATGCCAAAGAAACAGAACATCACTTTGGATTGACGAGACGCGATTTCCAACCGAAGCCCGCCTTCGCCGCCTACCGGGAAATGATTCGTCACCTTGCGGACCGCCCCGTTCTACCAGGCAATCCCGGCACCGACGGCACCATCTGTGTTGCAAGCTTTGGACCTCGCAAACTTGCCGGAGAAACCAGCGGAAGCGTGCATGTGGTATGGCGCGAAGTCCCCGGCCCTGAGGAGCCGATGTGGATAAGCAGTGACGCGACGGAAGATCAACTGCAGGTATTCGACATGATGGGCCGGCCTGTCGGGGGCGATATCGCCGGGCGCGGGCTGTGTCTGATCAGCAATATCCCCGTCTACATCCGCGCAGTGAAAGGCGCTAAGCTGGAAGTCAAAAAAGTGTTACAAGTGCCAGAACGAGTTGTGATGACACCTGCTAGTCTGGCCGCAACACCCGGCAATCCTGACACGGGTGCCGGGACTCCGGCCACGATCACCGCAAAGCTGACAAATCCGTATTCTGTCCGCACCGAGATCTCCGCAATCCTTCAGTGGAGATCGAAAGCGGGCGGCGATAATGGCTCCGTAGGCAAAGCAAGCCCCATTACCCCTGTATGGACTCAGACGCTGGAGCCTGGCGAGACAAAAACGGTCGAGTTTATTGCTGATACAGCCCGCTTCCTGGAACTGCTCAACAACCAGCAGGGCAAAGGCGAGCTGGCCGTGCGTTTCGGCGCGGAAGCGACCCCGCAGATCGTCGAACTGCCCTTTGAGATCGCGCAGCAAATCGGCACGAAAGAGGCCCCATGGAGCGTTGATCTCCACGATCGCTCTCACATCCGCAACCTGCACGAAGCCGAACCGACGCCTGCCCTCCACTGGTGCGGCCCGGAGGATCTCAGCGCGCAGGCCAGTCTGTCGGCGGATGCTGAGGACGGATTCCGGCTGGTGGTGAACGTGAAGGACAATGTCCAGCGTCAGGACTTTGAATCCGCCGCCCTGTGGAAAGGTGACAGTGTGCAAATCGTCCTTGCTCCACTCGATACGCCTGATCAGTTCGTTGAACTTACTGTGGGCCTCAACAAGAAGGGCGCCATTGACGGCTGGGTAAATCGCGCACCCGCAGGCGGAGCGCTGAAAGCCGGTCCTCTTCCCCTGTATCCCCAACAGGCAGAAGGAATTCGCCTGCGCGTGGAGCGACAGGAAAGTGGTGCGCAAACGCGCTATGAGATCGCCATTCCCCTGGCACTGCTGGGGAAGGACATCACGCAAATAGGGAAGCCGTTTCTCTTCAACTTTCTTGTCAACGACGACGATGGCGGCGGTCGCAAACAGTGGCTCCACTACACCCCTGGTATCGGGGAAAACAAGAATCCGCGCCAATTTAAAGCATTCATTCTGCCCGCCCTTTCCAATTCCTCCTCCCAGCCATCGCTCTCAAAACCGTAAACCACACATGTTGCAATTCAATAAGGCTCCATTCCCCTTCCCCGGAAAAAGATTCAGCGTCATGCCTGCGATGGTCGTAGCGGCTGTGCTCGCAATGCTTCCGTTTGCCCATGCCGAAGAATTCGACTTCGACATGCTTTCGGACAGCGATATCAAAATGGGCGTTGGAAAGCTGTCCGACGGCAGCGCCGTAGCGCTTTCAAATGACAACCCCAAAACCGGCAAACAGTGTCTCAAACTCGTCTACAACATTGAGCCCGGCAATGGCTATGCCGAGTTTATCTTCAATCAGCGCGGGCTGACTCCAAAATTTACCTTAGCGGGTATATGGAAGGTGTCGTTCTGGGTTCGCGGCGATACCGCGGTGAAGGCGGGGCCTGTCGGTATACGGCTCCTCGATGCCAGAGGCGAGGTATTCCAGTTTATGCTTCCCCGCATCGACTCGGCGCTCCGAAAGCCCGAGTGGAATCTCTACGAAACGGAGCTGAATCTGGATGCTTCGCAGGGGCACTGGGGCAATAACTCAGACGGTGTTGCGGACGCGCCACTTCGACTCTTCAGCCTTGCCATCAATGGCGGCAGCGCGGGCGACTCCGGCTCCATCTACATCGATGACCTGAAAATTGAGCCCGTGGAAAAAAAGTAAAATGCAGGTGTCAGCCGGGTTCAAAACCAATTCTTACATCGCCGGACCCGCTGCGGACGGAGCAGTTGCCGCCGTGGGCATGGCGCCCTCCTCAACAAGCGCGGTGGGGATAAGCGTCATTTGCGGAAAATGCGGCAGCTTGCCAAGAGCTCTGTTGACCGCCAGGCGCGAGAGCGCCAGAGCGACCTCGGGCATGTGCTTATCGACGGAAAGCGGGGAGATCCACGATTGGGCCGCCTTGGCGTAGTCGGGATTACATTTCGCAAAGAGAATGCTCCAGTCCATTTCGTGCCAGACGGCATCATACCCCGTTACTCGGATATGACTGGCTTTAAGATCCAGCAAAGCGATGCGCACCATTGCGGCATGTGCATCGTTAAGAGCCAGAATGGTATCCACTTCCAACCGCTTTACGGCATCCGCTATCACGGTCCGAAGCTCGGCCATTTCACTCTCTTCGACATGAAGCACGCCAAATGCCGGGGCATCCAGCGTAAATCCGCAGCATCCCGAGGACTCCTGCAGAGCCAGCCGGTAGCCATTCTCCTTGCAGATTTCGAAGTTCCACGTGCCAGCCAACTGAAAGCGCAGTAAGCGACGTCCGCCATCCGCAATAACGCGGCGCGTCAAATCATACTGTCCCTGCAGAAAGTCAGCACGGGCGCAATCCAGGCCCTGCACCTCCATGCGGTTGCCCTGATGAACCACAGCAACCCCCTGTTGCTGCAATTGTTGCAGGAGGTCGATCATTTTCTGCGACAACTCCTCCGGTTTCGCAAAAACAATAACACCTGGAGGACTTTGAAGACACTCCTCCAGCCTTGCCATGAATTCTTCTTCATCACGCCAGAAAGCTGTCTGCATCCGCACCGGCTTCTCATGGCCCAAATACCATACCAGCCATTCATCCACCGCAGTATGCCGATGCGAGAACACAGAGGGAAACCGCTGGGAAATAAAAGTGTGATGCAATGGGGCAAATATCTGCACCAGAGGCTTTAATCGCTCCTTTGGGGCCGGAGTGGACCGCACCACTTCCACCCCTCTGCCATGTAATCTCCGCACAAGGCCTTCTCTTTCAAGGCGAAGGATAGCCTGATGCACCGGCGCCCGGCTTATCTGAAACTGCTCCGCGAGATCCCGCAACGACGGAAGATATTGCCCGGGAACGAGATCCCCCTCCTGGAGAGCTTTGACCATGTATTCATAGACCTTCGCCAAAGAAGTTCCTGAGCGATGGTTAGCATTTCGTACGGCGTTCATGGTATGAATGACAGTTACAGGAAAACATAACTCTTTCCAAATAAAAATCACTTCTATTTCTCTGGATGGAAACCCGGCGGATGAATTCCGTTTGAGAGTTTCGGAGACAATTTACCGATGACTTCAGATATTCCCAGTCTTGGAAATTCTACTTTTGCGATCTAAGCAGATAATCAATTGACATGCCACATGCAATCTGTCACTCTTATTTACATGACACATGATTCACTCCGCAAGGCTCGTCGCAGGGGCTTCACTATGATTGAATTGCTGACCGTCATCACCCTGGTTACAGTGGTGACCGCACTAAGCGTCAAGGGGCTTTCCGGCGGCAACAGCGGAGCGAGTGCCATGAGGCAGTGCCTGACGGAGACGACGTCTCTGATCACGCAGGCACGCATGCTGGCAATGAGTCAGAACACTTACGTCTACATTTTCTTCCGGCGGGTGACGGCTAAACGCAGAGTGGAAGCCATGGTCGTTTACTCTAAGACGGGACTGAACGTCTACAGCAACGCCGCAGGCGCCCTGCATTCGGTATCGGCAGATCTGGCTCCGGCGCATACCAGGGTGGTGCTGGACGGTGTGCGGCTTCTGGATCGGAGCACCGTTCCGGTTGAAGGAACCGGCGGAATCAGTCGCCCGCAGCCTGCCTTTATCATGGACCTTGGCTCGGACTATAAGCTTACACATCAGGGAGATACGTATGACCGCTCCCTGGTTTTCCGCCCTACGGGGGAAGTCTACATCCCTCCCCTGGCCTATACCGGCGTGGTTGAAATAGCGCTTGAACCGGTGAATGGTGCGGGAACGGAGAATGTAACGACTGCTGGCCCTCAGGCAGCCGTCGTGCAGATCGTGGGCGCGACGGGACAGGCACAGGTTTACAGGGTCGCCAAGTAAGAAGACTGCTGGATAGAACCGGGCCAATCCGGTCTTCGCGCTCCTCCTCTGTATCTAAGCTTGTCGCTCCTGTCTTTTACCACTCCTTCTCTCCATGAACGACGTACGGGCGCAAACACCATCTGCTGATTCTGGGCAGCGCCTGCTACTTCGCGCCTGTTGCCAAGGTTTCAGCCTTATCGAAGTGGTGCTTTGCCTGGGAGTGGTATCATTCTGTCTTGTTGCCTTGCTCGGGCTGTTTGCCACGGGCATAAACCTCAGCAAAAACTCCGTGCAAAGCGTTCGCGCTACGCATGTTATGACGCGCCTTCTGGCTCAGCGCATCGCGCAACCCTCGGGCTCCCAGACACCGGACGGAAACGCCATTGCCCTGCCCCCTCTAACCCTTGCCGGGGATTCTGTGGCGTCCGGCACTCCTCTGTATCTTGATGAGAACGGCGAAATCCTGCCCGCTTCCGTCGGCGCGGTTTACCAGCTCAACTTTCGGGTAGGCATACCAACTGTCACAGAAAAAGATACAGTAACTGGAAAGGTAAGCCGTCTTTGGGCGGTGCTTTCCTGGCCTGCAGCCGCCCCGCTTGGTCGGGCCACAGGCAGCTATGAAGTCTCCTACTGTCACATCATACCATGAGACAGATATCCCGTTGCCGCCCGCGTTCGGGTCGCTGCATTCCCTGGAATACCGCGTTTACTTTGATAGAGATTGTGGTGGCGATGGCAGTGCTGACCATGCTGCTCCTGCTTCTCTCCTATCTGATCGGAGACATCAGCAAGATGTGGCAGCGTGGTAAAGCGCGGGTTGACAACTATACGAAAGCGCGGGTCAGCCTGGATCTGATAGAGCGCGATCTTAAAGCGGCTATTATTGCACGGGGACTGCCTGGCTTCCAAAACTCGTCCGGCACTCCAGCGCTCAGCTTCTACTGTGCGCAGCAGGGTCCGGTTGGAGGCAGCTCCGGACCTTCGGGGACGCCACAGACAAGCGTGCGTCCGCTCAGCCTTGTCAGCTATCGCATTGTGGATAACCCCGCATCCACCTTTAACCGCGGATTGCAGCGTGGTGCTCAGGGTGTTTCCTATTCCCAGAACGCTCCGTTTCAGCAGGCAGGCGCACCATTTCCCGCGCCTGTTTTGCCTCTTATGGATGGTTACTACCAGGTGATCGGCCCGGGGGTTATGCGGATGGATTTCCGGTTTCTCAGTCGTGACGGCAGCAAACTCTCGCGACAGTTTACCTGGAACGCGTCCAGCCCGGCGCTCAACTCGTGCACTGTCACCATTTGCCTGCTCGTGATAGATGAAGGCTCGCTGCGGCAGTTGGATGCTCAATCAGGCGGTTACATTCAGTTTCTTGGCCAGTTTGACGCGGCGGTTGCCGGTGTAAATGATGGAGAA
Source organism: Methylacidiphilales bacterium (assembly GCA_041287705.1). Taxonomy (GTDB): domain Bacteria; phylum Verrucomicrobiota; class Verrucomicrobiia; order Methylacidiphilales; family UBA1321; genus LW23. The sequence goes on along the minus strand of JBGGNE010000372.1, from coordinate 22,591 downwards.
TATCCCTTCAGAAAATGGCAGGCGGCAGTGGAATCCGCGACAACGTTTGCCGGAATACCGGCCACGTTGCGACAAAATGTGTATGTCTATGAGCGCACGATCACCCTTTCTTTACGCTAAGCGAACTCGCGGACGCCAGCCGCTCTGTCATCATTCTGGAGTCGCTCTAGTGACAGTGCTGGCCGTTATTGCGGCTGCAACGTTGATCACCATCGCCTTCATGATCCTGATCCGTGAGGAAAGCATCACGACGGCCAGCTACAGCCAGTCTGTCCGTACGGGGACATTGCAGGAAACGGCCTTGCAACTCATTAAGGCTGAAATAGATCAGGAAATACGACAGGGCTCGGATATCTACACCCCGCTAGATGGAAACGGCACTACCGGCCAGCAAGTTTACGCCCCGAAAAATGCCTGGCTCTCGCAGCCCGCAGCCGTAGCCACTTCCGCCGAGAAGAGCAAGCTGCCGAATCTGATCCGCAGGAGTAACCGGAGGCAGTTTCTGATGGACAACGCCCCGGGAGTTACGAACTATCCTTTTGCACATCAGCCGTTTACGCTGACTGCATCCGATGTCTCCACCACCGCCGCTTCCGCAAACGGGCGGCGTCTTGCTGCTGACCGCTGGAACAAGCCCCTCCTGATGTCACCTACTAACCTGGGAGACTTTGTCGCGCCGGACTGGGTTATGCTGACGCGCGGAGGTCCCCTGGTCTTTAGCTCACCTGCTGCGGCAACTTCACTGGATGGCACGTCCGTTGCACCTTTGCCGGCAAATCCGGAGGCGACCAACCAGACGTATGTCGTTGGGCGCTTTGCATTTACCATGTACCGGGAGGATAACGGGCTGGATGTCTCAGCGGCAGGTGCGCCTGCAAGTGGTCTGCCCGCGTCTAATCTCGGCAGACGTCGCATTCTTCCCTTTGCGGATCTGGATCAGATTCCGGGACTTACCGCGTCCCTCCAGCAAAAGCTGGTCGAATTTCGCAACAGTGCGACCCGCAACCAGGTTTATGATGCGGCCAATCCGGCGAATCCCGCGACATTCTTTGGCTGGGCTACCCGTACGAAACACGGCTTTACGCGGCCGGCGGCTGGGGACCAGCAAATGCTTACCCGTCAGGAGCTTCTGCAATTTCTTGAAACCAGCGGGGTCAATCCTGCGACATCCACATTGCCGACGATGCTCAGCGTATTTATCCGGGAAGTAAACTCTCCCTCGTACATACCGGCTGCACCTCGCCCTAAAATCGCGTCCGGTTTTCCCTATGCCGGGCAGGAGGATACGCTGAATCCACCATTTCCGCGGCTTGTCTATCCGGTCGCTGTTGCAATTCCCCTGGACAGCACCCTGGCAGCGCCTCTTACCATTCAGCCGGGGGAACCGCTTGTCATGAGGCGATTTGCGCTCAGTCGCCTTGCGTGGCTCACCCGTTTGGGCCCCAGCGCGGACCTTGGCGGGGATGCCGGCGGAACTGCGGAGAACATCCGCCGCTATTTTGGCCTGACATGGGATGGCGATAACAAGCGCTGGATTTATGAGCACGGCGATGCGGATACCATCCTGACTCTCAGTGCCTTACAGGCGAAGATGAAAGCGGGAACGGAACTGCGCGAGCCTGACTTTTTTGAGCTTCTTAAGGCAACGCTGGGCTGCGGATCGCTGGCAATGGACGCCAGCACCAGTACCACGCAACCGGTCGTTAAAGCGGAAAGCACGAATCTGGATCTCCATATTTTAAAGATCGGTGCCAACATTATCGATCAGGCCGATGCGGACGGATATCCCACTGTTATTACTTACAGCAATGGCGGCGGATTTCCCGAGGTCTATGGTGTTGAAGATCTTCCTTATATTAATAAGCTGTACCATGTATTTCTGCGGAGCCCGGGTAATAACACCCGGCTGAATGCCTACATGTTGCCGGAGATGTTCCGGCCCCACTATGCCGCCACTTCCTCGTCAATTGCGGATGCGCCCACCCGGTTCCGGGTCGTAGTTCAGGAAGGCTCGACAGTGGCGGTTACGGTGCAATATACGGTGGATCCGAATGTGCGCTTTGTGCCGAATGTCATCAATCGCCGCACGACAGCGACCAGCCCTGCCGGTACTATGCTATGGGCCACCGGCACGTCTCCGGCGCGGGTCTTCAGCGCGGCGGATGAGGAAGCCAGCGCAGTACAGTTTGAGGTCACCAGCACGATTCCCTTTACCAGCCCCACGCTGCTTACCGGCGATAATTCCACTTCTCCCAATGCCCAGAATCGGGTGACCAACAGTGTTTACAGTCACATTTTCGGCACCGGCGCTGAGAACTGGACGGGGCCGCACGGAGAAGTGGTGGAGAAAGTCGGACGGCCGTTCAGTGACTGGAACATGTTATTCCTTCAATATTTAACGATACCATCCACAGCGCAGGCGCAGCAGTATATGCGCTACAGTAACCCGGTGATCAGTCTGGCTGTACAGTACCAGGATGGCGCTCGGTGGCAAACTTGCTCCGAGTGGAAAACGCTGACGCGCATCAATCAGGCTTCCGACTGGGGCGACCTGAATGGGGCTGCGCCACTCGATATTCACTTCTTCCGCAACCGCTATCACTTTATGAAGCTGGATCCGCGTACCGAGCGGATGAGCGCGGATATGTCCTGGAATGGAACTTTCAGCTCCGACAATCGCACGGTGGAAAACCGTACAGTGGGACACCCGGCTTTTGGAGTCACAAGCTACTACGGCTTTCTGTATCGTCCCTGGTTTTGCACTAATGCCATACCTTCGGCACCCAATCAGTACGATCCCGCCCGGCGATTTATCTGGGGCACCGGCGACAACGGCTATGCGCAATGGACGGGGCTGCAGAGGAATACAGCGACATCCGGTGACGTCAATGCCTGCTATTATCGCGATGCCGACAGCATTGTGCGGGCCGGCGATGGCTACTACGCGCTGCGTCACGCCGGTGTGGAGGCGAACAAGATTGGCGTTCCGCTGGCGGATACGGCGAACTTCATGAGTCGCCCTGTCATGCTTAACCGCCCGTTCCAGAGCGTCGCAGAGTTAGGCTACGTGTACCGGGATCTGCCGTGGAGATCGCTGGATTTCTTTACAAGTAACAGTGCGGATGCCGCTTTGCTCGACGTCTTTGCCGTTGATGAATCTCCGCCTGTCCGGGCCGGCGTTGTCAATCTTAACACTCCGTTCCCCGCTGTGCTGAAGTCCCTGCTTAGGGTAAAGGGCGGTGCTGTTCCGTTGCAGGACGTGACCGCGACGAGCCCGGCTACTGCCCCTGCTTCGCTTGAGCTTCAGCCCGCCGAGGCTGATTCTTTTGCCCAAATGATAGTCACAAAAACACTTCAACAGCCGCTGCAAAACAAATCCCAGCTTGTATCGCGTCTGGCCGAAGACAATGACATCGCCAACTGCTACTCAGATGTTAACTCTCGGCGCATCAAAGCCAGGCGTGAGGGTTTTGTACGTGCGCTGGGCGACAGCACCTCCACGCGTACCTGGAATCTCCTTATCGATGTGGTGGTGCAAAGTGGTCGCTATCCGCAAGGCAAGGCCGTCACGGATCTCGGCGCCGACTTCAGGGTCGAGGGAGAGCGACGATTATGGTGGCATGTAGCGATCGACCGATACACGGGACAGATTGTGGACCAGTTCATGGAACCTGTTTATGAGTAAGCATTTAATCTCTTTCGTCGGTAGCGCTCTTTTGTTTCTGACGACTCTGGGTACTGGCTTGGTCTTCCCAGAAACTCTTCACGCACAGATGCCCGAATCCCAGAAAGACAAAAGTTCCACATCCGCGTTACCGCCGGTATTGCCGCCACCACCTCCGGGCCTGGTGCCATTAAAGCCTGCGGGACCCATTGCCTGGGAGTGCACTGCATATCTTCTGCCTTCAGCAGAACAGCTTGCCGAACAGGATTGGAATGCACTTTCGGCAAAGCTCAGGCCAAGGCAGGAAGGCAGGTCCCTTCAGCAGGGGAAAAGTCCGGCTGTGAATGCCGCGTCGCCGGCGCCCGGCTCTGAAGCGGCTTCCGACCCGGCTGGAGCAGTTGCGCCTGTGATTGTGCCTTTGCCGCTCAAAATCCAGGGATGGTATGACGGCCGGGCCACACGCCAGCTCACCCAGTGGAGCAATGGCAAGACGAGCGAAAAGTGGATGATCGCCGGACTGATTCTCGAGCAAAATCCCGAAGATAACAGCATAACTGTAGCGGATAAGCGCTTCCACGAGGCAGAGGTGCAGAAACTAGGGTGCTCAACCTTTTCGGAGCTGTTCTGGCTTCAGCCCGGTTTTTATGAAGGCGTCCGTGCCGTCCAATCCAAAGCTTACTACTTTTACCGCGGAGCAAGCCCCCAGCGCACCGTTAATTCCTGGGACACCATGCTTTCCCCTGCCCTTACTGCGTGGATCGACCCTGCCACACGGCTGCCATTCGCCACGACGGACGGCGATTCCCTGTGGATATACAACAATGCCATTTCCGCCCCCGCCGCCAACTCACTCACCATGCCCCCCGCCTTCGTAGCCGCACAGCAACAAAACGAGAAGCGCTACCAAAAGCTTATTGGTCGCTACAAATCCGTTAAGCCACAATAAGAAATCCGATCTGCTCTATCTGAACAGCGTTTGCCCGGCGTTCCGATAATCTCGGGGCGTGGCACCGCGCTGAGAGCGGAACTGTCGGTTAAAGTGCGAAAGATTCTCGAAACCGGAGGCAAAGGCGATTTCCGACACGCTTTTTTCTGTATCCAGCAGCAGGCGACAGGCGTGGCCAATGCGCAGCTCGTTGACGAAGCCGATGAATGTCTTGTTTGTTGCGCGATGAAAGTAGCGGCTGAAGGCGGAGGGTGCCATGTGCGCGTGCTGCGCCGCCTGTTCCAGTGTAAGCGGCCGATGAAAATGCTCCGTCAGCCACGCGCATACGCGTGTAATTCGCTCCGTTTTCGCCATGTTCAACTGAGGGCTAAAGGCCGGGCTGGCCAATTCGCGCGCAGCATCATCCGCAGCCAGTACAGCGAGGATCTCCGCGAGTGCCAGCAGCCGGCGCGGCCCCTGAGAGGTCAACAATTCATTCATCAATGGGTAGGCGGCATCGCGGACGCGATGGCTGAATTCCAGCCCCCGTTCCGAGCGCTCCAGCAGCAGGCGAACAGACCGCATTTCCGGCGCGTCACGAAGCATTCCACCAGCAATGGTGGGTAGAAAATGGACCACTGTGGCCTGAGCCGCATCAGGCCGCGGTTGATAATGCGGTGAATGAAAATACGTATGAGGCAGACCCGGCCCCATAAGACACAGGTCGCCCGGCGAGAAGTCTGCAAGATCATCACCTATCAGGCGGCGTCCATCACTCGAGCCAATCCAGGTCAGCTCCACTTCCGGGTGGTAATGATACGGGCAATGAAAGCGCTGCACAGCATAGCGGAATGCCTTAAAGGAAGTGCCAGGCACGAGTGAAATGTGCTCAACGGTGGCGCGCATGGGGATGGAAGAAAGCGACTGGAGGTCAGCCTTTATGGTGTAATCCTGCCGCTAAATCATAAAGAAGCCAGCGAATTGGTTAAAATAGTATCAGTATAGATCAAGCCACAGGTAGTGGTCGTCCCTTAATTCTGCCATCTTTTTGCCATGACAACTATTGCTCCCCTGCTCGACCTGGACACCCCGTTTGAACTGACCTCCGACCAGATCACGAAGTTTCGCCGTGACGGCTACATTAAGATTAAGGATCTGCTTTCCGCTGAAGTACTTGAGCATTACCGGCAGGAAATCACCGGCCTTGTTAAAGAACTGAGCAAGGATACGATACCGATGGAACAACGAGGTACCTACGGAAAAGCGTTTCTGCAGATTTCCAACCTCTGGGAACACAGCGCGGTGGTGAAGGAATTTGTATCCGGCAAACGGTTGGCACGAGTGGCGGCGGAGCTGATGGGCACAAAGGGCGTGCGCATGTATCATGACCAGGCGCTGTATAAGGAAGCGGGCGGCGGCTACACCCCCTGGCACGTGGATCAGGTTTACTGGCCGCTTTCCAATGAGAACACGGTGACGGCCTGGATCCCCCTCCACGCTGTTCCTCTGGGCAACGGACCACTCAGCTTCTCAGTGGGCAGCCAGCGCATTATGTTCGGGCGCGACCTGACGATCAGCGACGAGAGCGAACGTCGTATCCAGGAGCACCTGCGCCTCTCCGACCTGCCCATCGATGAAACACCTTTTGATCTGGGCGAAGTCAGCTTCCACTACGGCTTCACGTTTCACCGAGCCGGCCCCAACACTCTGGGACATGCCCGCGAGGTAATGACGATCATCTACATGGACAGTGAAATGCGCCTTGCCCAACCCAAAAACGACGCGCAAAAGAGCGACTGGAAACGCTGGCTGCCCGGAGCCGTTATCGGCGAGCAAATCGATACGCCGCTCAATCCCGTGCTCTACGAGAAATAAGACCAGTGCGCCGAGTCAGGAGTCTCCGAAAAATAAACTGTGCAACTTAAGTCGTCGATTTTGAGATGAGAGCAAGGCGAAATGGAGGGAGTGCATTAGACTAAGCCGCTGACCGGAATTCCAACGCTGCTCTCGCTCAAAACGGCGACTCAAGTCGTACAGGTTATTTTCCGGAGACTCCGAAGAGCGGAAATAGTGGGCAGTGATCCCGAAGCGGCAGTGAGCAACTGCGTGAAGAGCAAAATGCCCGTCGTACGCAGTGCCGCCGCCAGACGGGAATTGATCCCCCATCAATTTCTGCCCTGGCCAGCAACTGTAGCCACCGCACTGGACGACATCCCGCTCGTCAGCCTCAGCCACAATACCAGAGGCAGCATGCACAGAGGAGCGAGGGCGGATACCGCCAGACCCCAGTGCAGGTCGCTGTTATCGGCTATCCAGCCCACGACCCAAGGCATGAAGATTCCGCCGGCGTTGCCCATGGCAGCCAGCGCACCGAACATGCTGGCACCGCCTTCCGGATGGCGATCCGCGGAGACTGCAAGCATAGTGGGCCAGAGTGCGCTACCGGTAAAGCCCGCCGCAATACATGCCGCCAGAGCAAGCCAGGGCGAAGGGAGGAACGAGCCGCACAGGAACAGGATGACCGATGTGCCGCAGCCCCAGGCCATGATCAGATAGGGATCGATCTTACCTCCCCAGGCGCCTATCGCCATGCGGCCGCCGGCCATGGCCAGAGAGAAAAGGAGCAGGCTCGTTCCACTGACCCACAATGGAAACTTAAGGGCGGTTTCTGCATAGGCGGGAAGCCATTGAGCCATACCCAGCTCGGTGGCTCCACCCAGAAAAATCGCGATGATCGCCACGATGAACCATTTATCCTTCAGGAGACTGCGTAGTGAAGTTCGGCTGCCTTCTTCCACCATCTGCGGAAAGCCGAGAGGCGCGAATGCCCAAAGAAGGTACAGAGGCAAAGGCAGCAGTAACAGGCAGCACATACGCCAGCTCAGCCCCACCTCCAAAGCAAGTGTTCCTGCCAGAATGGTGACAACGGCCCCTACGCAGTAAAAGGAATGCAGCCAGTTCATCGCCACGGCGCGGTTTTCCGGATTCAAAGCCGAGACGATGGGGCTGAGGACCATATCCAGAATCCCCGATCCCAGACCCAGAAAGAACAGCGCGACGCAAAGAAAGAAATACGAAGGTGAGCACGACATGGCAATGAGGCTGACCGCGATCAGCGCATTGCCGATGAGCGCAAACGCCTTGGCGCCCCAGCGGTCCGCCATCGGTCCAGTCATCAGGATTCCCACGACCAGACCGCCGAAAGTGACTGCGCCCAACCGTCCAAGCTGCTCCTGGCTAAGAATATTATCGGGACCGAAAGCTATCTTCAGGCTCGTAAGGAAGACGGGCAGCAGGTTCAGCCCAATTGCCAGGCTCATCATGGCCGCATAGCAAAGGAGCGTCATTTTTCGCGAAGTGGTCATGGTGCAAGGAGCAAGACATTAGGTTTATCCATGGACGAGTCGAGAGATCATTGATGTGCTAATCTCAACTTATCGCCAGGATCGCGCTTCTGACACGGGAAAATAGGCCGCTTCCAGGTAACAACGGCCGGGTGGTAAATAATTCAGGAAGTCACCACAGCGCGGACAGCGGCATCCCGGTGCTCGGGATAATAGGGCGAACCATAGAGAAACTCGCCAAGAGGCAGCGGACGAAGACGAGAAAGTGGGGCAGATATGCTTCACAACGAATATAATACCTATGAATACCTGACCAGAACCACCTCTGGGCAGAGGTGATCTCGATAACATGCTTCTGGATCTACGCTTCGATAATCATTTTGGCTGGCTCTCCAGCCTGCGCGTGAGGGGCAATCCACACCGTCAGTTCGCATGGCTCTGCAATGAACTGCATGTCGATATTCCAGAACGCCAGTTCTTTACTGGTGAGTGAGAACGTCACCTTCCTGGATTCGCCAGGCTGCAGAAGGACTTTCTGGAAACCCTTCAACTCGCGGACGGGACGAACGACGCTGGTTCCCCGAAGGCCGATGTAACATTGCGCAACTTCTGCGCCTTCGCGGGAGCCGGTGTTCTTCACTGTTGCCTCCACTTGAATGGAGCCGCCGTGATTCAGATCCGAAACGCGCACCTCCGCCTCACTGCTGAAGCGCGTGGGAGAGTACTCAAAACTGGTGTACGACAGACCCCAGCCGAAGGGATAAAGCGGCAGGTGGCTTTCGTCGATGTAACCTGTGATAAATCGATCGCCGCCCGGACGGGGACGGCCAGTCCGTTCGCAATTATAGTAAAGTGGAATCTGCCCCACGGTACGGGGGAACGTCGTGGTGAGTTTACCGCTGGGATTATATTCTCCATAAAGAGCCCGTACCAGCGCTGGCCCGGCCTGAGTACCTGGCAGCCATGCCTCAAGAATGGCAGGCACATGCTCAGCCTCCCAGGGAATCGTGAGTGGGCGGCCATTGAAGAGCACAAGAACCACCGGTTTGCCCGTAGCCACAACTGCCTGCAACAGCTCCAGTTGTTTGCCAGGCAGGCTAAGACGCGTCCGAGATGTGGCTTCTCCGCTCATGTCGGACGTTTCGCCGAGCGCGATCACGACTACGTCGGCACGCGTCGCGGCTTCCACGGCGGCGGCTATTCCATCGGTGCCTTCCTCATGAACTCCCACGCCGCGTGCATAGATTAGTTTATCTCCCAGGCGACTCTCCAGAGACTGGCGAAGCGTAGTAACATCACCGGGCACTCCGCTCAGCGCCCAGGAGCCGAGCATGTCCTTGGCGGAGTCCGCCAGAGCACCGATCAGAGCCACAGTCTGGCCGCTTTGCAGAGGAAGCACCGGTTTGCCATCCCCAGCGCCCTCATTCTTTAGTAACACAAAGGATTCTTCCGCAGCCTTCTGCGCCAGCGCCAGCCACTCCGGTTTCAGCGTAACAGCAGCTTCCCGGCTTTCGTCGGTGTAAGGATTCTCGAAAAGGCCGAGGGCGAACTTGATGCGCAGAACGCGCCGGACCGCTTCGTCGATAACCTCCACTTTCAGACGCCCGCTTTCTACCAGGCCGGAAAGTTTGGTGATGTAGAGGTTGCTCTGCATATCCATATCTACACCCGCGATCAGTGCCTTGAGCGCCGCGTCCTCACCCTTCAGCGCATAACCGTGCGGAATCAGCTCGCCAATGGAATTCCAGTCGCTTACGACAAAACCCTGGAAACCCCACTCATCGCGAAGCACACCAGTCAGCATGCGTACATCAGCGGAGGCGGGGACGCTCTGGACTGTGTTGAACGCGCTCATGAAGGTGCCAACGCCTGCATCAATCGCTGCCTTGAAGGGAGGCAGGTAAATCTCGCGCAGCACGCGATCCGAGACATCCACGGTATTGTAGTCGCGACCGCCTTCTGCGCCGCCATAGGCGACAAAGTGTTTGGCGCACGCCACCATCGAGAGCGGATCGGACAAATCCTGTCCCTGATATCCCCTCACCCATGCCGCAGCCAGAACCTGTCCCAGCCATGGGTCTTCGCCATTGCCCTCGCTGATGCGGCCCCAGCGGGCGTCACGGGCGATATCCATCATAGGAGAAAACGTCCAGCGAATGCCGTGCGCCGTCCCTTCCACAGCCGCCATGCGGGCGCACTGCTCAGCTATATCCGCATCCCACGTAGCCGACATGGCCAGGGGAATCGGGTAGATCGTGCGGAATCCGTGGATGATATCCCTGCTGAAAAGTATGGGAATCCCAAGCCGAGATTTTTCCATCGCACATCGCTGAAGCGCGTTGGTTTCCCTGGCTCCCACCAGATTGAGAACCGAACCGATACCTCCCTGCGCCGCAAGTTCGGCCTGATCTACTTTTGCGTTATCCGGTCCCGTGGCGTTTCCCGAGGAAAACTGGACGAGCTGGCCGATCTTTTCCTCAAGCGTCATCTGCTCGAGAAGGCCGGCAACTTTCTGGTCGATGTGAGGAGATCTGAAGGAGGTGGAAAGAGTCATGGGCAGCGGCAGGTTACGTAATCGTGGACCTGTAACGGAAGCGGGAAAACCGCGAGATGCAAGCCTCATTTATCGAACCCACCTCCCTTTTTAGCATGCCAGTCTTCTAAATACTTAAGGGCTAAGCCTGGTTCAGCTTCCTTATGCCTGCTTCCATTGACAGGCCCATACCTCGAAACGCTTCAGCCATCTCCGGTTTCATGCCGCCTTTAATTGCAGCGACTGTTTCCTCAAAGCTAAAACCTTTATCGATAAAGGACCTGGCCTGATCAGCAGGAACGCCCAAATGAAGAAGCGTTAAGCCTTGATGTGGGGTAAATCCCGCAGCCTGATAAGGTCCTGACAGACCGGCGCCGTATGCAAAATTCTCAGCAACACCCAACTTTACGCCTTGCTTTACCGCCTGCACAGCGTCTTCCACCGAGTAGCCCAACTTGCGGAACCCGTCCGCAGAATTTGCATCCACTCCGCCCCGGGCAAGTTCCTTCATTTGCTCAAAGGTAAAGCCTTTCAACAGATAGGAATTGGCCTTCTCTGGTGTAAGCTTAAGTTCTACGGCTTCAGCAGCCTGGGCGAAAGTAAGCAGTGTCAGTTTCTTGAAGGCAACGGCGTCCGTCGCGGATAAACCGTGCTCCACGGCCTGGATAATCTCATCTATTTGTAATCCTTTTCCCGCGAAAGGAGCCAATTGAGGAAGGGTAACGTTCGATCGGGCCGCACTCAGCATGTCACCAACTGTAAACTTTGCCCCCAGTAACGCCTTTGCCACCACAGGAGAAATCTTGGCACGCTTCAGAGCAATGCATTGGTTCAGGTCAAAGCCACTACCATAGTCTTCCCGCTCTGTTCTGGATATTCCTCCCTCTGCCATCCTCTGCTTTTCAACCTGACCGTGCTTGCTGGAAATAATTGTGTCAAGACTCTGACCCGCCTGCAAACCTGCCTCCGCGTCGGATGCACTTACATTGGCTCGGATCAACTTTACGATCTCATCAGGCGTAAATCGCTTTTCAACCTGTTTAAAAACGCTCGCGGAATCTTTTTCAAAAACACTGTGTTTTAGAACACGAAGCTCACCATACTGTTTCAAACCTTCGTCCGTAAACGCCAGTTTTATACCCTCCACTGCAAGCCTGGGTGAAAGACCCGCATTGACGGAAGCATCAATTTCCTGGCCTTTGAGTCCGGCTGCGCTCAGATTTGTGCGCAATTCGCCCTCAATCTCAGCCAGTGTTTGACGAATACGCCCCGCCGTCAGAGGACGGCCATCTGCAAGCTGACTCGAAAGCTCCCGTGAAGCCATATTTGCAGCCCGAAAGCCATACTGCGACTTGATCTGGTCGACAAATGCCTGGGCGACGGCCTGGTTATTCTGAATATCTGTGGGTGAACGGGTCGCCCAATCTGTCAGGCGGTCCATGCTTAGCCCATATTCCTGGGTTACACCTGTTTTCCCAATGCCGTCGCCACTCAGCGCCACGCGATCGCTGTCTGCAAGAGTGCTCAGGTCTTTAAAAGTTCCGCTAATGGGTAGTGGCATATCAGGAAGCAATAGAAAGTTTAAATGTATGTAATGGAGAGAAACGAGCACTTCGTCTGGATCACAGGGCGCACCCCGCTATGCAATCGCTAGGCGGGCGTCGAATATCCAGGAAGCTGATCAGATCCGGACCATGGGACCACTGGAGAAATGTGCCAGAGAGTCTGCCGCTGTGTGAGAGCTTTCGGCCTCTTTCCAATGTCCTTGTTCCAGACGGTCGGCCCAGATCGTTGCATTGTGAACGATTGCGGTGAGCAGTTCTTGCAACCGGCGTTCATCCATGTGCTGAATTGGCTCGCGATACTGCAAATACAGTTTACCCTGCTGAGAATTCGTGGCCAGCGTGGCCCCACCAGAGCCGGCCCAGTGAAAGTTCGCATCCAGAATCTCCTGCAGCAAAGGAAGCAAGTGATCGTGTGGCAAAGTGCCGCATGTCGCAATAAGTACGAGAGACTGCGAGTCAGGCTCAAACGATAGCACCAGATCGATACGCTCGTCTACCTTCACGACCGTATGGCCTGCCGTCCCCAGACTGAGATCCACCTCCATGATCCGACCGAATTTTTCCAACAATACGTCCAGATTTTCGCGTGGCATGGTAGAGCAAAGAGTATGGTTAAGGCAAAGACGGTAGCATGCTACAGGCATCAATCTTCTCGGTCGAGCATAACTTGACAAAACATCAATAACAGCTCGTGATACTTCACCTCATACTTTCATCTGAAGCATCTCATAATCATGGTTGATGCTTTGTCATTATTGCTTGTTCAATTAGAGAGAGTGAGAATGGAATCTGACTCTCTCTTTTCCTTTAACTGCACAAATCGGCTACACCAGTGTGTTGCTTTCGATGACTTTCTGGTACCAGAGAGCACTGAGCTTGGGAGTGCGCTTCTGGGTTTCGAAGTCGCAGTACACCACGCCAAAGCGTCTGGTGTAGCCTTCTTCCCATTCAAAGTTATCCATAAAGGACCAGACGAAATAGCCCTTAACGGGTACTCCATCCACAATACTGCGGTGAAGCTCTCCCAGGTAGCTGCGTATGAGCTCGCGACGATGCAGATCATGAACTTCTCCGTTCGTAGGCGGTGCATCGACATAGGAGCAGCCGTTTTCCGTTATGTAGATGGCCTTTTCCCCATAAATTTCCGCGACATGACGCGGGCCCCAGTACAGGCTCTGAGGAACAACCCTGTGCCACCAGCATGATGTCGTGGGGAAGGATTCCGGCGGAGCCACGATTTCCGGCTTACCGTTCTTTCCTTCGCGCGCAAACTGTCCTGTGTAAATGTTCAGACCAAGGAAGTCCGTGGGCAGCGAAATGATCTTAAAATCGCCCTTCTCCACCTTGGGAGCATCTCCGCCTGCGGCACTAAGATACTGCGAGCTGTACTCGCCCCGGTACATGGCGTCGATCGTACGCGCGTTGACGCGGCGAAACTCCTTCTGTGCGGCGGCAATATCTTCCGGAGTCTCCGAAACGGGCACAATGACATCGCTGTTATCCGTCAGACCAACGCGTGCGCCCTTGCCACCATACTCCCTCACGGCCTGAACACCCAGTCCATGGCAAATCAGGGCGTGGTGATAGGTCTGGTTGACGATGCCTGCCGGCAGGATCAGGCCAGGCGCCTTTTGTGCGTTGCCATAGCCCAGATGGGTAAAGCAGAATATCTCGTTCAGCGTAATCCAGTTCTTAACGCGGTCGCCATATGCCTTAACAATGGTCTCAGCGTAAGTGCCGAACGCGGACGTTACACGGCGATCGCGCCAGCCACCGAAGTTGGTCTCCAGAGCCTGGGGCAGATCCCAGTGAAACATGGTTACCCAGGGCGTCAGACCATGCTTCTCCATGGAATCAAAGAGACGATGGTAGAAGTCGAGCCCCTTCTGGTTCACCGCGCCATCTCCATCCGGGTAGATGCGAGGCCATGCAAGCGAGAGCCGGTAGTGCTTCGCACCCAGCGAGCTCATCAGCTTAAAATCTTCGTCGAAAAGATGGTAGTGGTCGCAGGCGACGTCGAGGTTGTCGTTATTAAGAACCAGCCCCTGTGTGTGGGCAAAGCGGTCCCAGATGGATTCACCTTTGCCGTCCGTAAAGGCAGCGCCTTCAATCTGAGGCGCTGCGGCTGCAAAGCCCCATACGAACTTTTTGGGGAAGGTGAGAGGGCGAGGCTTGATCATAGAGACAGCCATTATCGGATGCCTCGCGCAACTTGGGAAGAACTTTGAGTGCGGGACTCGCTGATCAGTGTCTGCAGTTTATTCATTCTATAGGACATGGACGGAGGTGGCTGTACCGAGAAGCGTCGCATCAGGCTCACTGTTGATCCTTGCTATTTCAGACGTACACAACGTAAGTTTGCCAGTGCTATCAGCACTGCGATGAAACGATCTTGCCTCTTCCTTTCTGTACTTCTGATGAATGCGTTTTCATCAGCAATTTTGCACGGCGCGCCAGCAGATCGCCTGGATACGGAACTGGAAACCGTTCGCAGTAAAAATGATTTGCCTGCTATGGCAGGTGTAGTCTTCACCACCGCCGGCCTGCGGGCCAAAGGCGTATGCGGCGTACGAAAGCGTGGAGAAGCGCCTAAGGCTACAGACAATGACCTCTGGCATATTGGCTCCATGACCAAGATGATGACGGCGACGCTTGCCGGCACCTTCGTCGCCGAGAAAAAGCTGGCATGGACCGATAAGGTTTCGCGCTTCTTCCCGGAGCTTGCGGGCAAGATTGATCCCAGTCTGCGTGATATTACCCTGAACGACCTCCTCTCCCACCGCAGCGGTCTGAAGCCGAACCTGCGCTGGCCCGACTTAGCTGGCAAAGGTTCTGTACGAGAGCAGCGAGTTGCAGCGGTGCAGGAACTGCTCTGCAATCCACCTGAGTTTGAGCCCGGCACATTCCACTACTCCAATTCTGGCTATGTCGTCGTTGGCGCAATTCTGGAGAGCCTGGGCGACAAACCCTGGGAGGAGTTGATCGCCGAGCGCATCTTTCGCCCATTGGGTATGAAATCGCCCGGTTTCGGAGGCACGGGGACTCCTGGCAAGCTTGACCAGCCCTGGGGTCATCAGGAGAAAAGCGGCCAACCTGTTGGCGCCAACGGTCCTGCCGTCGATAATCCGCCCGTCATGGGGCCGGCAGGTACCCTCCACATGACGCTGGATGACCTCACCGTTTTCCTGACCGACCAACTGCGCGGCGCCGCCGGCGAAAAAGCGCTACTACCCACCGAGATCTACCAGGAAATCCAGTCCCCACACCCCGCCGATGGAGAATACGGCTACGGCTGGTTCATCTTGCAGCGTTCCTGGGCCGGCGGCAAAACGCTCAACCACAACGGCTCCAACACCATGAACTACGCCGTATGCTGGCTCTCGGTCCCGAAGCGTTTCGGTGCCGTCGTTACCTGCAACCAGCGCTCGGTTATAGGTTGCGACGAAGCTGTCAGCGCGTTGATCCAGTGGTTTCAGCGTTGACTCGTGTTCTCCAGGGGTTCCGCGCAACTTTCCTTAATCATAAACTGCGCGGATTGAATTGAATGCCGCTGCTTTCGTTACTCGAAGGCCATCTGCGTGAGCGCTTCAAGAGCCTTATCCGTGTTTCCCGAAGCTTCGGCATTGCGGAGGAATTTGGCGTTTTCCACACAGTTTTCCGTAGCGTCGGGCTGCGTCTTTAGAAGGTGCATCGTTTCCGCGATGTAGTCCTTAAGAGGCATTGCACGTGGATCGCTCGCCTGTCGTGATCCTCCCAGCTCGGTCTGGACATAAGGCGGAATGATTTCGATCAACTGCACAGGCGTATCGCGAAGCTGGATACGGAGCGATTGCGTGTAGGAATGCAGGGCGGCCTTTGTTGCCGAGTATGTGGGGGCATGAGGTAATGGCACGAACGCGAGGCCCGACGTGACGTTCAGAATTGTGGATTGCGGCTGTTTCTGAAGATGCGGAAGCAGCGCTGCAATCAGGCGAATGGGGCCAAGCAGGTTGGTTGTTACCATTGCCTCTACATCTGCAAGCTCCGCCGGCTGCGCTTTCAGATTCTCCAGTTTGCTGATTCCCGCGTTGTTGATCACCACATTAAGGGTGGGATGTTTCGCGATCAGCTCAGCCGCGAATGAACGGATCGCGGCAGGATCTTCGATATCCAGGACGGCGGTGGCCATGCCGGGATTGGCTTTTGCCGTTTCTTCAAGCACTTGCTGCCTTCGCCCGGCGATGATCACTTTGTTGCCAAGGGCGTGAAATGCTTCGGCCAGGCCGCGGCCGATGCCAGAACCTCCGCCGGTAATCAGAATCGTGTTGTCAGTGGTTTTCATGAGGTTCCGCAATGTAAACATAGTTCACATTGTTGTCAACGTTAACATGCTGTAAAAAGAATTTTAGCCGATGTAGGATGGAGTTTAATCTAAACCAATGAAAGCGACGCCGCGCCCCTATCATCATGGAAATCTCCGTGAATCTCTGCTTCACACTGCGGAGAAAGCCCTTGAAGTGGGTGGCGTTCCCGGCCTGACGTTTCGTGAACTCAGCCGTACTCTGGGTGTCAGCCACACCTCGCCGCTTCGTCATTTTGCGAATAAGCAGGCGCTGCTGGATGCGCTTGCCCTGCGGGGTTTTGAGAGGTTGAGCGCTATTCTTAGCCGGGCTGTTAAGGATCGCGGCCAGAATTTTAACGCTCGGCTAATGAAGCTGGCTCGCGCTTATGTGGGGTTCCAGACCAGGCACCCCGCTCTTTGCCAACTGATGTTTGAAGCCAAGCACCGCGCCGACGCACCGCGCGATCTTATGGAGGCAAGTGAGCGCGCTTTTTCTCATGGACCCGCGATTTTCGCAGAGGGCCAGGCAAATGGAGAGGTGACGGACGGCGATCCGGCACGGTTGTCCCTGGTGGCTTTTGCTGCTCTGCAGGGGCTTATCTCCATTTCCACCAACGGTAAATTCAAGGGATTGCCGTTAAACCTCCTCGTCTCCGAGATCATCGAACGCATCATCCAGGGATTTCGACCTTAGCCTTGCGGGATCGTCCTGGGACCGCGAACGGCCAGAGCCTCCAGGGTGCATCCAATCTGGCTTTCCAGCGGAAGCACGCGCGCCTCAATCTCCACAATGGGATAACGGATCGTGTTCAGGCCGTACTGGCTGTAGACATCCGCAAAAATCTCCACCTCAGCTATACCGGTGGGATCACAGATGCTGATGAATTTCATCATTCGCCCATCCACCTGATGGTGCAGGCGTTCCTCAATGATCAGGCCTGCCACAGCAATAATCTTATGGGTAAATTCGTGCATCTGCGCGATGGGCCGGTAGGCGTCCCAGGCGATATCGGGATGAAGATCCAGCGGATGCCCGGCGACGGGAAAGCCCAGCAGTTCGGTTTCAGCCTTAAGGCGTTCCAGGTAAGTCGGCTCGGTGCGCGATTCGGGAGCGGCGCCCGAGACGCCGAAAGAGAGCAAATCCTGACCGGCATCGCGGGTACCATGCATCTGCGCGCAACGACGCCATGCCCAGAACTGCGAAGTCCGGCTTGAGTCCAATGAATCGAAGGCACCCGCTCGAAGGAGATTCTGCATTTCGTCATGGTTCGGGCCCACGCGGCGAAAGAAATCTTCAATGCAAGGGAAAGTGCCCTTCTTGCGCTCTTCCATAAAGCGTTGCAGCATAGCTTCCGTCAGTCCTTTGATCTGTTTGACAGGGACACGAATGCCATCCGGTTCGGGATAAAAACGATAATGCGGTGAGTTAACGTCGGGCGAAAGGAATTTGCATTTCAAACTTCGGCACTCGATGGAGTAGACAAGGCGCGAGTAAAAGCCTTTGCCATGCTCCATCACGCAGGCCAGAAACGTGTTGGGATAGTTGAGTTTAAGGTAGGCGGCCTGATAGGCTTCAACTCCGTACGCCGTGCTATGGGCGCGGCAAAAAGCGTATCCCTTAAAGCCGATGATCAGCTCGCTCACGGCCTTGATTTCCCGCTCGGTTCGACCGTATTTACGGGCGGTTTCAACAAACTCACGCAGCATCTCCTCAATCCTGAGGATATCAGCTTTGACCAACGCGCGTCGCAGCATGTCGCTGCGCCCCGGGGACATATCCGCGAACGCTTCGCAGATCTGCAGGATATGTTCTTCGTAAGCCACTACACCGTAAGTACTTTTAAGAGCTGTGGCCAGCGAGGGATGCGTGTAATCCGGCTCCTCAGTCCCCAGACAGCGCCGCGCAAACTGTTCCTTCTTCATCGTATTGGCTGCACCGGGCCGGATAACGGAAACGACGGCAATAAGATCATCAATCTTATGGACTCCGCACATGCGGGCCAGCGTCAGCATCGCGGGGCTTTCAATGTGGTGAACGCCGCGATTTTTGCCACGGCTGATCATCTCCCAGATGCTGTCGTTTTCCCATGGCTCCAGCGCCTCCAGGGTTTCCCAGCAGATATCTGTGCCCTGCTCCGAGAGGATGTTAATGGTATCACGCATGACGGATAATCCCGCCTGACAGAGCAGATCCATCTTCACCAGCCCGACCGCCTCCACGCTATCCATATCGAAGTGCGTGGTGGGCCAGTTTTTGGTGGAGATAAAAGTGGGTGTCAGCCTATGGATGGGATCGCGCGAAAGCACAATGCCGCATGGATGCATCTTGGGATGGCGCGGAAAACCATCCAGCCTATGTGCCATGGCCAGTGCCGTTTTGTAGGGATCTTCATCCAGAGTAAGATCCTCGCACTCAATTGATTCCGAAACAGCCTGGGCAACATCCAACGCCGATGTACGCGGAATCCTCTCTGTAAGACGGCGAATCTGGGATTCCGACACGCCAAGCACTTTGGAGATATCTGCCAGTGCGGATCTCCCCTGGTAGGTCTGAAATCCCCCGACAATGGCGGCGCGCGAACCATACTTCTTCAGCACCATCTCTACAACCTCGTCACGGCGATCGTGCGCGAAATCGATATCGATATCCGGCAGCTTGTTGAGCTTCATTCTATCCGCATTCAAAAAGCGTTTGAAGTAAAGCTCGAACCGGATAGGACACACGTCGGAGATATTCAGGCAGTAACACACCAGCGAATCAGCCGCGCTTCCCCGCGTGATCCAGCGGATGCCCATGGCTTTGCACTCGTTCAACAGTTGATGGGTCAGCAGGAAGTATTCTTCGTAACCTACTGTAGCAATAAGTTCCAGCTCCATTTTAAGCTGAGCCTCCACGCTGAAAAAGCGAGCGCCGTACCTGCGTCGGGCACCTTCCATGGTCAGACGCCTCAGAAAATCCCGCGGAGTAGAACCATCATCCGGTTTAAAACAGGGAAACCGCAGACCGCCCCATTGCGGCTGGTAGTGGCAACGCTCCAGAATCGCTTCCACATACGGGCCGGCAAACAGCTCTCCACGAAAATGGAAGTGACCCTTCCGCTTGTTGGGATGCTGATCCTTCAGCAGCGTCAGCGTGCGGATACTCTGCACGATCATAAACAGACCACGATCCCCCGGTGCCGCATAACGGATCTCCGGACCGCACTGCCCGGTTGGAACCAGAATCAGCCCTGCCGAGCGCCCTTCAATCTGCCGGACGGTAAGCTTCTCCTCGGACAACAGCGCGCAGAGATTGGTATAGCCGACCTCGTTTTCCACATAGGCGTTTACATACGGCCGGCCAACTCCATGGCGGTCGCGATCAATCTGCAGTTCTGCGGCGATTATCGGACGGATTTCGGCCTTCCTGGCGGCATTACAAAACTCAACCAGACCGTGCAGGTTGGGATCCGTCATCGCCACAGCTCTGGCCCCGTTATCTTTCGCAATCTTCACAATCTCGCGCGGCCGCAGCAGCGAATCCATAAAGGAGTAGCAGGACTTGAAGTTGAGGAAAGTGCCGGGACCATAGATCGCTGTCTCGCATGACGCGATCCTGGGAATACGTCGTGCAGAAGAGCAGGAAGAAGCAGATGCCGTCCCGTCCGTCGCGCCTCCGACAAAGGTTCCTGACATGTACCCGCACCCATTCCCAGCGCGGCCCTCCGCTTCCTGACGCATCTCCGACTTCTTGTGGCGCAGCCACAGATCGTGGCCTCGCATGATCGCCAGGTTTCCAAAGTCATGGCGAATGCGGTCCACCGTGGCGGAAAGATCCAGCTTCTTCCCCTGCCCCATCACGTGATCCAGCCCCAGCTCATCCTCAAAAAGCGCGTCATACACTCCCGAAAGCTTCACGGAGACAAGGCGCAGACTCACGCGTCGCGTCCACGCTTTCTTCAGCAGCACATACAGAAGCGAATAGAGGTCTCCCTCATAAGAAGTTGGCTCGCAGAGACTTTGCGAGCGCTGTTCCTCCTCCATGTCATTGTAACGCACCTTTACCGTCACCGTGCGTATCATCTTGCGATCGGCGCGCACCTTGGCCATCAGATGATCGGTAATCGAGCGCAGCTTGGCAACAATGAAGGGCTCATCGGTCTGATCCTGATCAAAGGTTTCCTGAGATCCATACGACTTCGCCGGCGCGGATTCGCGTCTCACCGGACGATCATCAATGCCGTGGGCAAACTGGCATAGCTGCGGTGCAATCGCCCCCACGATAAGGGAAAGCTGATCCGGTCCCGCCAGAGCAATCTGCCCGATCTGGGTCAGTCCGGCGGCATTCAGGGTCTGGGCTGCACGCGCACCGATACCCGGCAGCCACGCATTGGGCAGGCCGGAGAGGAACTGTCGCTCCGTGCCCATGGGCACATGAGTCAGGTTGTTCGGCTTCCTGTACTTGGAGGCCACCTGCGATACCAGCTTGTTGGACGCCACCCCTTCGCTCACCGTGATTTTCAGCGACTCATTGATCGCGCGCCGCACTGTTTCAGCCACGCTTTCAGGATTCTGCCGGGTACCCCGCAGGGAGAAGTAACCCTCGTCAATGCCCTGCACCTCCACCTCCGGCGTAAAATCGTACACGTACGAGAACATCATTTTCGAGAAGTACTCGTACTTATCAAAATCCCCCGGCACCACGATAAGGCGCGGGCACACCTTCATGGCCCGGGCCGTCGGCATGGGTGTAAAAACGCCCTGACGCCGCGCCTCGTAGGATGCCGACGCAATAATGCCGCGCCTGGCTCCCCCCACGGCAATAGCCTTGCCCCGCAGCCTCGGATCCGAGGCTTGCTCGACAGATGCGTAGAATGCGTCGGCGTCCAGATGAACAATCATAAGTAGTCCCGGCTAAGCTGGTTATAACGACACAAAAGTAGTCTTTACGATAAGTGATCCAAAGATCATTTAGTATTCTTTAGAACACTATATCTGAACAAATTCAGGCTGTGCAAGCTTTGTGCGACTTTCAAACTCATTTAATACAACCGCATCAGAACACAGACAAATGTATGCACTTTATGTATAAAGCTAATATAAACATAAGTATAATGAGCTATCCGAATCTAACGCTGCGTGTACTGGCTTTTCGCCGGCTTCCATTTCATGCATAGAAGTGCTGTAAAGCTGGCGGGATGCCTGTTCCTGATCTAAGTTGGCTGATGGAATTTGATCTGGAAAACGAGCACCGCGAGCGTGCATATCCTCTTCTCGCTTCACTGGTTACGCCACGTCCTATCGCATGGGTGACGAGTCTCAGCCCTGAAGGCCGGATAAACGCGGCACCGTTTAGCTTCTTCAACGTGCTGGGCGCAAATCCTCCCATTGTAGGTTTCTGTCCGGGTGACCGTGAGGACGGCACTCCTAAGGATACCGCTCTGAACATCCGCGCCACGCACGAGTTTGTGGTTAATCTTGTAGACGAAGAGACCGCTCAGGCTATGAACCGCACCGCAGCCACCTTGCCTTATGGCGAGAGCGAAATCGATCTGGCCGGACTCACCGTCCTTAAATCCTCGGTTGTAAAACCGCCGCGCATTGCCGAGTCACCCGCCAGCCTGGAATGCACGGAATGGGGCACTCTCCAGATCGGCGACAATCGCCTCATCATCGGTTTGGTAAAACGCATCCACGTTCGCGACAACCTGGTCGATCATGAGCGGCTTCGCATCCGCAGCGAGCTCTGCAAGCCAATCGGCCGTATGGCCAGCCCCGACTGGTACTGCCACACAACGGATCGCTTTGAGATGAAGCGCCCTGCGTAAATCGAGACAGCATGGCGTCGGAGACTCTGTGACAGCCTCGCCCAAAAACAAATATACGAGCAATTCTTCTTCCGTTTCGCAGCCTCCAGATCGGGAAACACCGGTCCTCACATTCGTTTGGGCGCTTAGGAGTCTCCGGAAAATAACCTGCACAACTTGAGCCGCCGCTTTTGAGCGAGAGCAGCGTTGGAATTCCGGTCGAGCATTAGTCTAATGCACTCCCTCCATTCCGCCTTGCTCTCATCTTAAAATCGACGACTTAAGTTACACAGTTTATTTTCCGGCGACTCCTTAGATCCGTTACCTGTTGCAGGCAGGCTCCAAATCAGATCTGCGAAAATAATTGTTGACCCTGTAGGTAAGTACAGAGTGTACGTTGTTTTCATGCAAACGAAAACGTACCCGCAGCTTACGCGGAAGCAGTTGGCGGAT
>JBGGNE010000371.1:0-8596 GCA_041287705.1 Methylacidiphilales bacterium | reverse complement strand
GAAAGTTCCTCGACAGAAATGCCACGCGCCTGGGCAATGTACTCGGCGGTGCGGGCAGTGTGAGCCGGTTCGCAGCGCTTACCACGGTGAGGCACCGGTGCCAGGTACGGACAATCGGTCTCCAGCATGAAGGACCAGGCGGGTACAGCCAGTACGGAGGCCTGCACCTGTTTGGCGTTTTTGAACGTTACGATGCCGGTGAAAGATACCAGATGTCCCTGCTGAAAGAGCGCCTGTGCCTGTTCTTCCGTACCGCCGAAGCAGTGAAACACGCCACGAACACGGCCTCGGTAATCGCTCAGAATAGCCAGAGTGTCGTCCCAGCTGTCGCGCTGGTGAATGACGACGTTGAGACCGAGCTCCACGGCCAGATCCAACTGGCGGCGGAAGACCTGCTCCTGCTGGGCTTTGTATGCGCGGTCTGCTTCTTCGGCGTCGGAGGACGCACCGCCATCCAGCCCCTGCGGCATTTTCTCGCTGGGCAAGTGATGGTAATCCAGGCCGATTTCACCAATGGCCACGACGCGCGGGTGCGAGGCCAGACGGCGCAGTTCGTCGATCCAGTCGGCAGAATCGCCGCTGGCGGTGGATGGGACAGTATCGGCTTCACCAGGGTGAACGCCGACGGTGGCCCAGACAGCGGGCATCGCGGTGCCAATATCGGCAGTAGCTTCGCCGGTATAGCGCGCGGCCAGATCCACCGCATTGGCGCTGGAATCCAGCCGCGTGCCTATGGAGATGATTTCAGTAACGCCTGCCTGGGCGGCGCGGGCCAGCATAGCCTCGCGGTCCGCGTCGAAGTCAGGGAAATCCAGGTGAGCGTGTGTATCAATCATGGCCGCCTATATCTAGCCGCAGACGCTCGCCTGGTCAACTGCTCTCCACGTACTCCACCTGCTACGATACTGGATACGGATCCGTGATCGGATACGATGCCATGGATGTAGCGGAGGTGGTACCCATGGACGGACTGAGATGCGCCAGCATGTTGCCATGCGAGAGCTCCGCCGCGAAGGGATCGCGCCCGGTGGCGAGAGCCATTGTCGTGACGTCCAGCAGTCGCTGGCCGATCACGGTGGCGGCCTCGTTCACGGAGAATCGATCCATATTCAGCACCATATCGTACATCAGCGGATCGTCGTTATCGCGGTGGAAATGGGTGCGCGTGTAGCGTTTCCGGGCACCATCTTCCTGCGTCACGACATCACGGGCCTGTTCCAGCGTCAGCCCCCGGCTTTCGGCCACCACGCGCACGCGGCGTGCGTAGTCTCCTACCAGCCGAACGTGCAGCGCCTGCGGGAACTTCTGCAGCACCAGATTGCCTCCGCGTCCCACCAGAATGCAGAATCCGAGCCCGGCCAGTCTTACCATGGTTTCGGTAGTCTTGCTGGCGACCTCGTAGGTGCTGGGGTGGAGACCGAGGCTTTCCTCAATGATGTTGCGCAGCGACACGGAGGCGTCTTCCGGCAGGAAGGAAGCAAGCCGCGCGGGTAAGTGCATGTCTTCCAGCACTTTTTCTATCAGATTACTGTCGAACACCGTCCAGGGCGCGTCGCCGTCGTGCGCGCGGTCCTGCAGCCAGTGGGCGGTCGCCTTCGCCACCTCCGTGCCGCGCGTGCCCGCCTGCCGCGACAACGTGATAAACGGACGCCGCTGCGTCCGCATAGAACCGTCCCCGTCATTCCGGGCCTGAGCCTCCAGATAGGCCAGGCATGGATCAAGCGTAGTCATGCTCATAATAGTAGTGGGTACTCCTTCCCCTAATATGGCCCTGAATGCCGATGGCCGCAACCGGCGCGACGAAAGATCTTGTTTTACAGCTGTGTTGCGTGAGTGGTGATGCTATCTTTTCGCATGGTCAAATCCGCACCCATTATATACCAGGAGGAAGACAGGGAGATTCTGCTACGCATTCTCTCTGTTTCCCTCAGCCAAATAAATATACTGGCCTGCGGTCTGAACTGCCGAACAAGGGTGATGACACCTGAGGAAAGGGCCGAATCCACGGTGAGGATTGAGCAGCTAGCCGATCTTTGCCATCACCTACCCCAAATGATGGTCCGCATGCGTATCGGGGAGTGCTGCACAGAGAATGATCTTCCGTGGTTCTATGATGTTATGGACAAGTCTTTCACGGACCATTATCCAGTCAAAGAAAGCTTCGAGTTCCTTGAGATAAAGCACCAGATCGCCAAAATGCGCGCCCTGCACTCGGCTGCAAAGCCCGCCGGTTCCGCTCAGTGACGGGGACCACGCCCGACATCGCGCAGCGGCGTGTCGAGGGGGATGTTGGCGCTCTGTGTCTTGGGAACAGCCACACGCTGAGAAAGATAAATGCTGGAGTGGCCACTGCACAGGTAAGCCAGAAAGCACGCGACAGCGATATAGACCGAGTGCGTGGCGCCAAAGAGTTCAATGCCCATGATAGTGGAAGCCAGGGGTGTGTTGGAAGCGCCCGCAAATATAGCGACAAAACCCAGCGCGGCAAAGAGATCCGTCGGGCCGCCCATGACGCCTGAAAGCGCGCTGCCAAGCGCGGCTCCGATGAAGAACAGAGGCGTTACTTCTCCGCCCTTGTAGCCGCAGCCCAGGGTAACCACGGTAAAGAGGATCTTCCAGGCCCAGGCCGTGTAGCTGATGTTGTCGGAGTTGAAGAGGCTGGAGATGGTGATATCGCCGGGATTCGGTGACCAGACGCCAAGGCCCAGATACTCGCGCGTGCCCGCTATGAAGACCAGTGCGATGACAAGAACGCCGCCAATGGCAGGACGCGCCGGGGCGTAGGGACATACTTTCTTGATAAAGCCATGAACCGCGTGGGTAGCATTCGCAAACAATGCACCTGCCAGGCCTGCCGCGACGCCGATAACCGCTACTTTGATCAGCAGCAACGGCTGGATGTGGAAGGGTGCGCCGTGGGGCAAGGTGGCGACTCCGGTATCGCTGAGGTAAGCGATGTGGTAGTGGGTGTGGCCGATTCCCCAGGCGTGGCATGTCCAGTCGCCAACAACTGAGGCGATCAGGCACGGGATCAGTGATTCGTACTGCATGCGGCCGATGGTCAGGACTTCGAGGGCGAATATTGCCGCGGCGATCGGAGTGCCAAACACCGCGCTGAACCCCGCCGCGATGCCGGTCATCAGCAGAATGCGTGTCTGGTGATGGTCCAGTGCGAACATTTTGGCGAAGCCGCTGGCGATGCTGCCGCCCATCTGTACCGCAGTGCCTTCGCGTCCGGCAGAGCCGCCGAAGAGATGCGTTACCACGGTAGACAGCAGGATCAGCGGAGCCATACGGCGCGGCACCCCGGCGCCGGGTTCATGGACCTGCTCCAGCAAGAGATTGTTGCCGCCTTCCACGGACTTGCCCCAGTAATGGTAGATCAGCCCCACGATCAGCCCGGCCACCGGCAGCAGATAAAGCAGCCAGGGATGATCAAACCTGGTCTTGGTCGCGACATCCAGGCTCCACAGGAAAAACGCGCATGCCGAACCGATCGCTGCCGACATGGGGACGATCCAGAGCAGCCACAACGCTGCAAGGCCGAGTTGGGAACAGATCAACTGAATCCTGGCGAAAAGCGTCTGGGGCTCCGGATGCGCATCGGCTCGATCTTCGGGAAGCTTCGCAGAATCAGACGCACTCACCTTCTTGTTGTCGATATTTTCAGGCATAATTCCTCACCGAGATCCGGGTGTAGGAATCATCGGCCCGGCTCAGATCAGCCAGGCGGTTCGAGTTTATTCGCGAGGGATCGCGGACACGCAAACTCAGGCAGAAATCCATTGCCCGCCCTTGATCTAAACAAATCACTTTCTGGCTGTCAAACAGCTATGGTACATCGAGGTTGCGGACGTTGTGCATACGCCGGGCCTTCATGCTGAGAGCGCGGATCGTTTCGCGAAGTTCGGTGGGATTTGCCACGCCATAGATGCACAGACGCGGCATGTCAGTGTCGGCAGCGGTGATCCAGATGTTGCCGATGCCGAACAGTCGCTCGCCGACAGTCTGATTGGCGGAGGTATCGCGCAGGCGAAAGAGTTCCAGTTCGTTGACCTGAGTAGAGATGAGGCCGCGACGGATCTGCAGGCGCTGGTTCGTGAGTTTGTAGGAGAGGTTGTAAGCCTCGATCACCTTGGCTGCCAGAAAGATCAGGCTGACAACGAAGGCCGCGAACGCCGCAATCGATCCAATGACGAAGGCCGGAATGTGCGAGAAGAGGTAGCACGCAAAGCAAATGGCCCCAAAAGCGCACGCCAGCAGAAAGCGCAGCAGATACTCGTACATAAACGCCCAGTGGCTGGGATGTCCCTCCCAGATGACCTTTTCCTCCAGATCATCCTCCAGAGCCTCAGCAGAGCCCGCCGGCGCAGCCGCACCAGGCAATGCAGCAGCAGGCGCATGGGGGGGCCGCGTGACAGAAGCCAGAGCTTCCGCGGAGGGGCGCTGAATAGTAACGCTGGGCAAGGCCTGCTGCTGGCGCAAAACGACTATATCAACCCAGGTTTTACCCTGATCGCTGGAGACCAGCGTACCGCCGGGCACGTCAGCCAGTTGCTCGGCGCTGAACGGTCCCTTTGCTTCGTCGTTTTGCCAAAGGTAGTAGGTGTTCATTGCAGGTAAGACGTATGGAAAAACTGTCGGGAGAATGAAATTTGGGTAAAATTTTGTGAACGTACATAGTAGCACCAGGTTTGTATTTCATCAAGACAACACGGGGTGACATCGACAGGACAGCCTTGTACGGCAAGAATTTCCGCATCGTGGTTAAGTTTCAGATTGGCTCCGCCCCCGTGCCGCGCTAATATGAGCCCTTTTCCTGACGCCGCGCGCCTGAAGCAACACCACAGGCTCCGCCGCCTCTCCCCTCACCCGCCCTTTCCCTTCGCACATGCTCTTCCCGTCCCGCCAGATCTTTGCCGAACTCGCCCGGCAGGGCAACCTCATCCCCGTTTACCGGGAGATACTGGCGGATGTGGATACGCCTGTTTCCGCGTACCTGAAGATTGCCGGCGCGCGCCAGCCCAGCACCCACGCGTTTCTGCTGGAGAGCGTGGAGCAGGGCGGCCGGTTCTCGCGCTACTCATTCTGCGGATCGAACCCCAGCATTGTGCTGACTACCCGCGGCAAGCAGGCCACGCTGCGCGAAGGCGCCGAGACGAAGCACTATTCGTTTGACGGCGATCCACTGCGCGAACTGCAGAAGCTGATGTCGCGCTACAAGCCGATCTCCTTCGGCCAGCTCCCCATCTTCTACGGCGGCGCCGTTGGCTACCTGGCATATGAGGCCGTCACGTCATTCGAACCCAGCGTACCGCGCGCCAAGAATGATGACCTGAACATCCCGGACTCCGTGTTTGTCATCAGCGATACCCTGCTGATCTTCGATCATCATGAGCGCCGCATCAAGATTGTGGCCAACGCCCACGTGCATGATGGCGACGCAAACGCGGCCTATGACGACGCGGAGCGCAAGATCAACGAGCTGACCGCGCAGGTGCAGAGCCCGCTGAGCACCAAAGTGCTGGCGCTGCGTCCCGGCGTGCCCGACATCATCCCCGGCGTCAACATGACGCGCGAGGATTACGTGGCGATGACCGAGAAGATGCAGGAATACATCAAGGCCGGCGATATCTTCCAGGTCGTTCCCTCCCAGCGCTTTGAGGTGCCTTACACGGGCGACCCCATCGAGTTGTACCGCGCCCTGCGCCTCATCAATCCCAGCCCCTACATGTTCTGCCTGCGCATGGGCGACGTGACGCTGGTCGGCGCATCTCCGGAGGTGCACGTACGCTGTGAAGAAGGCAAAGTGGAAATCCGCCCGATTGCCGGCACACGCCCCCGCCGCGACAGCGCCGTGGAAGATGAAGCGATGGCCCGCGAACTGCTGGCCGATCCAAAAGAACGCGCCGAGCATGTTATGCTTGTGGATCTGGCTCGCAACGATGTCGGCCGCGTCTGCCAGTTTCACACGGTTCGCGTAACGGACTTCATGAAAGTCGAGCGCTTCTCACACGTCATGCATATCGTGTCGAACGTTGAAGGCATGCTGAAGCCCGGCTACAGCCAGTTCGACGTGATGCGCGCCACCTTCCCCGCAGGAACGGTGAGCGGATCCCCCAAGGTGCGCGCCATGCAGATCATCGCGGAGCAGGAGCCCACCTGTCGCGGAAGTTACGCCGGCGCAGTAGGTTACTTCGGGTTCTCCGGCAACCTGGACAGCTGCATCGCCATTCGCACTATTCTGATTAAAGACGGCAAAGCCTACCTGCAGGCCGGAGGCGGCCTTGTCGCGGACTCCACCCCCATGGGCGAGTACCAGGAAAGCGTGAACAAGGCCAAAGCGGGAATCAAGGCGCTGGGCATGGCGGGTTTGTTCCAATAATCTGCATGACGCCGGATCCCTTTTCGGGATCTGGCCCGGAGCGGTTGCGGTTTATGAATCTAAGGATAGAATAGAGACTAATTATTATGCTTCTCGTCATCGATAACTACGACTCGTTTACCTACAACCTCGTCCAGTACTTTGGAGAAATGGGCGCGGAACTGCTGGTCAAACGCAACGACGAACTCACCCTCGATGACATCCGCGAGTGGAAGCCCAGCCATATCGTCATCTCGCCCGGACCATGCACGCCGCTGGAGGCCGGTATCTCCAACGATGTGATTATGGAGTTCGGCCAGAAGACTCCGCTGCTGGGCGTTTGTCTTGGCCACCAGTGCATCGGCCACTCTTTCGGCGGCAAGGTTATTCGCGCCGAGCGTCTGATGCATGGCAAGACCTCCCCCGTGCTGCACCAGGGCGAAGGCGTCTTTACCACACTTCCCAGCCCGTTTGAAGCAACGCGCTATCACAGTCTTATCGTGGAGCGCTCCTCCCTGCCCGATTGCCTGGAAATCACCGCCGAAACAGCGGAGAAGGAAATCATGGGTCTGCGCCATAAGGAACTCCCCATTCATGGCGTACAGTTCCATCCGGAATCGATTCTGACCCAACACGGTAAAAACCTGCTGCAGAACTTCCTGCGCATGTAACCAGCGTGATGCTGGACCCTTTTGCTGACGGCGCTTCGGGCGTCGTCGCCGGGGATGGGGAGTCAGCATTTCTGCCATTGGGTTGTGCCTGGTTTCTCCACGGAAGTAAGTTACACGAACGACGAAAGACATGGCACATTCACCCCGTACCTGCGTAATCATGAATCCCGCTGCGCGCAGTCAGCGGGCGCGGGACCGTGTGAGCCAGGTCCGCAAAATTATAGGCAAGGAAGCCACTCTGCGCCTGACACGCGGCCCCGGCGACGCGGAAGCTATTGCCGAACGCGCCGTACAGCAGGGCTACGAGATCGTGGTTGCGGCAGGCGGCGACGGAACGATCAATGAAGTGGTTAACGGCCTGGAAGGCTCCAACGCCAAGCTGGGGCTGCTGCCCACAGGGACAATCAATGTCTTTGCCATGGAGCTCGGCATTCCGTGGGATCTGAACGAGGCGTGGAAGATCATCAAGGCTCACAAGGTCAAACACATCGACCTGGCCACCGCCAACAAGCACTGCTTTGTGCAGCTGGCCGGCATCGGTCTGGACGCTCAGATCGTCGAGCGCACGGACAAGGACACGAAGAACGTACTGGGTCCGCTAAGCTATCTCCTTACCGCCACGGCTGTTGCGGCGGAGACTCCTCCCAAGCTTGTCATCAAACACGACGGCGGCACCACAGAAGGCTCCTTCGTCGTCATCGGCAACGGCCGTCTCTACGCAGGCCCTTTCTCCCTTTTCACCGAAGCAGACATCGCCGACGGTCTTCTCGACGTGTGCGTCTTTCATCACGTCAATTACCTGGCGATCATCCGCTACCTGCGCGGCGTGCTTTTCGGGGTCCACACCACCTTTTCGGACGTCGAGTACTTCAAGAGCAAACACATCCGCGTCGAAAGCTGCACCCGCGTCCCCTTCGAAGTAGACGGCGAACTGATCGGCCACCTGCCCTGCGAGTTACACGTGAATAAGCACGCGCTGCAGGTGATTGTGCCGTAGGAGAAGGGCAGCGTGTGCTGCCTCCCGTCACTTTGTCATCCCATCCAGTCCTGATGCTCGGCCTGAACGGACTGTCCGCTCGCGACGGACTGGGCAATGAGAATATCCAGGTAGCGATCCTGAGCGGCTTCGGCGGCGCTGTAGAAGTCGGGGCCGCCGGTTACGTAGTGCTGCATCTTTTGCAGGGAGGTGGCGACGGCTATTTCGTCGTCGCTCCAGCGTGGGGCGGAATCCAGAAAAGGGGAACGGTACCAGATCTCGCCGCCGCCTTCGATGGTTTGAAGTGCGTGACCCTCCAGATTGCCGTAGTGGCCGGTATCGCGGCGCGCCAGTTCGAACGAAACAGGAGTGCAGAAATCCTTCAGGAAGTTCACCGAAGTGTTGAGGACTTCGCCCTGCTCGCCGCGAAGATGGACGCTGTGGGAGCGGATCCAGGAGAAATACTGGACGCCGGTGAAGTCGTAGACGCCGAAGCGATCGCCGTAATCCAGCTCCGCAATGACACGTTCGGCGGGGACGACCGAGTGCTCTTTGGGCGGACCGGCGCGTCCCGGACCCGCCACA
>JBGGNE010000370.1:0-5159 GCA_041287705.1 Methylacidiphilales bacterium | reverse complement strand
GATGGCCGTGGAGCGCATCCGCGAGCATCGCGAGGAAATTGAGAAGATGCAGCACCAGATCGAACTGGCACAGCGCGAGAACGACTATAACAAAGCCGCGGAACTCCGCTACGGCCGCCTGCCGGAACTGGAGAGCAAACTGAAAGAGCAGGAAATTATCCTGGCTCGTAAGCAAAGCGGTGTCGGCCTTATTCAGGAGGAAGTGACCAGCGAGGAGATTGCTGACGTTGTCGCGCGGTGGACTGGCGTCCCCGTCAGTCGTCTGTTGGAAGGCGAGCGCGAGAAGCTGCTGCGTCTGGACGAGATTCTGCATGAGCAGGTCATCGGCCAGGACGAAGCGGTGCAGGCGGTGGCGGATTCCGTTATTCGTGCGCGCAGCGGGTTGAAAGATCCGAAGCGCCCGATCGGTTCCTTCATCTTCCTAGGCCCTACTGGCGTTGGCAAAACTGAACTCGCCCGTGCGCTTGCCGCGTCCTTATTCGACAGCGAAGACAATATCGTGCGCATCGACATGAGCGAATACATGGAGAAGCACACTGTTGCCCGCCTCATTGGCGATCCCCCCGGATACGTGGGATACGACGAAGGCGGCCAGCTGACGGAAGCCATTCGGCGCAAGCCCTATTCGGTGGTGCTTTTCGATGAAGTAGAGAAGGCGCATCACGACGTCTTCAACGTCTTCCTGCAGATTCTGGACGATGGCCGTCTGACGGACAGTCAGGGTCGTGTTGTTGACTTCAAGAACACAATTATCATCATGACAAGCAACATCGGAAGCCCGTATCTTCTGGAACCCGGCGCCACTCTTGGCGGCGAGATCTCCGAGGATGCGCGGGATAAGGTGATGCGTGAACTTCGCGGCCATTTCCGGCCCGAGTTCCTGAACCGCGTGGATGATATCGTGCTCTTTAAGCCATTGACGCTGGAAGAGATCGAAAAGATTGTGGATCTGCAGCTTGGCTCTATTCGTCAGCGCCTTGCAGCGCGCTTCATTACGCTTGAGGTAACTCACGCGGCAAAGGAGCACATTGCGAAAGCGGGCTACGATCCCGTGTATGGTGCGCGACCTCTGAAGCGCTACCTTCAACGCGAAATCGAAACGGCGCTCAGCCGGCGCCTGCTGAAAGGCGAGATTCCGGACCGCAGCTTCGTAACAGTCGATGAGGAGGGAGGCAAGCTGGCCTTCCACGCAAGTCTGGCGGAAGCAGGCTAAGCCCGGAGTCGAAAATCCGCGTGATAGTACAGTACGGCGGGAATGTCCTACGGATGTTCCCGCCGTTTTTGCTGTAAATGGGCAATTGCGGCTGGCTAGGATAGGTATTTCGCCAAGAAAGTAAGGTTTGTACGTAATCTCCTTACCTTTAGCTCATCGTATCTACCCCTCCTCTGTTCATTTTATGATTACTCCACGTCGCCTGTGCTTTCTATTACTTGCATGTGCAGGCATTCTGGCCGCGCCCTGTACCCCGGTGCCTGCTGCATTTGCTCAGGCGGGCAATGTATATACAGATAGTGTAACGGGCCTTGAATTTCCAGAAAACCTGGGACGCATGGCAAGAGGTGATACGCAGGACTTTGAGAAAAATATGCCGGGTCTGGGAACCTCCATTGCTTACTTTGCGAATGATGCAAGCAAGGCGCATATCTATATTTATAACATGAAGATGCGCGGTATCCCCAGTGATCCCGAAAATTCAATTATAGAAGATGAACTGAAGCGTTCGGCGGGTGAAATTACCGCTATGGAAGACAAAGGCTTTTACAGCAACGTAAAGGAGCTGGATTCCGGCACGGCGACAATGGGCAAAGAGGGTATGCCTCGCATTCGCTACAAGAAATTCAGCTTCCGCATCAAGGATGGAAGCTCACATGTCTCCTACCTTTTGATGACGGGCTATAAAGGCAACTTCTTTAAGGTACGCTATAGCTATCCCGAAACTCTGGGCGAACCCGGCGACAAAGACGCTTTGCGATTCATTGCTGCCCTGGGCAAAGTACTGAAAGCCGGCGAAGCCACAACACAAGGCGGCGCCAAACAGCCTGTGGAAGCGGAAGACCAGCCGCGGATGAAGATACGCAAATAGCTGGTGCGGTACTTCCACTCTTAAGGTTTGAGAGCCGGCACGCTAAAGTTAGTTGAAGTTGGCGACCAGTTGTGCCAGTCACCGTAATTCAGCAGAGGCTCCGGCGGAACTGACGGTGACGCATTGGTGGCGGCAGCCGGAGGCGGGAGTGCAGGTGCGGCATTTGTGCTGGCGTGCAACGCGCTTGCACCGGTGCCCGGCGCCTGCACCGGTGCGTTGGTTGCAACGGGCTTTGGTGGTGGGGGCGGAGGAAAAGGTGGAAGCGGCGCGGGATTGAGGTCGGACGTCAGAGGTGTCCACGGCCACTCAGCAGGACCGGCCAGTGGGGAACGGCCCTCGGCATTACGCGGCGGCTGCGTGAAATAGGCCAGAACGCCACGCGTAATGCAGTGGGACATTTCGCGCACAATGCTAGGGTGCATCTTGTCGTTTATTTTGCGCTCACCTTCATAGTCACCGGCGACGAAGCGCGGGTAGGAGGTCTTGGAATTCATGTACGGCCCCTCTACGTAGACTACCGGAGCGTCAAAAATTCTGTTCGCCAGCAGGTTGCGCGCAAAGACGTAGGGATTGCTCCCCATCTGACGCATGGTTGGCGAGCCACGGTAGGTTTCGGGCGGCAACCCAAGAGACGCGGCCATTTCCGCGGAAACGCGGTCGGAAATATTGAGCTCCAGCGGGGTGATGCGTGCCAGCACGCGATGGACAACGGAGAACTTCTGGTCATCGTTGGCCAGCTCCCCCAGCGAGTACATGCCATTAATGAATACCACGAGGCGATCGACATCATTGAGCATCGCCTTGCGTTCATAACCCCAGGGTGAGGCGTTGTAGTGCACACAGATAATCAGGTCCGGTTTGAACTGAGGCACGATATTGGCCCGGGCACGAATCTCGGCCGTGCGATAGAAGAGGCTGTTGGCCTCACGGTTCAGTCGCCGAAGGAGTTCCTGGGCTGTGGGCGGATTGGGATAAGCACCGCCACCGTCCGCGATCAGCTTGATGGCGGCATCGCGTAAGTCTTTGGCACGCAGCGTGGTTGCCGGTTCGCCTTCGGCCTTGGTCCAGGCTATTTCAGCTCCCAGGGCTTCAAGCTCCTTCTTAATGTGCTTGCAGGTCTGGTAGGTCAGATCGCCTTCGACGACCGCGGGCTTTCCTACACCGAGCTGAAAGAAGCGCTCCTCCATCGTGGCGTAGTCGCCGCCTATATGGCCGGGATCCAGCAGTATTCGCACTCCCAGCAGCGGCCTGGCGGGATCCTGCGGTGGGAGCGACCAGGGAGCGCCCTGCTCAGGCTTAAAGTGCACGGGCTTGGGTTTGGCGCTTGCGGAGTCCTTAGCAAAATAGAGCGTGAAGATTTTAGTGCGGGGCAGTTCCACCTTTGGCAGGCCATGAGCGGGAGGCGGCGGCATGTTGGTCGCAAAGGCCAGCGATGGCTGGTGCGGCAGCGGAGGCGCGGGCGCCAATGGCACGGAATTGGTTGCCGTTGAACTGCTTACTGGCGGCAACGGAGGAGGTGCGGCATCAGCTTCGCCATACAGAACCAGCTTCTCGTCATCAATATGGGCGTAACGCCAGAAAGCGCCGTTGGGGGCATATACTTCATCGACCCAGCGCGCAAATTCGTGGCGCGTCATCGTGTACTGGTAGGGCTCCAACCGGCTCCAGTCAGGCGCAACAGCCAGTGAGGAGAGCTTCGGCATGTAATTGGTGGGGACAGCAAAAGAAGCCGAGCTGCCGGGGGAAGAATTGCCACCAGGAGATTTTGAGGGGTAAAGATTCGTGGACCTGGATGGATCCGCAGGTGTGAGCGTGAGATTATGCTTAAGGACGAGATCCTGATTGGTGGAATCCGGCGGAGACACGGGAAGCGTGAGATTGGTGGAAGCAGAAGTCGTGGCTGTTGCAGGCGCCTGAGCATAACCAGGCGTACCGAGTATGCCAGGCGCCAACAGCCCGGCTACTCCCATGCCCGCGGCCAGGAGGAGGGCGCAGAGGGAAGTCGCAGTGCGGGAGGATGTGTTGGTTCGGGATAATCTCATGCTAGGCGTGGCCGTGACGGTCGCAATTAATCAGCGTGTCCCTGTCCTGAACAGCGAAACCCGTGCGCCAGTGAAGCTGAGGCGGGCCGTCATGTCAGGCAATATATAGAGTGAAGCGCGAGAATCCAGTCTGGCGCGAAGGAGAAACGGTTAATCGCAGGGCGAATTGCGTAAATGAAGCTTCGGTTCCGTCACTTTCAGTCTTCGCTGCTCTTGCCGCCGTCGCAGCTTCAGCGATATCAAACAGATACGTTCTTACCGCTTGGCAAAGCAGCGAAACTGCGCCTAAGATGCGTTCTTATGAGCCGACGCCCAGGTGGCCACATTGCCTCCCGCCCGCTACATTTTATTTGGATAGCTGATTGCTCCGGCTCTATGGGGGTCGATGGCAAAATCCAGGCACTGAACAACGCGATACGCGAAGCCGTACCGCATATGCAGGCAGTGGCCCGGGATAATCCCAACGCAAACGTGTTGGTGCGCGCCGTTCGCTTCTCCGACGGCGCATCGTGGCACGTGGCCAATCCCACGCCGGTTCAGGATTTTCGCTGGTCAGATCTTACCGCAGGCGGGCTTACAGATCTTGGTCAGGCCCTGACGCTGGTCGCCGAAGAAATGAAGGTGCCGCCGATGAACGACCGCGCTCTGCCTCCCGTGCTCTGCCTGGTCTCGGATGGCCTGCCCACCGACGACTTCGCGCAGGGGCTGAATTACCTCATGAAACAGGATTGGGGTCGCAAGGCAGTCCGCATCGCTATCGCAATAGGCGAAGATGCCATGATGGACGACGCCGTGAATGTCTTCACCCGCTTTATTGCAGCGCCCGGCATCAAGCCACTGCACGCCAATAATCCCGAAGCGCTTGTCGGTTACATTCGCTGGGTCTCCACTGCCGTGCTGAAGAGCGCGTCCTCCCCCGCCAGCCAGTTGGATGTGGAAGGCGGCAGCGTGATGACTCCGAGTGGAGCGGCTGTTCCACCTCCTCCTTTCGTTGGCAACGCAAATGCAGATGTGACGATAACCGATGTCTGGT
>JBGGNE010000369.1:0-33443 GCA_041287705.1 Methylacidiphilales bacterium | reverse complement strand
CCCACAACCTTAAGGACGAGAAATGCGCTTCCTGCCAGCAGCACGCGGAAGCTCACTCCTAAGCCGGCACAGACTCCGCAACCGCGAGTGACAGCTTCTGAAGCTCTGCCATACGTATTGCCAGTTTCGACAGCAAGCGCTCGCCTGTTGCGGCACCGGCACAGCCTTTTCCGGCGGCCGCGATGGTCAGACTCTTCCAGTCCGGCCTCGCATTCAGCTTGATCGACCGGAATAACCTTTTCTCCGCAATGCCTTTCATACAGAATCACTGCCGAAGCCGATTCGGGGCCAGCAGTTTTTTGCCGGAGATATAGTCATCAATGGGCTTGGAGAGCGTGGTTCCCGGCTGCCATAGTTCGTCCACAAGCCAGCAATATGGGTTCTCGACCAGGCCCAGCGTGTTGCTGCCGAGAAGCATCCAGATCATGCTTACCGCCGAGCGGCCTATGCTTTCATAGTCGCGGCGCAGGCCGGAGCTGACAGAATCCTGCAGGTTATCGCAAAAGACAGAGATGTCGCCCGGCACATCCAGTCCCAGATTTTTTATCCACTTGAAGATGTCCGGGTTCTGGTGAATGTAGAGCACGTCGGGCTTGTAACGCTCAAACCACGTTTGAAACGTGGCCTCGCTCCACGGTCCGTAGGAGAGCAGCGAGGGAATCTGCTTCGAGGGGGGGAGCTTGGATTGCAGCATGAGGTACGCCGCGTTAAAGACGCCGCGCTGGTGGTAATCCTGGCGCGGCTCAATTGCCATGCCGATGCGTCGATAGCCGACGCGCTTCAGCAGATGCATCGCCTCCAGAAACCGGTGATAATCCGACGTGCAAATGCTGTGCAGCTTGGCGGGGCTCCAGATGGTGCGCTCAATCTGCACGGCGGCAAAGTTTTGCCAGTCCAGATGAAGCCTGGGGTGGGTATCCCACAGGCGCGGCGTAATAATAAGGCCCCGGATGCCCCGTGCACGCAGCATGCGGCTGAGGCGCTGCTGGTCCGTGCGCTTGGCGGACATTACAAAGACTTCCAGCTTGCAGCCCAGCGAGGCGGTCTGGGTCAGCGCGCCATTGTACGTGGCGACTTCATAGTGCCCGGCTTCCTCCAGCGGCCATTCGACAAGGAAGGCCATGGTTTCCCGATAATCCGCGCTCTGCGAAGTGCGCACCATGGAGCACGCTTTGGAGATGATCGGGTTGGTTGCGTAGTCCAGTTCCCTTGCGGCAGCCTTGATCTTCGCCCTCGTCACTTCTGAGATCCGACCCATATCGCGCAGCGCCAGGGAAACACTGGCAACGCTGACACCAACCTTCCTGGCTATTTGCTGTATCGTCGAAGGCACGCCACCAGAGTGTCAAATACCAAAAGGCTAGTCAATCCCATCATTGCTGCGATAGGAGATTGCTGATTTCGACCTTGGATTGGCTGGTTAGATCTTCAGAGAGTACTGCAATTAAAAGGCCCCGAAACAGACTGACTCCGCTAAATATAGCAATGAGCCAGACCATTTCGGAGCTGAACTTCCCCAGATTGCCGCTACTTGCTCTCTGCCGCCGCTGGGGCTGATGCAGGTGCGGTTGGCGCAGGTGCAGGAGCAGCAGACGCAGGTGCAACAGGCTTCGGTGGCGGTTCCGTGCTGGGGACAACAACGCCCGGGTGTTTGTAGACGCGGATGTAATCGATCACGAAATCCCAGTTCGATTCGTCGGCGGTCATCTCCTTCATGTCCGCCTTGGCAAACTCGATACCCAGAGCATTTACTACCAGAATGTGAGCCGGGGGCGCAGGCCACTCATAATAGACCTGCTTGATCGGATGGCCGTCCAGCAGCCAAATGGGGCGGTTCTCATGCCAGTCCAGCGCAAAGACGTGGTACTCGGCGGCGAAATCCATGCCGGGCGTATAATCGCTCTTTTGGAAGACGCTGAATATTTCGTAGGGCGGGCCGTACTTCTCCGGCTTCTTGTTCGTCTGGATGTTGGAGGAGAACGTGCGAGCTTCAACGCGGTTGCGGAAGCCGTAGAACTCGAAGATATCGATTTCCGGCGGCCAGCCCAGTTTGGAGAAAGTGCCGTCTTTGTACTGCACGCCCGGGTTGAGCCAGAAACTCGGCCACGCACCGACACCCTTGGTCACTTTGCAACGCATTTCCACGTACATGCCGGGGACGAAAGGCGTCTTGGCGCGAAGCATACCGGTTTCGATACCTCGCAGCTTCAGTCCGCCATTGGGCGGAATGCGACCCTTCAGTGTCAGATTATCTTCGCCGAATACGTGCAGCGAACGAGGGTCGCCATCTTCGTAGTCACGGTGATAGCTCCAGTAGGTGGGTAGGATGTCGAGCTTGCCGCTGTCGTAGATGTATCGGTAATAAAACTCCTCATCCAGTTCCTTTTTGTTGCGGATGGTCGCATCGGGACGCGTGGTGCCGAATGTCCAGTCCTTCACCAGTTCCCACGATTGCCCGTATGGCACCGTGTGGTCTTTCGGCGAAACAGTGGTCGTCAGATACTTCTGCGAGACCGGCGGCTTGGTGGATGCGGCGGCTGCGGGCTCGGCTCCTCCCTTGAACGCAACAGGCTTGCCAATCGCGATAGAGGTCGGTTTCGTAAGCCCCTGGAGAAAGACGCGGATGCTGCTGACACGGGCCGGGTTCAGTTTGTAGCCGGGCGAATTGAAGGAATGACCAAAGACAACCTTCAGCGTCTTCGTTTCGCCGGGCTGCAGGGTAACAATCTCCGTATTCCAGGGGGATTCTTTGGATTCGCCGGAATTGTCCACGCGCAAATTTACCGGCACCGGGTCCGACATGGGATTGTGCAGGACGATCTGGACACCCTTGTAGCCGGTCAGGTCCCAGCCATCGGCAGGAACGGGGAAACTCAGGCCGGGATATCCCTTCAATGCCGGAAAATCAACCTTGATCAGCTTCGTGCCGTTTATATCTGTAATGCCGGTCGTAACTCCCGTATCCGGCTTCAGTTCACTTAGGTTGAGGGTTCCTTCGTAGTTATAGAGCTCGCCGGTTCCCGGCGGTTTGGTCGCCTCGGCATGTACACTGCCGGTCAGAGAGGCGACAAGATACAAGGCCAGCAGGAGGCATTTCAGCTTTTTTAGCATATGATATATAGTGAGGGGGCAGAAGCACGGAACGGCTGATTCAGGAGGTGGGCGCCTAGCTTTCGTCTTAAAAGATCCAGAATCCGGAAGGACTCAGGGTTGATAGACGCGGATCGTGCCGTTTACCGCATCGATCTGGAACGTGATGAACTTGGCCGGTAACTGATTGGCCTTGAGAGGTGCGCGGGTGGAGAGAACGGTGAAGAGCGATGACGTGGTGAGATCCGTCTGGCCATTCGGGCGAAACCGGAAGCTGAGGAATGGATTGACTCCATAAGGCGGCGGAAGCGGATAGTTGGTATCGCCGGTGGAGAGAGTCGCGCCGCTCGTGCCTGTGGCGAACAGCGTTGCGGCATTGGCAACACTGTCCGTGATGGCTATGCCCGTCGGCATGAAGTAAGCCTGGCTGACGGGTGTCAGCGTTACCTTGCCGGTGCTGTCCGTATTCTCGCGAAAAGCCTGAATGGCCCGGTAACCCGTCCCATTCTCCGCGTCGGTAATGCGATAGAACCGTACCTGCACCGCGCGATTGCTCGTCAGCGCTTCCTGGCGGGCAAAGGCCAGTTGCGACTGGATGGCCTGACCCGCGTTGGTCAGTGTGTAGGACTTCATTACGCCGCCGAGATAAGGCACACCTACGGCCATCAGCGCGATGATTCCCATCACGACCATCAGCTCCAGCAGTGTGTAGCCGCGCTGGTTTCTGCTGCGAAGGCAGAAGCTTAAAAGAAATGGGAGGCTTTTCATGGCGCAAACTGGCGTGTGGATACGACGCGGAACTTGTAGAATGGCGAGAGCGTCTTGGTATAGTTGGCGGGATCAGCAAAGTTTGGCAGAGTGTTGCCATTGTCATCGGTGGCACCGTTGGCATCCACATAGCGCTCGATGGTCTGGGAGCCGCGATACTCACCGGTTACCTGATCAAAGCCTTCCTTCCAGCTCGCGAAGTCCGCGGTGGGCGTCACGACCTTCTTCAGCGTCTGCACGCGGAAGTGTACCGTGTACGTGTTGGACTTAGTGGTCAGCAGCGGATAGATCGTGGTGTAGGGACGCTCGCGGCTGTTGTCACCGGTGATGCGGCGGGTATTCCAGTAGGTATCCATGCTGGCGCGGGTGGAGGGAACAACTCCCGTGTAGTCGGAGGGAATCAGATCAATATTGCAGATCTCCGACGCGGACCGGAACACGTCATTCCTGGCGAAGCGTGCTTCGAACTGGCTCAGTGTTGCCTGGGGATTGACAGCCATCCGGTACGGTTTGCTGGCTGTTGGGCTGGTGCCGTAATAGGTGTCGAACTTATAGATATTGGCGTCCGCATCGGGCACTGCGATCACCTGGGTGCCGCGCAGGACAGCCTCCATGGCGGTGCTTCGATTGATGTAGGTGAAGGGCACAATCTGATAATTCATGTTGATACGGCCGGCGGTCGAGAGAGGCTCACTGATGGCGTAAGGCTCCACCACGGGCATCGTAAAGAGATCCATAAAAAGGTGATCAGGAAGGGTGCTGTAGGGGGGACCCTGATCGCCGGATCCTGCGGCGGTAACACCCAGCCCGGGATGGCCTGCCGGACCGGGACGGAACAGCAGTGTCTGCCAGGGCTTGTTGGCCAGCACACCCGTGGGCATTGAGCCAAACATGCCGGGACCAGGCATCATACGGTTGGGAGAAAAGAAGGTCTGGCCGAGCGCCTTGGCACCGTAGCTCTTCTCAAAGTAGGGCGCGTCTGTCGTCGTGTAGATATCGCCTTCGTCCGGGCGGTTGATGTACGGGCCGTCCTTGAGGAAAGGCAGGCCATTGTCCCAGTCGCCGGGGATGGTGCCGGTGCCGCCCACAAACACTCCCGTGTTGGTCGGCACATCGGCCCACATGGGCGCGGTGTTCATACCTTCATACTCGAGCCCAAAGTTCTTTCCGTAAGCGGAGAAGTAACCCGTGTTGCTGTAGCCGTCGTAGTACGGTCCCTTCAGGTTAACCAGCATGCCGCCGGTCTTGGTCGCCGTCATGGAGCCATGGAACTCCGTCTGACCGCAGGAGACTGAAAGGCAATGGGCAAAGGGCTCGGTCGCCACCTGGTAAGAGGGATGCTGCTTGTAGAAGGTTGTCATCGCCGTGTCGTTGATCGTCTTGCGGGCGGCGATCAGGCGGGTATCGCCGGGTGTCGCAATCACGGTGCGGATGACGTCCTTGGTGGAAATTATTTCACCGAAACCGCTGTTCTCACTTTCACTGGACCAACGCTTGTTCCATGTCTGCCAGTCGCGCTCGTGGTTAAGCGTGGAACCCGGCAAAGGCAGCGAAGGGAGAGGGAACCCGGCGGCAGGTGCGCTCGGCATCGTCAGATCGATCGACTGGAGCAATGTCGCCGTGTCGGCAGTGCCACCAGTTGTTCCAGGCAGATTTTTATAGATCTCAATCTTGATGGGCCCGCCCTTGAACTTGATGCTCGTCAGGCCAAGGCCGGGAGGTGTGGCCGTTGGTGCATTCGCATACGGAATATTGGTGGGGTTATTGGGATATGGCACGCTGAAGAGACCGGACCACTCGTTGCTGGCATTGGCGTTGTAGACCAGACGCCGCCAGCTCACAATGCCACCTGTTTCCGGCTGCAGATTCATACCCGTGGTCGTGGGGTTAGGCAGGATTCCCGGGTCGCTGGGAAACATCTGTGAGCTTGCATCGCCGCTGTCCCACAGAAAGTTGGTAAGACCACTGACCTTGATTCGATAGCAGGGCAGTGCCCAGGGGTACGACACGGAAGGATCCGCGAACTGGACCACAAAGAAGGCGCGCATCTGGGTTGCCTTGATAGTGGAGGACTTGAGCGGCTGGCCGTTATCCTTGGAGGCGTAGAAGATAAGCCCGGCCTGCTGTAGAGTCGGGAAGCGACCAAATCCGCGGGTATTTGTGGTTTGATCGTAGATGGGCACAACCTGGCCCGTGCCGCCGGCGTACACGTGGCCCATACCATTGGCGCTGCCGGTGATCAGCTTTCTAGTGTAAGTCGTGACCGGATTCGCCGCGCTGGTGGCCATAGACTGATCCACCATATTTGTGGAGCGAATGTAATCGAAGAGCTGGGTCAGAATCTGATCGATCTCCTTGGTGGCGGCGGGGATACCGCTGCCGCCGACCATGTCCGCCGAGTTATACTTGGCCGCAAGGCTGCCACCAAAACCCGGGAACTGCCTGCCTGCAAGATAGCGAAGGTACTCCAGCAACTGGCGGTTGTGCGGCAGCCCTGTATTACCACCGGCAATGGGCAGGTCGATGTGCGGATCATTCGCATCCTGGCGCTGGAAGTGGTAGGCAAAGTTGTTGATCGTGGTGCAGAACGCGATGAGCTGATCCTTTGGGCTGCGATCCGGCATCACCGTGCTCACCGAAGATACCGGCCACATGGCGATGCGCGGCTTATTGAAGACGTTGACGTCAGGAGCACGGCTGGTGGCGGTGAGGAAAAACTTGGCCTGCTCCAGCTTGGTCTGATCCAGCGATGTCGTGGCGTTCAGCAGACCGGAATTCAGCGTGCGGTTGTTCTGGAACATGAACTCATCCACCGTGGGATAAAGCCGGTCCGTACGCAGCCCGAGAGGAGCCGTAAGTCCGGTAACCTGAATCGTGCCGTGCAGTGAGCCGCCACTCTTGATGCGGGGTGAAAGCGCGTAGATGTTCTCGGGATAAGTCAGACCGCCACTCTGGCTGGGGCCGTCGTTGATGAGATTGCCGAAAACCGTGCTTAGGCAGACCGTGGCCGGGTGCCCGGGATAGCGCTGAAACTCATTCTGCACAGGCTGTGACTTGGAAAGCGTGCTCACATCAGTGGTGCGGAAGCGGGGCACGTCCCAGACGGTCGGCAAAAGCAGATTCGTCTTGGTATCGATCATCGCACCTTCCGAAGCCGTGTTGATGTTCACCTTGCAGGTGTCATCATCGGTCCAGAACGCGATGCGCCCGACGATTTCCTTGTTCTTGTTGTCGGGACGCTGAGCGGCGTCCACGTTGTTGAAGGTAGCCGTCGTGGTGCTGGAGACATCGGGCGGCACAATGGTTCCATCCTTCAGCACATAGAGCCAGCGCACGGGCATGGGGGCCTGATTGGCGGTGCCAGGCTGCAGGGGCGCTTTCTGCGTTCCGCTCTGGTTGATCCAGAAGCCGGCAACCTGGGGCGTATTGAGCACGGTATTAATTGGCGCGATAGCCTTTACGGTGCCGACTGCCGCTGAAGGGGTGTAGTCGGTCAGGCGCGAAGCGTCACCGTCCACAATGGGGTAGTGGTAGACGCCGTTTACAGACTCAGGCTGATTCAGATCCACGTAGCCGGCCGTGCGCGAATACCAGTCTGTGGGAGGCGCTCCCGCGGCGCTGTCGTAGGCGCCAGTGTCGACCATGGTGCTGTCGGAGTAGAGTTTGTAATGCTTTACAGGAAGGCCCGTAGTATCGAATGTCCGGATCATACCGGGCTGGGAAGTCCAGCACAGATCACCGTCATGAGTGGCATCGTTGATTTCCGCCTGCACCAGATTCACCGCAGATTGCGAAAGCAGCTTTACTGAGACGCCGTTTGCATAAACCTTGGAGGTCTTCAATTCCATGCCCGCATTGCTTAGGATGGCTACCACAATCAGGGCAAGCAGCGCCAGGCTGGCCAGGACGGTCAGCAGGGCCAGACCTTTCTTGCTGCGGTTGTCCTTACGGGTGATTGTAGTGGCGCCAGACGCGCCTAGAGCAATCCGCAGGCGGGAGTTCGTGAGGTAAGTCTTCTTCATTGGCGGCTCCATTTGGAATTGCGCAGAGGGATAATGGTACGAAAGACGCGGTACGTGATGTGTTGGTCGGTCAGTTCTTTTTCAAGGTCGCGGAGATCGTCATCCAGCCTGGAGGCGGTCTTAAAGCGATTTGCTGCGGTCAAAGCATTCTGGATCAGCGTGGGCGGGGTAGCTCCAGAGCTCTGCAGCCTCGCCGCCGAGGGCTCATCAATGGCCACCATCACCACTTCCAGCAGCGGGGGCAGCTGATGCCGGACTGCGGCTGAAGTATTGGCGCGGGTATCGTAATTGTAATCCGGGATGGCGTTCAGGATCGGATCCGTAGAACCCGCTGCCAGTGCATCGGCGCTGCTGCTGCGCGGCAGAAAGAGCAGAGCGATGACGTTTGGCGCCACCTGGTGTACCGGAGGCGTCGCTCCAATCAGTGAATTGCGAAACCATGAAGTATCGGAGGTAGTAAATACCGTCAGTTGCTCCGAAGGCTGGATGAACTCCATCAGGCGATAGCGATAGACCGGCGTATTGGAAA
Organism: Methylacidiphilales bacterium; assembly: GCA_041287705.1. Taxonomy (GTDB): domain Bacteria; phylum Verrucomicrobiota; class Verrucomicrobiia; order Methylacidiphilales; family UBA1321; genus LW23. Next base: position 25,034 of record JBGGNE010000369.1, on the reverse strand, counting down.
CAAAGGTCGGCTGGCTGCTGTCCGCCATATACTCGATGTAGTAGCCGCAGGCGTTCACCACGTTTTCCAGGCTGGTGATCGTTCCTGTGGAGGAGTAACCCAGCGGCGCCTGAAAGAACACTGAATGCGTCACCTGCTTGCTGTACAGAGAGCTGGATCCCCCATTCCATCCCGAGACGAAGTGCAGATCCGAAACGCGGGCGTAGGTGCTGGGCGAGAAGGTGCTGACCGTGGTGGCGTCGCCGCCCTGAATGACCTGGGCGCGTGTCTTTCCTGTGCTGTCGACGTAGTCGTAGTAATTGTTCAGCGTAGCCAGACTAAGATTGCGTGTGATGGACTCGAAGGCGGTTCGCGCGGCGCGGAACGCCTCCATCTGGCCGCTTGTGGTTCTGAAAACTTTGGTCGTCTGCTGGGTAAGGCCGAAGATGATGCCCAGGATGATGACGAAGATGACCAGCGAAACTTGTAACTCTACCAGGGTAAACCCCGGTCCTGCTGACTTGCGGGACATGCAAGGAAAGGTTGGATTCACAAAGACCTGCCTTGGTTACCAGGTTGCGGGCGTCGTAGAGGAGCTTACCTGCTGATTATTGCCAACCATCACAAAGAATCGGTCCTTGGAGGTATCGCTGCGGGTAATGGAGATAAGAGCAGTGGTACCGGCACCGGGAGTCAGATTACCCAGAGGATGATTGGCGGTGGCATTGCTGAGATCGGTGAAGGAGATATCAGCCGTGTAAAGTGCGCCGTCAGGAGTGGCGAGCCGGGTGCCATCGGCGTCGAAGTAATACACCGCAGCCTGGGATTTCGACATGCGACGCAGCTGTTTAAAGTCGGTGAGGAAAATTTCATTCGTAAGATTCTGGACAATGGAGGACTGAACGGTATTGTCCATGGCACGTCGGAACGTCGAAAGTCCCATCAGGGTCATTCCGATGATAAAGGTGCTGGCAAAGGACGTGATGCCCAGCGCGAGAGCAACTTCGATCAGGCTGAAGCCGCTGCTGTTACGATCGCGTACAAGGCGACGTCGGAGGTAGCTGGGCTTGAAGTAACGAAGGATGCGAGATGAAATGCTCATAAATTTGCCGGGATTAAACCTGCAGAAATGGGGGGCGAGGCACGGTGGGTTTTCCAGATCCGCGAATAGAATTGCAGGGGTTTGCCTCGTGAAATAAACTCTATCCAATTGCGATGATTAGAACCATAAGCATTCTTGGTTAACCCTTAACCAATTGATCAGCCACCTCGTTTTCCCTCTGTAAAGTACGCGGTTTTGCCCCTGAAAGAACCCCATCTGCGGTAATAAATTCGTCAATGCTGTGGCTTAATGTCGTGCCCGCCTGCCACAGCTCATCCACCAGCCAGCAACGGGGTGTTCGCGGCAGCCCCAAACAGTTGTCGCCCAACAGTAAAGAGACCATTTCCACCGCCGAACGGCCCATGCCTGCGTAGTCCCTGCGCAGCCCGGAAATGTGTGGCTGGTGCACGTTCGCGCAGAAGATGGAAATGTCCCCAGGCACCTTCAGTCCCAGTGCATCCAGCCACGGCATAATGTCCGAATTATGGTGCACGTAGAGCACGTCCGGTTTGTATCGATCCAGCCACCGCTGGAAAGTATCCAGACACCACGGCCCGAACGAGATGAGTGGAGGAACTCCCTTGGAAACGGGCTTCTTTGACTCCACAATGAGAGACGCGGCGGCATAAATTCCGCGGCGCGAATTATTCTGCATAGGCTCCACCGCCATACCGATGCGACGGAAACCCACCTTTTTCAGCAAATGCATCGCCTCCAGTATCTTATGGTAGTCGACCGTATCGATGTGGTGGAGATTGCGCGGGTAGCGCAGATAGCGATTGATCTCCACCGCCGCAAAGTTTTTCCAGTCCAGATAAAGCCGAGGCTGCGTCTGACCAAGTCTTTGCAAAATAATGATGCCCCGGATACCGCGAGCGACCAGAATGCGGCTGAGACTCTGATTCTGCGAGCGCTTGCCAGTGGCGATAAACGGCTCCAGCTTGTAGCCCATCGCTTCGGCACGATCGCGGGCGGCATCGTACAGTGCGCGCTGATAGTAGCCGCATGTCTCCATCGGGTACTCCAGAATAAAGCCCAGCGTCTCCCGATAATTCCTGGCGGATGCGCGTCTTGCCAGGGAACACGCCTGGGAAAGAATAGGGTGAACGCGGTAATCCAACTCCTCGGCGGCAGCCTTGATCTTGTTGCGCGTTTCGTCGGACATGCGGCCTTTGCCGCGTAGCGCCATGGAGACAGTTGCGGTGCTGACACCGGCTTTTTCTGCAATCAGGGTCAACGTAGACGCCATATTTTCTATTGAAGCAGATGGTTAAGCCTTAATCAACACCCACGATAGCATCCATCGGCATTTTAGAATAAAGAATTAACTCTCAATTATGAAGTACCCACTGGCTTTACCCGCTCTCTATCTGGCCGCGCATCTTCTTGCACCGGTTTCACTTACAGCCCAGTCAACCGGCCCGACTCCATTCCCGGATGCCGCGGATTCATCTTCCTGGCCCGGCAAAGGTCCTACAAAAGTCTATCCCTACATGACGGATAACAGGAAATATTTCTGGGACAAACGCTCGGATTCCCAGGGTGCCGTTGTATTTGTCGGTGACTCGCTGATTGGTAACTGGGCGCAGGCTAAAGTGCCGACCAACAAAGCATTTCCGCAGTTGAAGCTCGTGGTAAATCGCGGCATCGGGGGCGACACGAGCCGCGGGGTGCTGTTCCGCTTTCAGGAAGACGTGCTGGATCTGCATCCCACGGCCATCGTGATTCTTGTCGGCACGAACGACCTGAGCGCCCACGGCAAGCCTGAGGACACAATCAGCAATCTTACGGAGCTGATCGACGCCGCGCGGAAGGCCACGCCGGGCATTCCCCTTGTGCTCTGCACCATCCCGCCGCGCGATGTTCCCAAGGCGCCAATCGATCACTCCAAGCTTGTGGAACTGAACGAACGTATCGCCACGCTGGGCAAGGAGAAAGAAAATGTAGCGGTGCTGGATCTCTTCTCGCTGCTTGCCAATTCCGACGGCAAACCAACGCCGGAATTTTTCAGGGCCGATCAGATTCATCTCAGCGACGCTGGCTATGAAAAGTTTGCCGAAGCGATAAGCAAAATCTTTGAGCAGCAGAAAGTCAAGTAGCAGCCGCCGCAATCCGGCTCTCAGGGTGGCGCCTGATGTCAGAGCTACCCTGCGGGCCAGGCTAGTGCGGTACAGGCAGAAAATGATCGCGCCAAAGGCGACGCCGCAGCATACCAGCTTCAGGAACATGATCATGCCGATTACCGCCACTTCCTGAACCTTGTTGATGTGATTCTGCCGCTTAGTCCTATGGTAAACGCACTGGGAGGTCTTGTTGTTATAACACCGCAAAGTCCTGCGTAATGATACCCTAATTCTATTGATGTTAATACTCCGAACTTGGGAATCCGAAAATATACATTAGCAAATGGGCTTTTCTTGATTTTCTTTTTGTTTTCTTTGTAGAGACAATCCATTGAGTCTTCTGTCAATCGTTGCTATTTTCTCCTGCTAATTGTCTTCTGTCCTACGCAATTCCCCTTTCTATACTAATCAGCAATCAAATCTCGTTCAACCACTGTAATTACATGCTGTTGGTAGCGCCTCGCAACTTAAGTGAGGACTTTATGATCCAGTGGTACATGTATCCGTTGTGGTGGTTGTTCCGGGCAACAGTTTGGTTGATCCGAATAGTAGTAGTAAGGATGGAGCTAAAATGCCATAACTCTGCATTGCAAAGTTATGGCGTTTTTCCTTGGTATTTTCCAGTTTTGCCAGTCGGAGTGCCCAAGTCGTTCACTCAACAGTTTGAGTTGCTCTTGTCTGGCAAAGGTTGCAATACGAGCTTAGGTTACGGACATGGAAGAGCTCATGGCAGTTTTCACCGGAAGGATAAAGGGACGCCGGGCCGGACGCGGGGGCTTCAGTCTGGCGGAAGTCATTATCTCACTGGGAGTTGTATCGTTTGGAATGCTGAGTATTCTGGGCATGTTGCCAGTGGGACTCTCCATGTTTAACAAGGCGAGAAGCAATACTGTTGAAGCACAGATTGTCCAGGGCATTTCCAACGAAATCCTGCTGACCGATTTCGGGCACCTTGCCGCAATGGCGGATCAGACCTTCTACTTCGACAACGAAGGTAAGTCGTTGCCTGGCACCGATGTAGCGCAGAAAATATATACCGTTGTTGTGCGGTTGAAGAATCTCAGCAGTTCGAATGCATTCCCTCTCAGCATTGCAAACGACGAAGCGTATAACGTGCAGATCGTCATCGAAAATAAATTCTCTGCCGGCGAACGTACATTTCCCGTCTTAGTTGCCAATAACAATAGTAACGAGCCTTGATTGTGAGTTTCATTTTATGAAGAGGACGAATTCTCTCAGTTCTCATAGCCGCGTGCGTGTGGTGCGCCGCGCTTCATCTCTGGTAGTTGTACTGGCGGCGCTGGGGCTGCTGCTGGTCATCACGGTCGCGTTTCTTGCAAGCGTAAACACGGAGCTGCAAACGTCCAAGATCTACGCCAACAGCTCCTCGCTGAAGCTGCTGACGCAGTCCTCCGTCAATCTGGTGGTTGCGCAGGTGCGTGTCGCCACCGGCAACCCCGCGCTGTGCTGGGCCAGCCAGCCGGGCATGATCCGCACCTACGACACCAATGGCGCGCCTGCCGGCTTTTTCAAGCTCTACACGGATGACGCGATGCAGGGCACGGGCAAGTTCGACCACACCGCCACCGCGAATGGTGTCCCCGCAAACTGGTATAGCCAGAAAGGCGTTTATGTGGATCTGAACCAGCCGGTCTCGGTTAAAGGTGACATCGTTTATCCCATTATGGAGGGGAACTCGACAAACTTTACCACGTACACTTCCGCGATTGAAGGCGGCTCCGTAAAAGCGCTTGGCCCGCTCGTCTCCGGTCAGCCGGCCGTCAGCGGCTTTTGGGTGAAGAACTCGACACCGGTGGACGCTGCGTCGCCCAATCAGGTGCCGATGCCCGTAAAGTGGCTCTACGTGCTTCAGGATGGCGATTACATCCTGCCCGACAGCGGCACGACCAGCGGCGTCGTGACGTTCGTAAGTTCAACCAAACAGCCTACCGCGACCAACCCGATCATAGGACGCATCGCGTACTGGACGGACGATGACACCTGCAAGGTTAACATCAACACGGCGAGCGAAGGCTCCTTCTGGGACACGCCACGCACCTACACCTACGACGACTACTACCTGGCGCGCAATCAACCGGTTTCCAATGAATTCCAGCGCTATCCAGGTCACCCGGCAACGGTGTCGCTGAGCGCTGTGTTTCCGCAACTGGCTGGTGTCACCGGCTTTCCCGAAGCATTCTATCCTGTCACCCCGCGCACCATCGCGGGCGGCTCGCAGGGAGGTACAGTTACCAATACATCGACGACTACGGCGGCGACTCCTCTGCTGCTGAGGTCGGACCGCCTGTATGCTTCGGAGGACGAATTCCTCTTCCAGCCCGGCATGAACAGCGGCAACCGGCAGAAGAACTCCGCGATGAACAGCATTTTTGCGTCCGTGCTTACCCCGGCAGCCATACGTCGCGCCAAGTTCTTTATTACCGCACACAGCCAGGCACCGGATGTCAATGTATTCAATCTGCCCCGCGTCTCCATGTGGCCGATAACGCTGAATAAAATCTCCGGCGTACAGGCGATGACGGCCTACGACAAGCTGATCGCCTATTGCACGACCATCAACGATCATCTCTTCTACTTTCAGCGCAAAGATCCCATCAGCAACACTGTGGATCTGCCTCCTGCGGGCGACGTAACGGGCCTGGGACGCAACCGGATGCTTCTGGAGTACCTTCGCACGCTCACATCACTGCCGATCCCGGGTTTCGGACTGGGCAGCTTTGCCGCCAAATATCCCAATGGGGATCGCGATCAGTTGCTGACCGAGATGTTTGACTACGTGCGCAGCACCAACCTTCAGGACAGCACCACCGGCGCGACGCCGTTCACGGTGGCATACGATACCACCGTATCGACCAGCGTGACCTATAAGGGCGGGCTGGGCCAGGTGGTGCCCATTGTCGATACGACGATCAACATCAACGATACCGTAGATGGTAAGTCAAAGAACCCGCGCGGTTTCGGGCGGTACCCTACGGTGCATCAGGCCGTGTTCATGTTCATTGGTGCGGGAGACAGCACTGTGACAGCCACACCTGTCATTGCGGCCAACAAACAACGCGTCCAGGCTGCGTTTATCCCCGTCATGTTTGATCCCTCGCAGGGACTGGCGCTCTCCTATCCCTGGTACCAACTGAAGATCTCCGGACTGGATTCCGTGCAGTGGAGCGCGGATGGCAGTAACTTCTTCCCGGCTGGTTTCAGCTCTCCGGTTACGCTCATTCGCCCGTTTGCGAAAGATAAGACGGCTTCGTTCTCGTGCAGCAACTTCGGTGGAATCCTGGATTTCCGCCAGTTCTGCTACGGCAAGTCCGCCCTGACCGGTCAGGACAAATATCCCGCCATCAGCCTCCAGACCGGCACCGGCGCGGGCAAATCCGACTGTCCAGACATGACAACCGGCGGTACTTTCAGCTTCAGGGCCGGCACCATTACGATCGAAGTCCTGGCGCTCGGGTCCAATGGAACCACCACAACGCCCGTCCAGACCATCAGGATGCAGTTCCCCTCCGGCACCTTCCCTGTGCCGAACTCGCAGACGGATCCGACGACAGCCATTTCCAGCAGGCTTACATCTTCGGGCAATTACACCATGCTGTCTTTCCTCAACGCTACTATCAACGGCGTGACCAAGACGGGGCGCCTGAATCTGGATCCCTCCTACATGTTCGTCCATAATCAGGATGTGATCCGCGGTCTGGTGGCAACCCCCGGTGACATGCGGCTGCTGGCCGCCCGCACGGAAGTTCCCACAGATTTCTATCAGCCCCTGGCGGAGCCCAATGTGCCTGCAACCGCCGCGTATGCCAATTCCTCTCAGACGTCCCGTTTCTCTCACATGCTGCGGTTTGGTCTGAGCTACCCTGTCTATGGGGCGGCAGGCGGCCGGCTTTTCTACAACACGCTCGCACCTGGCACAACCTATAGCCGTTGGAACGCGCAGTATCTGGTCTACCCCTTCACTCACCCCACAGCGCCTACAACGAACCATCCACTGAATGATTCGACGTTCCTTGGCGGCAGTCTCTCTCACTGGAACTCCAAGGACAATGACGTGCCGTCCCAGACCGGGCTTACAGGCATAACTCGCGACTGGGACAACGGATTCCAGAACAGCCGCGACGGCGCCTACATCAACAAAGCGGACGAAGGTGATACGGGCGTCAATGGAGGCAACGGCGTGGCGTACTTTCAGATGGATTACAACGTCAACACGCCGCCCGGCGATACGTTCTTTTCCCCTAACCGGATGATCCCGTCGGCAGGCATGTTTGGCTCGCTTCCCAGCCAGGTATTTGCCAACAAGCCCTGGCAGACACTTCTGTTCCGTCCCGGTCCCGCTGGCCATCCTGGTCTGGGCGTACAAACGACGCCCAATACGGCCCTGCCCGCTGCGCCTCCCTACACAACGCCTCCAGATCACCTCCTGATGGATCTGTTCAACATGCCGGTAGTCGAGCCTTATGCTATCAGCACACCGCTGGCCACGGCGGGCCGCATCAACATGAATCACCTCATTGTGCCCTTCACCTACATCAACCGCGATACCGGCTTGCGCGCGGCCATGAAGAACATGAAGGTGGCCTGTATTCCCAACAATAAAAATGACATCTACAAGACCTACCAGAACGCCAACTACGGTGTGGGCGGGAACGCCAATGCCCCTAATAGCACAACGGTCCGTTTCCTGGTGGACCTGGATGCCACCCTTCGCCAGTTCCGCAAGCGCTTTGATACAGCCGATATCTTCCACTCCGCCAGCGAGATCTGCAGCATTGATCTGGTACCGCTGGGCCTGACAACACCTGCCGCTGCGCCCTCCAACCCTACCCGCGGCCTTATGGACACGTTCTGGAACAGCTACGGCCTCACTGGCGACAATACCCGCGAGCGCCCCTACGCCAACCTCTATCCGCTGCTCACCACCAAGTCCAACACCTACACCGTGCATATGCGGGTGCAGAGCCTCAAGCAGGTAACAGGCGGCAACCCCGCCCAGTGGCGCGAAGGCAAGGATCTCATCACCGGCCAGTATCGCGGTTCGCAGACCATCGAGCGCTACATAGACCCCAACGACTCCATCCCCGACTACGCGGACTCTTCCATCCTCAGCACCGCCACCTTTCCTCCCGCCGAACCGCTCAGCCGCTTCTACAAGTTCCGCATCATCGCCAGCACGCAGTTTGCGCCGTAGGGGATTCAAAGCGTGCGCGCAGCCAAATGATACGGCCGATTCAGTGAGGCAGAATCTCCGTACATCCCGCTGGCTCTCGCACGGTCTTACCCTGGCGCCAGCTTCCTTCGACCTGTATGCGGATGGGGACCTCGGGAAAGCCCATTTCGCCGCGCTGCAGCATGCCGACGAGGAAGTCGACGGCGGTGCGCCCGATCAGCAGGCCGTTTTCGTAAACACCGGAGATTTCCGGCTCGTTGCTGCCGACGCTGAGCTGAATATAGCCGACATCGCCCGGCACGTTCAGGCCCATGTTTTCCAACATCTCCAGAACGGGGATGCCGCCGAAAGACATGATGACGTCAGGCTTGTGCTTCTGAAACCACGGCGGAAAGGCGGGGCGCGATCCCCCCGCCTTGTACAGGCAGGGCTCAATGCGCCGGGCCTTCTTATGCTTGCGGTAGAAGTTCCAGTGCGCAGACAGATACATATTGTCTACTTTTTCATCTATATCCTGCGGAATGAACATTCCGATCCGCTTGTAGTTCAGTTCTGTCAGCTTATCCAGCGCCAGCGTAAGGGAGTGAAACTGATGGTTGGTGACCAGATGAAAAACGCGCGGTTGAAGACTGTAGCCAAAGGTCACCGAAGAAAAGCGCTCGTAATCGAACGGCAGCCGCATGCCCGATTCCGGCTGTGGTGCAAGCAGCAGTCCCTTGATGCCACGGCTGTGCAGGATCCGCGAGGCGCGTTCCGGCGAAATACCTTCCTTCTCCAGGCAGAATTCCTCCAACTCGTAGCCGAGCTGCCGGGCACGGGTAGCGGCACCGGTGTAATACTCGTTAAAGGTAGAAGCAGCGCGCAGCTTCGTGGGTTCCCAGTTATCAATCCACGCCAGAGTGGACTGATAGTGCACCGTCAACTTGGTTTTGCGGTACGCATTGAGAGCAGATAACGCGGGATCAGGCGTATAGCCCATGTCGCTGGCAAGTTTTTTTATCTTCTCGCGGACCGGAACCGAAACGTTTGGGTGATCGCGCAGGGCCAGACTGATGGTGCTGTAGTGCACCCCGGCAGCTTCCGCTATTTCCCGGAGTGTCACGCGCTTGTTCATATTGCTATCTTTGGCATCTTCTGTACGCAGCGTCAACGTCCACCACGGACTGATCAACAGTTTGAGCCCCGTTGCTTTTGTTATCTTCCCTTCCGTCGCTTATCGTCGTCAAACCATCTTTTGCCGCCATCGAATTAATCCACTCTATGAAGCTTCGACTTCCCCTACCCCGTTTACTCTCCATCTGCCTGCTTGCTGTGTGTACCAGTCCGCTCTTTGCCCAGACGACGCCAGAGAAACCTGCAGCATCTACGGCACCGCTTCCGGATCCGCTCATCCCGGTTGTGTTGAAAGTAGATGATCTGGCCTCCAGGGGCTCGGTGCCGCAGCGCTGGAAGCGCATTACGGATTTCGCCATCGAGCGCAAGATCAAGCTTTCCATTGGCCTCATCGCCAACTCGCTGGAAGGCGACAAGCCGGCGTACTTCGCTTACATCAAAGAGCTTCAGAACAGCGGCCTGATAGAACTGTGGTACCATGGCTACGATCACGGTGTGCATAAGGAGGGCGATAAAGACTACGCGGAGTTTGCCAACCGCCCTTACGAGGAGATGAAGCGCAGGTTTGAGATCAGCCAGAAGCTGGCCGTGGAAAAGCTGGGCGCACCGTTTGTCACGTTTGGCCCTCCTGGCGGCGGTAACGCGCCTATGTCGGACACCGATAAGGACAATCTGACACGCGTGGTGGGTGAAGATCCCGCAATCAAGATCTGGCTCTATCCCGAACCTCAGAACGAGCGCGGCAAGAAGCTGGAAGCCGAAGGCAAGGTCGCCATTCTGGATCGTGTGTGGCAAGCCAATATCGAGCAACCGCTCTTTGTGCCCAATACGGAGAAGCTTGTCGCCGCTTATCCCAGGTATGCCAAAGGCCGCAGCTACTACATTCTGCAGGGCCACCCCAACCAGTGGGATGACGCCCGCTGGGCCGAATTCGTCAAGATGGTCGACTACCTGCAAGCGAACAAGATCCCTATCGTCTTCGCGTCGGATCTCGTCCCGTCAGTCAAGAAACCCTGACAAGGAGCGCTAACGGAGCCGCGGTCAGTTGGAGGCCGCTGTAGGTTTGGGATTCTGAATGATACGACCTTCTGACGCCTGAAACTTCTGGCCGTCGTCGCTCCACTTGCCATTCGTCCAGACCCAGCGGAGGTTGTCCCTGCCGCCGGGCTGGGCGGGCGCACCTTCGCGGTACGCGTCCCACATCTGCTGCACGAACTGCGCCGTGCCGTTGCGGCAGGGAGAATCGACGCCCTTGTGATTGGGCGTTTTCTGGCCGGGCACCATGGTCCAGTCGCAGAAATCAAAGAACGCATCGTGATTCCACGCGGCTTTCTGCTTCATGTAGAGCGCGGCCAGGGCAAAGCCGTTCCAGTTACCAACGGTCCAGTAGTACTTGCTGCAGAACTTGTCGTCCTCGTTCCACTGCGAGTAAGGCTTCTCCATAAAGGCCTCCCGGGGACGAGTATGGAACACGACCTGCCAGAACACCGTCTGACCGCCCGCGCCCTTTTCTCCGTAATAGGTATCCAGATCCTCCTGAAAGATAGTCGTCGGCGCAGGTATTCCTTCTGTCGGCAGCATCTTACGGCTCTTGTGAACGCGGTACGTTTCCAGATTGACCACAGGCAGCGTTCGCAGTTCCTCACTATTCAGCATGGTTGCGGCAAAAAATATTGGCCATTTCCGGCCCATCCAGTGACCGCCGTCGGAGAACCAGTTGCGGCCCCGGTGAGCCAGACCGTGGAGATCTATGCCGAGCTGAAGATAGCCGATCATCAGCTTCTCCTTTTGCTCCTTCGGAACATCCAGCAGAAGCATCAGCCCCGCTGCTGTCGTCATGTGCGAGAAAACGCCGCCGTAGTTCGGCTGATTCTGTCCCGGCCCGGTGAACTGGATGGTCCAGCCTGCGTCATGATCCAGCCAGGGTCGCTCGAATACGCGTGACATGGCTTTCCAGTCTGGTGTGGCGGCCACGGGCTTCAGAGCGGGCAGCAGATCCCAGCGAATGTCCTTCTTCAGATAAAGTGTCTTGGTGCGACCAATGTAGGCAGGCCGAAATGAATCGGCTGGAGGCGCTTTGTCCAGACACGTGAGAATCGCCGCGGTATCGAGCGCCAGCACCATCTCCGCTCCGCCCAGGCCTTTGACAAGCTCCGGCACCTGCTGAGATGGAACGAATGGCGTGGCCAGCTTCCCCTTCCTGTAGACTTCGCTGCTGATGCTGGAGATGAGCGACTGCCCCGGCGTAAGGCTTAGCGGGTAGGTCACCGTCAGCGCCGGATCATAGTTCTGGATGCGCGAGTCATATCCTTGTCCGCTGAAACTGACCGGCGTATCCCCTGCAGTAAACGCCATGGAACCGTTCCGCAGCCTCCTGTCGTCCACCAGCGCGGTGGCACCGTAAATACTTTTGCCATCCGTTATGGGTTCGTCGGCCGGCGCGGGCTGCGGTTTTGGTGATACAGTCACCACCGTTACCGGGCCTGCGACCCACCAGTCGCCGGTGATAAACTGCCCGGCAAGACAGGGCTTTTCGAAAGTCCAGGTTACCCCGTATTGTGTGATTTCCTTAACTTCAGCAGGCTTCGCAGACCAGCCTCGACTCAAAGCCCCGGCAACCAGGAGCACCGTTAATAAGCAGCGCAAAGCTATCTTCATTATCGCCACATTAGCCAAAGCCTCACCAGGAAGCCAGTCTCCCTCTATTCAAACTGTTGAGTTGAGACAAAGGAGTCTCAATTCTACGGTTCAGCCCGGCCTGCATCCAATGATTCGCTAAGCAGCACCGACGTGGTCTGGACACCCTGGTCGTTCTTCGCAAGAGCAAATACATGGATGCGCTCCGCTTTAGCATCGGCAGGCAGATCCAGCGAGGCTTTGTATTTGCCTTCGCCGGCAGAGTACCCAGCCCAATACCTGGATACGACGTGGATGAAGTCATCAGCACCATCGATAGCAGCGCACGTGAACGGCAGGCGATCGATGTTTGCAATCATATCCACACATGAGACTACGCTTGAACACATGGATATAAATATTATCAAAGTTGATTACTCGCACTATTTGTTGCTCCTTTAGACTTGATATTCGCAGGCTATGTGAGCAAACATGTCACACAGGATTCCCCGTGTCTATGGAATCGCTCAACCTTCTTTTACGTGCCTTTGAGCTGGCTTCCCTTTTTCTTGTTAATATTGTATGGCATGAAGCAGGCCATGTAATTGGAGCTCTGCTGGCGGGATGGAAAGTTAAGGAAGTACATATTGGAGAAGGCAAAGTAATGATAGCCTTTCCGCTTTGTGGCACCATGATCATCTGGCACTGGAACATGCTTTTCTCCGGCATGGTAAAGACGGAGGTCACCGAGTTTCGCGATTACAAACTACGAGAATTCTATACAGTGGCGGGTAGCCTGCTTGCGACGCTGGCTCTGTCCGCGGGCTTTATGTTGCTTTGGCAGAACGTAACAGCGGTTTCCGCGGCCCTGCACCTGAATGGCGACTCAACGGCTTTGCCCGTGCGGGAACCTTCTTCTCGTTCATCACATTCGTTACCAACTCCTTCCCGCGCCAGTTTACTGAACATGGCCGCACGCGCGCAACCGACGGCATGCTGCTTCGAAAGCTTCTCCATCGCGTTCCTCGCATTAACCACGCCTATCTGCTAATCTATTGTGCATGTCTCGAGAGAATCTTATAGCATTGCTTGGATCGCTTGGCGAAAGGATTGATGCCGATATGACCCTGGACGCGGAGGACCATACGCTGTTGCAGGTAGATGGGCGAATCGACCTTGCCATTTCTTTTGATGAAGACACGAGGTCCGTGCTGATGGTTGCCAAATGTGGTCACTTGCCTACGGGGAACTTACAGTCGCTTCTGTTGGAGGTTCTGGCGGCTAACTTTCACTGGGCGGGAACGGGTGGGGCTACACTGGCGGTTGATCCTCATGAACGTACGCTGCATCTTCAGTTTCGTGAGCCGACCGATCAGTTGGACGAAGATCGATTGCAACTGCTGCTCGCCGCAATCGTTCAGAATGCCAGGAAGTGGGCGGATCGACTTGAAACGGGCCATTGGACGGGTGAGCCCAGTTTCGAGACGGAGGCACCAGGCGGTAATGCCCTTGATGCAATGTCCGGTTTTCCGTCCGTATCGATGATTCGTATCTGATTACTCTAACGCAACCACAACATGCCGATTGAAGGAACTTTTGCTGGTGTTGGGAAATTACCTGACGGCTTCGTCATTGAGATTGGCGATCACGGTGGGATGGTGCCGAGTGGCCAGAAAGCGGGGATTCTGGGCACTGCGTTTTCGAAGCGTGAGCCTCAACATATCGAAGCCAACAAGGTGGCCGCCCGGAAGCTTGTATCCGAGGTCAGAGCAAACTATGGCAGCAAAATGGCGGAAATGACCGAGTCATCCCTGGCTTCGCACCTGAAAAATGGCGAGCCACTTACTGCGGGGCAGGTGAAAAAGGTCCTGGGTAGTGCGGACCAGAGAATTGCGGAAATTACCAGGCACGGATTTACGCCTGAGGAGGCGGCTGTTGCTCTGAAGCATGGACTCTCGCTGGACCAGATGATGCAGTATAGGGACGCTACAATGCCGATCTGCGAAGCTACGCTGGTAAGGGACTTTGTACCTTTTAATCAGGTAGGCTGGTCCAAATCGCTCTCGGGTGGAGCTCTGGGCGCTCCTCAAAAGCTGGATTATCAGCCTCCCGGCGACACGAGGAAAACATACGTTTTCAAGAGAGAATCCCCGGAAGGACTAGGTGGCGCGGAACACCTGCTGGGTATTCCAAAATCAGAGGCCCGGCTTGGGGCGCGAAATATCGCGACTGGTAAACTCGATGCACGGCTGGGGTTTGGACTGACGCCGCGAACTGAAATGGCAAGGCACAATGGGGAGCTCGGGATGGTTATGGAATTCGTCAGCGGCAAGGCGGGTTTTATTGCAGTTACGGAACGAACTCCCGCAACGGAAGGGCGCATCGCGCGGTATAAGGAGCTTGAAAGGGAAATCAATAACCCCGATACCCCGCGAGAAGAAAGAGTTGAACTAAGCAAGCAGCTGGCAGCTTTGCACGTGGAGAAAGAGGGTGAAGTATACTTCCACGTGCAGGACGTGGACAAAAATGTTCAACACGACATGAGCGACCCCGGTATTCGTAAGGCGTTCGTGAATCTGCAATTACTTGACGCGCTGACAGCGCAGGTGGACCGTCACCGGGGCAATTTTATTGTTCAGCGCGACGCTGGTGGCGGATTTGCCGGACTCAAGGCCATTGATAACGACCAGTGTTTCGGACCGCAAGTGAGAGATTTCTCGGGCCGCCTTAACAATCAGCCGGCAACCTTGCCGCCAGTTGTGGATACCGATATGGTAAGAGCGTTTGAGGGCGTCACCCCCCAAACCTTGAGGGCCGACCTGGCGGGACTTCTGCCAACAGCCGAAATTGATGCCGCGGTCGAGCGTCTTGCCGCCATCAAGGCTCATATCAACACGCTGGTGCAAACGGGCCGCGTCATCAGACCGGACCAATGGGGCTCACAGGACGTTACCGACATGCTTACTCCGAGAGGTGCCCCTCGCGATATCGAGGAAGCGGAACAAACTACCTATATCGGGCGCGAAATGGCCGTTCAGATGAAATACCCCGGCAAGCTGGTTCAACCTTAATCTTGCCGAAACTGCCGGTATCCCCAGGGCGGTTTCCGTTGGCTCCCACGGGCGCCTTTTTCGCTCTGGATAAAAAGCTCCTCCAGCGCGCTGTACGCCAGTCCAATATTAATCGGTTCCACGCCGCAGTGCTCCAGAAGAAGTGCAGCGCCGCCGGCTCCTCTACGCCAAACTAAATGAGCACGGGCTGAATGCCGGGTGAATGGTCAATTGTTGGGTAAGGACGAGCGGAGGCGTTTGATATAGTCCAGCAACTGAGGTGGCTCATAGGGTCGGGATACGTGGGCGCGTTCCTTGCTTTCCTGACCTTCCTTGCAGAGCTCCCCGGCGGTTTCGGCGGTGGCTTCAAGGGTGCCGGCCAGGATGACGCCTTTGCCCGGCCTGTTTATTCTTGTCCATTTGGCGAGCTCGAAGCCATTCAGCGAGCCGGGTATCTCGACTGCGGTTAATACAATATCGATGCTGATCGTGGGCTCATTCAGAAGTGTGACAGCTTCATCCGATGACGCGGCCTCTACCACCCGATAACCACAGTCGCGCAGGTATTCGCCCAGAGCGGCACGGGTCAGTATTTCATCCTCCACTACCAGGATGGTTACGCGATCCGTATTCAGAAAGTCCTGCATTTCAGTCATTATGCTATCTCCTGAATATCGTCACCAGGACGGGAATCCTTAAGGGAAGTCGCCAGCAGGGATGTGATCTCACCAAGATCATAGGGCTTGATGAAGAAAGGACACATTTCCAGTTCCAGCTCCAATTTAAAGTCGTTTGCGGAGACCCCGATGACATAAATGTGCGGGTATACCTTCCTGATATGGCGCACCAGATCCAGCCCCTGGGCTTCGCCAGGCATTTGCATATCTGTTACAACGGCGTGAATACCAAGCGAGGAAGCCAGAACCTCAATGGCTTCGTCGGCAGTCCCGGCTTCCACTACCCTGTAACTGGAATGCCTGAGCCACTCGCTCAAAACAAAACGCTCCAGAGCGTTATCCTCAACCACCAACACCGACTTCCGGGCAGCCCTGTTTGCCGCTGATGCTATGGGATGCGTCATATTTTTGGTGTAATAATTAGGCAAAACCGGTGGCGACCGAGCAGTGCCATGCACGACTTAGGAATGTGCACCAAGTAACTTGCAGCGCAAGGATGCTTTTAACGCGGGCCTTAATATTTAAGCTCCTGATTAACATCTGCTTCTATAAACAGTACCATGCAGGCTGATGGTAATGTGTGCGTGGAAGAATGCAGTTCCAGGTAAGCGAGACGTTCTGATGCGGATGCTGGAAATGGACCCGGTGGCTCCAACTCAGGAAGAGAGCATAGTCGTTAGCGGCGGCGTTGTTCAGGATCGGTTTACTCAAACGCATGGGTTTCACGATACTTTGGATCTCAGTTTTATTCGCTGTATAACGCTTTTATGCTTGCCTGCTCGCCGCCAGCCTTCTAGTCCTTTTAAAGTGCTCTTACTGACGCGGATCCGTCGAAATGGATAGACCGGCGCCGCGAGGGCATGGCTGGTTTAAACCGCATTTTTCTCCACACAACCGCACCTATGTCTCCCCGCAAGATTCGCGTTTTCGCCACTGACTGGACTGGCGCCCATTCTTTCTTTTCCCGTTGCCGAACCGTGCAACTGGTGGTGACGCTCGTGGTGTTGCCGTCCATTGTGCTGCCGCCCCAGATCATGTGGGCAAACCCGACGGGTGGCACGGTTACGACTGGAAATGCATCAATCAGCGGGGGCCCTGGCAATGTCACCATCCGTCAGTCGAGCGACAAAGCGATTGTGCGCTGGAACGAGTTTTCGATTCACCACGGAGAGACGACGACTTTTGTCCAGCCCAGCAGCAGTTCCTCAACGCTGAACCGCGTGACGGGCTCGTCGGCATCGCAGCTCAACGGCAATCTGAACGCCAACGGCCGGGTATATCTCGTCAACCCCAACGGGGTGGTTGTGGGAAAGACGGGGCGCGTAAATACATCGGCCTTTACGGCCAGCACGCACGACGTTTCCGACAGCGATTTTCTAAAGGGCGGTGACATGAGCTTCCGGGGCAACAGCTCCGCATCGGTGGTCAACGAAGGCAAAATCCGCGCCACCGAAGGTGATGTGACGCTGATCGCACGTAAGGTGGAGAACAATGGCAAGATCTCCGCCAAGAAAGGTTCTGTAAATCTGGCCGGTGGATCGGAAGTCCTAGTAAAACCGAGCGGTACGGATGGCCAGCGCGTGTTCATCAAGAGCGGCACCGGTTCAGTTTACAATACCGGAACCATCCGCGGCACGGCGGCGGAACTTCGCGCGGCGGGAGGGAATGAGTACGCGCTTGCCGTAAATAACAGCGGTGTTATCCGCGCGACGGCAGTGGATAAGAGCGGCGGTCGCATTGTCCTCAAGGCGGAAAGTGGCACGGTTCGCAACTCCGGCAAGCTCATCGCTTCATCGAAGGCCACCGGAAAGAAGGGCGGCTATGTGGAAGTCACCGGTGATAAGGTGCTGTTGAGCTCAACCTCTCGCGTTGATGTGAGCAGCAGCGGCGGCAAGGGCGGCAGTGTGCGGATTGGCGGCGGTTTTCAGGGCAACGATGTTACGGTACGCAATGCGAACGTGACGGTAGTTGAGCAGGGCGCTGTTATCGATGCCCGCGGAGGTACGCAGGGTGGCGATGCTATCGTATGGAGCGAGCAGGCCACCGGCTTTTACGGTGACATTCTGGCGGCCGGCGGCTCAGTTGTGGAGAGCACTACGGGTGGTTTTGCGGAAATCAGCAGCCGGGGCTATCTGGACATGCGGGGCAGCATTAACACGGGCGGCGGCACACTCCTGCTCGATCCCAGCAATATTATCATCAGTAACGACCCGTCTGCAGGTTTTACCTCGATAACGGTTCCACTGATACCAAATTCAGCCAGTTCTGTCCTGAATGCGACGGAACTTGTGGCTTTGCTCAACAGCCAAAACGTTATTGTTCAGACAAGCGGAGCGTATAACGACTCAGGCAGTCTCTTTGGCTCTGACAGCGCAAGCGGCGATATCCGTGTCGATGCGACTGTCTCGTGGAACTCCGCGTTCAGTCTCTCTTTGCTGGCGCATGACGACGTTATTGTACTAAGCAACATTCTGTCTCAGGGAGGTGGCGATATCAACATCGTGGCGGGTCGCAATACTACGGCGACGTCCTTCAGCGGCATTGTGTCCAGTCCATCCAATTACGGCTACAACGGTACTTTACAGAATTCGGGCGGTCCCGTCGCCAATAACGGTGGCAATGTTTACATAGGTGACGGTTCAATTGTCTCTGGCATTCAGGTAGGAACAAATGGCGGAAAGATCAATGTCGCCGGCTATGATGTGCAGGTTGTTTCCGGCCCGAATTATGTAAGCCTCGGTTCCGAATTACCCAGCTCAGCCATTAATCTTTTCGCTCGCCATGATGTGCGGGTTGAAGTTGGAACGGGTGGTCAGGTAGCCAAGATTGGTGACGGGCTTATTGGCGGCGGGACGAGTCTGCTGGGCAGTATCAGTGTTTCCGCCGGAAACGATATTATCCTGAACAGCCTGGGAACTAATTCAATTGTGCAGATTGGTCACGGCGGGGCAAGTTCCACATACCCCGTTCTGGGTGGCAATATCAACCTGACCGCGGGTAACGACGTTATTTTGCGTGCAGGCGCAGGTGACACACTTACCATCGTGGGCCATGGCGGAGAAGGTACCAACGCAGACTCTATAGTAGGCAATATTCAGGTCACAGCCGGCCGCAATGTTCAAATGCTTGGCGGAAGCGGTGATAGCGGCACGTTGTTCATAGGCAATCAAACTCAGGGCACTGTTCCCACATTTGGCGGCAACATCCAGGTCAGAGCCGGCAAAGATATTGTGATGGAAAGTGTAAGCAACGGCGACTTTCTGGTGATAGGCCATGGGGCATCGTCTGGCTCGGCCACACAGATCGGTGGCGATATTTACCTTACAGCAGGAGGCTCAGTCCTGATGCAGGGCTCGGCTACCAGCGCGAAGCAGATTGGTAACGGCGGCGGCCTTAGCAGCAATGGTGCGGACATATCTGGCAACATCGTCATTACCGCGGGCGGATCGCTGGTGATGAGTGCGGGCGAAAGTCCTTCATTCGCCTTTGTTCCTGGTTATACAAAGATTGGCAACGGCGGTTTCAGCGGGCACGCCAAGTCGATTTCAGGTAATATTGATGTCACGGCCGACTCTATCCGCATGGAGACAGGTTTAACGAGTCTGTTAACCTTTGTTACCATCGGTCACGGCGGTCTGGGGCTGACTTCTGTGGAAGGTGCCTCTGGTAACATCAACATCCGTTACAATTCGTCGATGAGCCTGATTGGTGGGTCGCTTATTGCCGGCATCGTACAGATTGGCCACAACATCACCGCAGGCGGCCTGGATGCTTCCATTTCCGGCGACATCAACGTGAGTGGCAACGGACCTCTGCTTCTCCAGGCATCAGGCATCTTTTCACCAGCTTACATTGGCCACGGATCACTTTCCCTGTCCCCGGCGCTTGCCCCCATCAGCGGCAATATTTCCGTGACGGCTTCTTCCATCCGCCTCACTGAGCAGGCTATCAATGATCCGGCTTTGCTGGCCTTCCTTTCGGGACTCCTCTCCAGCATCCCGATTCCTCCCGAGCTTGGCTTTACGGTTGGCCCAATTCAGGCGCTTACGTTTGCCAAGATTGGCCACACACCCATCGGAATCAGTCTGCTGCCCGTCAGCATCAGCGGCGATATCAAGCTCAACTTTCAGGATAGTCTGTCGGTGGAAGGCGGTAACGGAGGTTACAGTCTTGCGTTCGGCCAGATTGGCCACGGTGGCATCATCTTGTTTAGCCCTGGCTATCACATCAGTGGCAACATCACTCTTGCAGGCGGCCCCAACAGCTCCGTCAATATTGTCGGCGGTAAGGATCTCAGCTTTGGCGGCGGCAACTTCGCACTGGTAGGTCACTCGAACATCGGTCTGGTATTTGGTCCGTCTCTGTTTGACCTTCCTTTGCTGGCACCTGTCTACACCAGTATTGGCTATACCGGACCTAAGACCATCGTACCCACCATTGATGGCAATATCTCCATTTCGGCTGGGAGTCTGTGGATTGAAGGTGGTCAGGGAGCGGTGAGCTTCGCCCAGATCGGTCATTTCACGCCCTACACCGATCTTTCGTTCCTTCAGGACCTGATTGACTCCTTCATCGGCACTATTCCTCCGTCAAGCCTTCCTCCTGGGTTCTCTGGCTTCACCATTCCCACCCCCGTAGCGGCCTCCAATAACGGCAATATCCTGGTGGCTCTTGGCGGTGACCTGACCATGATCGGTGGTGCGGGCGAGGGATCCTACGCCATGATCGGCCATGGAAGCCGTTATCCCTCCTTCCTTGCGCCTTACCTCGACGCCAGTGGCAACCGCTCCGGTCAGATTGATATCCGCGTCGGCGGCGAATCCTCGCTGGTAGACGGTGAGGGCGACAATGCATTGTGGTGGATCGGCCACACTACAACACCCGGCTACAGCGTTACCAACGCAGATATCCTCTTCGTTACACACACGCTGGATGCCGACGCGACCCAGCATTCTGATACCAGCACTCTCAGCGCCCGTTTTGCCGGCACAGTCGCCAGCCTCGCCTACGGCAACCTCACCTTCGTCTCCACAAACACTGAAGGCGGCGCTGTTCTGGAAGACACTGGCGGTGCACTTGACGTAGGTTCGCCTTACACACTGGCTATTCTCAGCTCGGGTGACCTCACCATCAACGCGCCGATCGTAAACAGTGGCGGTTCCCTCTACCTGGTTTCGGGGTTTGACAGCTCTAACCTGTTCGGCGTCACCTTCGGCGCTACTCTGGTGGATACAGCTCTCTTCACCCGTCCGTCTGAAGCTGCGGGTGACCTGTACGTGAACAACAGCCTCACGTTCGGACAGAACATCTCACTGATCTCCGGTCGCTCCATCAGCATCGCCAAGGGTGCAGAGCTGGAGGCGGGCGAGGACTTCCTGGCCATTGTGGATAACTTCAACGCCACGCGTCCCAGCTTCAATGACAAGGCGTTCTTCCTCAATGAAGGCACAATCCGTTCTACCCGCGCCAGTATCTACGCGGTATCTCCGGATCTTACTACGCTCGGCAACATCACCGGTCTGGGCAATGGCAGCCGCACGGACATCTGGTTTGGTGACGCAGCAGGTAGCTTCGGCGCGAACTATAAGCTGCCTGCCGGCTCAACTGAGACGGTTCTGCTCTCCACTCTGGACGAGCGCACCAACCCTGACGATCGCTACCGCCGCGTCCAGGCGCTGCCTAATAACCCCGGCTTCGGCATCTACTACGATAGCAGTAAGATCTCTCCCGCAACTGGTGGTCCTGGCAACCTGCACATGAGCTCCTTCTCGGTTAACCCCAACGAACAAAAAATCACCTCTCCGTAAGGGGCGGCGCAGGGTAGCTTACTGCTGGTCAGAACGATTGGGCAGGATTTGATCAGCATAGAGAATTCCCGCGGCAATCATAATAGCGATGTCGCGGGAAAGGACAATCAGGGGATAGGAACTGGTACCTGTACCGCCACCGAAGCAGCCGCAATCTATGTTGAGACCGCGCAAAATCCCCTGAGAGATGGCCACAGCAAAAATGATGGTGAGAGCCAGTAGGCCAAAAGCAGGGTAACGGAGCCGAATTCCGGAAATCATCCAGACTCCAAGAATGATTTCGAGAGGTGGAAGCCCCAGAACTACAACGCTGATGAGGGATGCAGGCAGAATCTCGTAGGTGGCAATGCTGTCGCCCAAAGCTTGAGGATCCTGTATCTTGAGATAGCCGGCATAAACAAAGGTAGCCCCAAGAATGAGTCGGAAACCGAGCAGGATCCAGCGCCACGGTT
Source organism: Methylacidiphilales bacterium (assembly GCA_041287705.1). Lineage (GTDB taxonomy): Bacteria > Verrucomicrobiota > Verrucomicrobiia > Methylacidiphilales > UBA1321 > LW23. The sequence continues at coordinate 2,924 of JBGGNE010000369.1, read as the reverse complement.
TGCTCTTGCGGAGACGGCAGATCATGGAATTTGAGCCGGGTGAAGTGGAGCCAGTTGCAGATGCGCTTTCAGCTGAAGCCTGGTTCTGCGGCGTACAGGAGTTCATTGTTTTTCCACGGGTAATTGTGCCTGGCTCCATTCCGTCCAGCCGCCGCGGTAAATACTAAGGTGGGTATGGCCAAGGTTCCTCAGCGCTTTTTCAACCAGTTTGCTGTCTTCACAGTAAGTGCCAGAACAGTAAATGACCAGGGGGCGAGTCTTAGGCAGGAGCTGAGATTCAATCTTCGCATAATAGACGTCAAACTCATTGCGAGGTAATGCAAGCGCTCCGGGGATATGGCCCATTCGATGTAGGATTTCAGGGCGGGCATCCAGAACGGGTATCTGCTTCTCGTCGACAATCTGGCGAAGCTGAATCAACGAAAGGCTGTCGGGTAACTCCGTTTCGGGTGGGGCGATGACTTTAGGAGCAGTGGGAGCGTTTGTCGCGACTGGCTTGGTTCTTTCTATGCGCTCGACGGCCAGTTTCATGCGTTCGGCCTTGCTCTGGTAGACCAAGGGAGCAGGACTCTCGCGGAGGTGATTGAGCAGTATGCCGATCCCGAGCGCAACGCCGCTCAGCATAAGGAATATCCCCATGTCCCACAGTAGAGTCGCGCGGCCCCATCGGCTGGCGGAATTCCTGGAATCCAATTTCATCCCGGACAAGATAAGGCGGATAAAGCCAATGTGGCAAGTGTCTGCGCCCTGTGTATCGGTCCAACTGCTCCACAGCTTTCACAGTCTGAGGTCTTCTCAGGATTAGAGCCGGCCTTAGTTTGCAGGGATGATGCTTGAGATCACATCGCGCGTTCCGCAACCTGCATTCGCCTGCTCATCTCCTTCAGGTAAGATGGCATGTCTTCGCGAAGCTCGTGGGCGATTACGGAGAGCTTTGTGGCCAGTTCGGCATTTTTGCAGATCATCTGGAAAGCGCACTTAACGAAAATGTGGCTGCCATTATTTTTTACCATCTGGGCGTACTCATTTATAAATCCACCCAGCGTTCCCTGGTCTGAAAGTTTTGCCAGGCCGGATTTGGCGGAGTCCGTGAAGTCATGCACTACGAAGCTGAGAAGGCGAAGGGCTTTTGACTGGTTTGAATCCATCTCATCCCAGTGGGCAGGACTTTTCAGGCCGTCCCAGGTTTCTCCGCTCAAGTCGGGGAACTTGAGCGGCGTGGCGAAGTTTACCGTTGCCGTGTAGCCGCCGAGTGCTGACACGCGTTTTGCGATTAAGGTCGGTACGTTAGCCAGGGCGCCCAGGTACTTGGTGGATACAGGGAACATTTCGGATGGTATGCCATCAGAAAGATCGTCTGTCTGGTGAACTGTAAAAAGAAGACCGTTTGCATCCAAAGCAGCCCATATTTTATCGATGGCGGTATTCAGTCCCTGTTCGATGGCTTGCGCATCGTCGCGTAGATCTCCCAGGGAATCACGTACATGGTAGCCGCTGTGCGACCAGTGAACGATATGGGCTGTCTTGCCAGGAGAAATGATGGCTTCTTCCCCTGAAAAGAGGTTGGCTTCTACAGCTGCAGGATCTTTTGTCAGCTTTACCAGACCTTTCGCTGCGGCTTCCCGTATTTTCCTTGCGGTGGCGATAGGGTATTTTTCGCTGGTATCTTTGCAAATACCGCCTGGGAAATCCGTACAGCAGTACTCCATCCCCGCAGGCATGAAAGTTGATATAGCGCTTGTCCAGGCCACGCTGAATTCGCCGGGGCCGCAGCTTACGTCCAGCACCGTTGTCGGCGACATGGGTTGAATACCAACGCGCTGATCCTGAAAGCGTCTGAAGCTTTCCTGCAGAAGAATGGACTGGACGTGCTTTTGTCCATTGGCCGCGGGCTTCAGGAACTCGGCAAAGCAATCATCATAGGCGCAGATCTGGTCGGACATAGTTTTGCGTGGAGACGAATTGCTGCCTGCTTCAGTATTCTTTTTCATGGGGATAACAGACACTTCTGCATTAAGGACCACATTCAATGTACTAAAAAATTATCGGCGAAATCAATGCTGTCCGCAATCTTGCACGACCATTTCCGCCTGCTTGCACTTGACAAAAAAACTTAGCTTACAAAAATAGGCGCTATGGTAAACCCGGACGTTGATGTCTTTATAAGTAAAGCCAGACAGTGGCAGGAGGAGTTTAAGAAATTAAGAGCAATTATTCTTGATTCCAGTCTTACGGAGGAGTTGAAGTGGGGGAAGCCCTGTTACACGTTTAAGGAAAGTAACATCGTCATTGTACAAGGCTTTAAAGAATCCTGCGCGTTATTATTTTGTAAAGGAGCGTTGCTTCAAGATCCCGAGAGTATCCTACAAAAACCTGGTGAAAATACGCAGGCCGCTCGTCGTATTCTGTTTACCAGCGCCGGCGAAATAGCCGGGATGGAATCCACTCTGAAAGCCTATATCAATGAGGCCATCGAAGTGGAAAAATCAGGGCTGGAAGTGGAGTATAAAAAGAATCCGGAACCTTTTCCTGAAGAATTTCAGGCTAAGCTGAATGAGGCGCCTGCATTGAAATCTGCTTTTGCTGCGCTAACCCCTGGACGTCAGAGAGCCTATATCCTTCACTTCTCCGCACCCAGACAATCTAAAACCAGAGCATCCAGGATTGAGAAATGTATGCAGCAGATTCTGAATGGCAAGGGACTGAATGATTAGTCCAAGAGACCTGCAGGAGTATCACGTCTCAGCTGCGAGGGCGGGACACCGTAGTGCTGCCGGAATTTCCGGGTAAAGTAGCCGGCATCCTGGAAGCCGTTGGCAAAGGCAATCTCCGCGATGGTGAGGCGCGGATTGGGTAGCTGCGTGCGGGCGCGTTCCAGGCGGCGGGCGTTAAGGTAGGAGAGAGGCGTGATGCTGAACTTGGCG